>NZ_JAUSUL010000001.1:400000-729658 GCF_030814015.1 Amorphus orientalis
CCCGCAGCCTTCCGTGCGCACCGCAGCTTAGTTTTTACTGGTACAGTCAGTCCAATGTGGCACCCTTGGAACAATTCGAGCGCTGACATCAAGAAAGCGCTTGCCGTCTGTGAAGCCGTCGCCCAGGGCGACATGGAGGCGCGCATTATCGGGATCACCGATACGGGTGATCTCGGGCGTCTTATGCATGCGATCAATCTCCTGATCGATCGCTCCGACGCCTATCTCCGCGAATCCAAGGCCAGTCTCGATTATGTCTGCCGGAACCAGTACTTCCGGAAGATCGTCGAAACGGGAATGGTCGGCTCCTTCCTCGAAGCCTCCCAGTCGATTAATCATGCGACGGAGCTGATCGAGGAGCGCAACGCCGAATTCTCGCAGGTTGCGAACAACTTTGAGACCCAGATGGCGCAGGTGGTGGAGTCCGTTTCCGCCTCGGTCAACGATCTGGTCTCGGTGTCCAAGTCGGTGACCAGCCTGTCGGCCGGCGCCCGCGGTCAGGCGACCCATGCGGTCTCGGGAGCGGAAACGGCTTCTGCGAACATGCAGAGCGTGGCCAGCGCGACCGAGGAACTCACCGCCTCGATCGACGAGATCAACACACGGGTTGCCGAAGCTGCGAAGATCACCGCCAATGCGGTCGAGATGTCCCGCTCCATGAGCGATCAGATGGACAGTCTGTCGGCTGCGTCCCAGAAGATCGGCGAGGTCGTTCGCCTCATCAATGCCGTCGCATCCCAGACCAACCTCCTCGCGCTGAACGCGACGATCGAGGCGGCGCGCGCGGGCGAGGCGGGCAAGGGCTTCGCCATCGTCGCTGCCGAGGTGAAGACGCTCTCCCAGCAGACCGCCAAGGCGACGGAGGAGATTTCGAGCCAGATCGCCGACATCCAGGCCGCCGTTGCCAGCAGCGTGGCCGCCAATCACGAGATCAATTCCGCGATCGGGACGGTCAGCGACATTTCCACGACGATCGCCGCCGCCGTCGAGCAGCAGAGCGCTGCGACGCGGGAAATCGCGCGCAACGTCGACGAAGCCGCCAGCGGCACCGACGACATGGCCCAGAGCGTCACGCGGGTGTCCGAAGCCACCAACGAAACCGAACAGGCCGCATCGCGGGTGCTTCAGTCGTCCCAGGATCTGGCCGCCCAGGAAGAGGTTCTTCGGGAACTGCGCCGGGAGATGAACACCTTCCTGCAGCACATCAAGAAAGTCGCGTAGACCGCGGTCCGCTCACGGCAGCGGTCCCGAAAAGCGACCCGGGGGCATGGAGGAAAGGCTGGAGCGGGCGATCGGGATCGAACCGACGACATTCAGCTTGGGAAGCTGACGTTCTACCACTGAACTACGCCCGCGCTCGTCCCGAAAAGAGCGCTCCCGACCGGCGCTGTCAAGCGCCTTCGGCGGCCGGCGGGCATCGCCGGTGACCGCGTCGGACCTCGGATGCGCAGGATCCGGGCAGACCGCGTCAGGCTGCGCCGCGCACCGGCCTGAAATCCGCTCCGCGGATTTGACACGTCCCTCTCGTTTTGCCGAAACAATCGCCTAAATGTGCCGTGCCGGCATCCGGGTCCTCCCCGGGGCCTGCCGTCCATCCCGAACGGTGATTGCGAGAAGGCCTTTGACGACACGAGACCGCGTGCGCGCCCTTATTCAGAGTTCCCGATGGGAGTGGACGATCGCCGGGCTGATCGTCTTCAACGCGGCCATTCTGGGCCTGATGACCAGCCCCACCGTGATGGATGCCATCGGGCCCGCGCTCGTCGCGCTCGACCTCGCCGTGATCGCGGTGTTCGTTGTGGAAATCGGTCTTCGGCTCTACGTCCACCGGCTGAAATTCTTCCGCGACCCCTGGAGCATCTTCGATTTCGTGGTGGTGGCGATCGCGGTGTTCCCCAGCCAGCACGGCGCGTCCGTGCTGCGTGCGCTGCGGATCCTCCGGGTCCTGCGGCTGATCAGCGTGGTGCCGACGCTCCGCCGCGTGGTTGGCGGGCTGATCGCCGCCCTGCCTGGAATGGGCTCCATCGTGCTCTTGATGGCGATCATCTTCTACGTCTTCGCCGTGATGGCGACGAATCTCTACGGTCAGACCTTTCCGGACTGGTTCGGCACGATCGGCGCGTCCGCCTACACCCTGTTCCAGATCATGACGCTGGAATCCTGGTCCATGGGCATCGTCCGTCCGGTCATGGCGGAATATCCGTACGCATGGGCCTTCTTCGTGCCGTTCATCATGGCGACGGCCTTCACGGTGCTGAACCTGTTCATCGGTATCATCGTGTCGGCGATGCAGCAGGAGCACGAGGCCACGCTGGATGCCGAACGCCAGCTCCTGCACGACGAGCAGGCCTCGATCGCGGAGGAAATGCGAAAGCTCCGCGGCGAGATCGGCGAGCTGAGGGGCGAGCTGCGGAAGGCGACGGAGGACGCCGGCACGTCCGCCGGATAGACCCGCCTCAGGCGGCGCGGAAGTGCTTGGAGAGTTTCAGCCGCTGGGCCTGATAGTTCGACCGGAGCCCCGATCCGTAGAGCGTGTCGGGCGCCTCCGCCATCCGCTCGTAGACCAGCCGCCCGACGACCTGGCCGTGGTCGAGGATGAACGGCACCTCGTGGCTGCGCACCTCCAGGACGGCGCGGGCGCCGGCGCCCGCCGCGCCATGGCCGAAGCCGGGATCGAAGAAGCCGGCATAGTGCACCCGGAATTCGCCGACGAGCGGGTCGAACGGCACCATCTCGGCGGCACACGACGGCGGAACCTGCACCGCTTCCCGGGAAACCAGGATGTAGAATTCGTTCGGATCAAGAATGAGGCCGCGGCCGGGCCGCACGGTCACCGGCTCCCAGAAATCTGCGACGTCGTAGCCGTCCTTGCGGTCGACGTCGATGACGCCGGTATGCCGCTTGCCGCGATAGCCGATGACGCCGCTCGGGTCGCTGGTCTCCAGGTCGATGGAGAGGTGGAGGCCTGCGTCGATCACCGCGTTGCCTGGTGATACCAGCGGCTCGGCGCGGTGCAGGGCCGTCAATTCGGCGTCGCTCAGGGTGGCCGCGCCGCGCCGGAACCGGATCTGGCTCAGCCGCGATCCGGTGCGGACGAGGGCGGGAAACGTGCGCGGGCTGATTTCGGCATAGAGCGGGCCGCGATAGCCGGCGGGGACCCGGTCGAAGGCGCCGGCGCGATCGGCGATCACCCGGGTGAAGATGTCGAGCCGGCCGGTCGAGCTCTTCGGGTTGGTGGACGCCGCCACGTCCGCCGGAAGGTCGAGCGCCTCCATCAGCGGAACGACATAGACGCAGCCGGTTTCCAGCACCGCGCCCCTGGTCAGGTCGATCGTGTGCAGGGTGACGTCTTCCAGCTTGTCGGCGACCGACACGTCCGGCCCGGGCAGGAAGCTTGCGCGAATGCGGTGGGCGACGCGACCGAGACGCAGATCGAGGCTTGCCGGCTGGATCTGGTCGGCGTCGAAGGCCTCGCCGCTCGCGATCGCGCCCGTCTGCGCCATCGCGTCGATCGCCTGTCTTGGAAGTATGCCCGCCGACCCGTTCGTCACAACCGTTCCGTCCCCGATGCGTCCTGGCGCCTGGTTGGGGTGCGCCCCCTCCATGACCTAACCCGAAGACTGCATTGACGCCAAGGAAAGCCGGGCGTAAACACCGATTGTCCCGTGGTCATTTGAGCCGGCCGGCTTGCAGCCACGTTAAAGAAGTCGCTAAAGAGGCCGGGTGAAGGAACACCCCGGTCGCCGTTCGAACGGGTTTTTTTGTGCCTGAGCGCCCTTCGGCCCGGTCCGTGCTTGGTGTCGGAAGTCCACGCCTTCCCGCCCAGCTTTCCCTTCGCTTCTTGGCGAAGGCCGAGTCAGTCGAAAGGACCTGCCATGTCGTCTTCGTCGCTCCCCGCTGATTGCGGACCCGCAACCCGCCTCGTTCACGGAGGAACGATGCGCTCGCAGTTCGGCGAGACGGCGGAGGCGCTCTTCCTCACCCAGGGCTTCGTCTACGAGACGGCCGAGGATGCGGAGGCCCGGTTCGCCGGCGAAGCGGACGGCTTCGTCTATTCCCGCTACGGCAACCCGACCGTCCAGATGTTTCAGGACCGCATGGCGCTTCTGGAAGGCGCGGAAGCCGCACGCGCGACGGCGAGCGGCATGGCCGCCGTCACCGCCGCGATGATCGCCTGCGTCAAGGCGGGTGACCATGTGGTTGCCTCCAAGGCGCTCTTCGGCGGGTGTCGGTACATCGTGGAAGACCTGCTGCCGCGCTTCGGCGTCGAGTCGACGCTGGTCGACGGCACCGACCTGTCGGCCTGGGAGGCGGCGGTCCGGCCCAACACGACGGCGCTCTTCACAGAGACGCCGGCCAACCCGACCCTGTCGCTGGTCGATCTGCCCGCCGTGGCCGAAATTGCCCATTCCGTGGGCGCCCGGCTGGTGGTGGACAACGTCTTCGCCACCGCGCTGCATCAGGCGCCGCTCAAGCTCGGCGCCGACGTGGTGGTCTATTCCGCCACCAAGCACGTCGACGGACAGGGCCGATGCCTCGGCGGCGTCATCGTGTCCGACGAGGAATGGGTCACGGAGAAGCTCGACGGGCTTCTGCGTCAGACGGGGCCGGCCCTGTCGCCCTTCAATGCCTGGATCATGCTGAAATCGCTGGAAACCTTCCCGCTGCGCGTGCGCCAGCAGACCGCGTCCGCGGCGGCCGTCGCCGATGCGCTCGCCGGTCATCCCGCCGTGCGGCGCGTGATCTATCCGGGTCGTGACGATCATCCCCAGGCGGAGATCGCCCGGCGCCAGATGACCGGCGGCGGCACCCTGATCGCGATCGAGGTGGAGGGCGGCCGCGATGCCGCCTTTGCCGCGTCCAACGCCCTGCGCGTGGTCAAGATCTCCAACAATCTCGGCGACGCCAAGAGCCTGATCACCCATCCGGCCAGCACCACCCACCAGCGCCTGACCGACGAGCAGCGCGCGGAGCTGAACATCGGTCCGGGCCTGCTGCGGCTGTCGATCGGGCTGGAGGACACCGACGATCTGATCGCGGATCTGACCCGTGCCTTTGACAGCGTCGGCGCGAAGGCAGCTGCCTCAGTCGGGTGAGCGCAGCATCCGGGTGGCGAGCGTCACCCGGGCTGCGGCGGACAGGCCGCAGATGACGGCGAAGAGCAGCGCGATCAGCGGAAACGCCTCCGGCAGCAGGCACATCAGCGCGAAGGCCAGGATGGTCTCCGCGCCTTCGGCCAGGCCGCCCAGGAAATAGAGCGACTTGGCCCCCTGGGCGCGGGTCTCGAGCCCGCGTTTCTGGGCGTAGACGGCAAACGCCAGGAACGCGCTCCCGTTGGCATAGAAGGCGAGCAGCAGGGCGGCCGCCGGCAGCGCGTTGCGGGCCGGATCGGCCACTGCGAACGCGAACGGAATGGCGCCGTAGATGAAGAAATCAAGCACGATGTCGAGATAGCCGCCCCGATCCGTGCGGCCGGTGGCGCGTGCCACCGCGCCGTCGAGCCCGTCGGCGAAGCGGTTGATGGCCAGCAGCACCAGGCCGGCCAGGAAATATCCGTTGGCGATCGAAAGCGCAGCCGCGAGCCCGAAGGCGAAGCCGAGCATCGTCATGCCGTCCGCGGACATGCCGATGCGGGCAAGGCGGCGCCCGATGGCGTCGAGCGGAGGATCGATCAGGGGCCTCAGGCGGGCGTCGAACATGGGAACCGCTTGATGGAGCTGCGCGGACGGCCGCTTGCTTGACCGTCAGATCCAGTTTCGGACATCTGTAGTGCGTTTTCGGCTGCGGTGAAAAGGACGACCGCGTCGGCGCGGAAGACAGATTCCGGTCGAGCGCTTGCAGATGCACCCGGCGTCGGAGGTGCTGGATCGGGGGTCGCCCGGCTCTTCCTCCCTATCCTGACCGCCGCCGATCCTCTTCGGCGAGCCAGAGATCGCGCGCAGTGCTCCAGTCGGGCGCGCGATCGGATTCGAACCCGAGCGTATGGCCGCTGGCGATCCGCGGGAAGACCCGCATTGCCTTCAGGTGTGCGCCGGAATTGCGGTAGGCGATCATCGCATCCCGGTCCCGCCAGACCGAAAGTGTGTGCTGCACGCCCTCGATGGAGCGCGCTTCGGCCGAGACGTTTCCGTCCGCGCCGCGCGCCTGCGCCATGCTCGCCACCGCATGCCACCAGAAGCGCAGGGCATGAAGCGGGGACTTGATTCGCAGGCCGGTTATCGAGACATAGACCATCGTGGATTCCTGATGAAACGAACCCGTTACGCCCGGTCGAAGCGATTGGCACAGGGAAAACACAATTGTGATCGAAATTCCCGGCGTTTTGGTAGCCGACGGGCGGTGTATTTTAGGCCCGAAGGATCGGCGGAAATAATTTCTTCAATTCTGCCATAGGCTTGGCGGGAGCGATCGTCATCGGGCTGCCCGGAAACGAGCGCCAGGCAAGCCTGAGGTGTTTAATCTGTGTCAATGCGCATGCGGCGCAGGCTGATCTGCAGCCGCTGCAAACCGATTGAGATTCACGATGTATGAAGCAGTCACGCGAAATCTGAGGGTCACGGTTGACCCGCACTATCTGGAGGACGAGTCGGCTCCGGAGAAGGGGCGGTATATCTGGGCCTACACCGTGGAGATCTGCAACGAAGGCGACGAGATCGTCCAGCTGATCAACCGCTACTGGCACATCACCGATGCGCGGGGCCAGGTCCAGGAAGTGCGCGGACCGGGCGTCGTCGGCGAACAGCCCGTGCTGAGCCCGGGCGAAGCCTACACCTACACATCGGGATGCCCGCTGGCCACGTCGTCCGGCATCATGGTCGGCGCCTACGAGATGGAAACCGTCGACGGCTCCCGGTTCCGGGTGTCGATCCCCGCCTTCTCCCTCGACATCCCCGACGAGCAGCCGACACTGAACTGAAGGCGTCCCGGCCCCGACGGAATCGGCGACCGTCCTCAGTTGCCCCTCGCAGACCGCGTTTGTCGGAAAGGGGAACGCAAGCGGTCCTTTGTGCGCTATGCAACGTCGGACGGGTCCGCGTACGCCGTGTCCCGCGGGAAAGAGGTTGTCGATGGACGAGGCGCTCAGCACACCGCCGGCGAGCGAACGGAACCGGCGGGCGCTCCTCCTGCTCAACCCGAAGGCCCGCAAGGGATCGGACTCGGTGGACGAGGCCCTCGCGCTGTTTCGCCGGAACGGTATCGAGCTGGTTGAAGCGTCCGTGCAGGACTATCCCGGAAGCGCCGAGGCAATCGAGGCCCATGCGTCCGACGTGGATCTGGTGATCATCGGCGGCGGCGACGGAAGCCTGAACAAGGCCGCTGCCGGCCTGGCGCGCACCGGGCTCCCGTTCGGCATCCTGCCCCTCGGCACCGCGAACGATCTGGCGCGCACCCTGCAGATTCCGTTTTCCATCCGCGAGGCTGCCGAAGTCATCATCGACGGCCGCGAGCGCAGGCTGGACCTCGGCATCGTCAACGACCTGTATTTCTTCAATGTCGCCAGCATCGGTTTCAGCGCCACGCTTGCGCGTCTGCTGACCTCGGAGGCGAAGAAGCGCTGGGGCGTGCTGGGCTATGCCATTTCAGCTGTGCGCCTGGCGGCCCAGAGCCGCACCCATACGGTGACCATTCACCACGACGGCATCACCGAGAGCGTCCGGACGATTCAGGTCACGGTGGGCAACGGCCGGCACTATGGGGGTGGGCTGACCGTCGACGACACGGCCGAACCGGACGATGGCCGCCTCGACGTCTACTCGCTGGAGGTCCGCCACTGGACGGAGCTGATCGCGCTGGTGCCGTCGCTCTATCGCGGGACCCAGAAACACTGGAAGAACGTGCGCACCTTCTCCACGACCGAGGTCACCCTGGAAACGCGCCACTCCCACGACGTCAGCGCCGATGGCGATCTGCTCACCACCACGCCGGCCCGCTTCGGCATCGCGCCGAAAGCCGTCCGCGCCATCGTGCCCCGGTCCGCCCCGGACCATCACGAAGCCGGGGTCGGTGCCGCGATCGCCGACGCGCTCAGATCCTGAAATTGGCGAACTGCCACGGGGCGTCCGGCGCTGGGGGGGCCGAGTAAAGGCCGCCGCGGCTGTCGAGCGGCGTCCAGTCGGTTCCGACGCCGAAGACGTCCCCGAGATAGGGGCGGGCATCGGCGAGGACCTCGTCGAAGGGAAGGTCCTCCGGTTCGCAGAAGCCCTCTGCCGGATTGCGCACGACCCACATCGCACCGGACACAACGCCGGCGGCCACCTGCAGCGCGGTCGGATTGGAATGGGGTACGATCCGCCGCGCCTGCTCGATATCGAGGCGCGAGCCGTGCCACCAGCCGCCGAGGCCGTGGCCCAGAAGCAGCGTGCCCAGCTCGTCGGCGCCCTCCACGATCTCCGAGGTCAGGATGCGCTGGCGCTCCGGCATCTGCCAGCCGCTCATCAGCACCTCGTGCAGGCTCGTGAGCGCGTCGTCGCAGGGCAGATAGACGAAGCCGACGGTCGGGCGGTACGTCACGGTCCCGCTTTCGTCGGTCAGCGTCAGCAGGTCGGAGAGCGTGACCGTCTCGCTGTGGGGCAGCGCGAGACCCAGGATCTGACCGTGGCCCGGCACCCAGGAATACAGGTAATAGGTCGCCGCCGGCACTTCCAGATAGATGGTGTTGCGTGGCCCGCTCCGGTGCTCCCTGGCATCGGCCGGCATCCGGCGTTCGTGGGTCCCCCAGCCCAGCTCCACCGGCATCATCGCCTCCTCGATGAAGCCGTCGATGCTCCACGTGTTGACGAACTCCCAGGGTCGCTTCGCATATTCCGCGATCTGGGTGTCGCGCTCGGAAATGTGGATCACCTTGGTTCCGGTGCGCGCGGCGAGCTCGGCCCAGCCGCGCCGGTCGGCCGGTACCGGCGTCTCGAGCCCCATCCGCTCGGCCACGTCCATCAGCCCGGCCTTGGCGAAATGGCTGACGAGCCCCGGGTTGGCGCCGTGGGTGAACAGGGCGGTCGGACTGCCCTCCGGCCACGCCGCACCGGCCTCTCGGGCGGCCTGATGAAACGCGTATTCCGTCCGCTCCGCCACCGGCACGGACGCATTCTCGACGAAGCCCTCCCAGGGCTCGATGGCGGTGTCGATGTAGAGCGCGCCGCGGGCCTGACACCAGGCGGCCAGGTCGAGCGAGGAGATCCCGACGGAGAGGTTGGCGACGAGATCGCCGGGTCCGACCAGATCCGTCAGCGCGTCCAGCGTGTCGGGGGTCAGCGTCATCTGGTGGTAGGCGACTTCGCCGGTCTCCGGGCCGCCCCGGAAATCGGCCTCGGAGTCCCGATCGACGACGGTGACGGCAGAGGCAGGCAGCTTCAGCCTGTCGAGCAGCAACGGCAGCGCACACTGGCCGATCGTTCCGAAGCCGACCACGACCACGCGTCCGCTGAAATGCGTCAATTCCCGTCTCCCCCACGGTTGCCCTGAGCGGTCCCTGGCTGGGTCGACCGGAGTCGCCCACCCGGGACCTTCGCGCTCTCTATGTGCAATATGTGCGCATATTCAGCGAATGGAAAGGGACCGATCCGCCGGCGAGGTGCGCCTGTGGACGGCCGATGCAGGGCCTCCGGCGTCTCCGGCCGCGCGCAACCGCCGGACCCGGCTGACTCAGTAGTCCCGTTCGAAGAACAGGCCGAGGCTGGAATCGCCATCGGAGCCGATGCTGCCCTTGGCCTTGAGGCTCGGGGTGATGTCCAGATTCACGGTGCCGCGGGTGGTGCCGGCGGCTCCGGCTTCGACACCCAGATAGATGTTCTCGTTGATGTACCGGCCGGCCTGCACCGCCGCGTTGCCCTCGGAATCGGTGACGATGTCGAGCTCATCGAGACCGGTGGCCTGCCGGAGGTTGTTCAAAAGCGAGGTGTTGCCGCCGCCTGCGAGCTCTGCGGCCGCCGCCGCGAGCTGGGCGATCTGGGTCGCCGACAGTTCGCTCAGGCTGCGCTTGAAGATGAGCTGAGCCAGAACCTCGTCCTCCGGCAGTTCCGGCTGGGAGGAAAAGCTGATCTCCGGATTAGAGACGCGGCCGCGCACCGAGACGGTCACGGTGATCCCGTTGCCCTGGGTGGTGGCGGAGAAATCGATGAACGGGTCCAGATCGCCGATCAGGGTCACGGTGCCTTCGTCGAAATTGATCCGCTGGCCGACGATGGACAGGTGGCCGCGGATGAGCCGGAAGCCGCCAACGGGCTGGACGTTGGTCAGCGGCCCGGTCAGGCGAACCTCGCCGCCCAGTTCGGCATCGAGGCCGCGCCCGCGGACGAAGATCTGGTTGGGCGCGCTGATGCGGATGTCGAGCTGGACGACGCTCGGACGGCTGGTCGGCACCGGCGTCCCGCCGATCATCTTGGCACGCTTGAGCGTGGTGACCACGGCGGCGGGTGGATCGATATGGGTCACGTCGATCGGCGGTGCGCCGCCGCCGATGGAATCCGGGATCATGATCTCGGCCCGCTCGATGCGGATCTCGCCGGAGACCAGGGGATCCCGGGTCAGCTGGCCCGTCATCGCAAGCGAACCGCTCACCGTCGCCACGACGAAATCCTCGTCGACGTAGCGGGCCTGGTCGAGGTTCACGCGGATATCGGCCGGGAAACCGGCGCGCGGGTCGATGGAAATGGTGCCGGATGCGCTGATGCCGCCTCCGCCAGCCACCGCGGCGCGGACGGTGCCGAGCGTGATCCGGTCGCCGTCGATGGAGCCGTTGATCACGATATCGGTCAGCCGGACGCTGGTTTCCGGGTCGACGACCTCGGCACCGGCGGTGGAGAAGCTGCCGTTGAACCGGGGATCGGTCAGCGGTCCGCTGATCCGGGTTTCGAACGAAAGCGTTCCGGCAACCTGGGTCCCGCGATCGGCGAGCTGCCGGTTCGCCAGCGACAGCGGAACGGCGCCGCGCACGGCGAGATCCAGCCCGCCGCCGGAGAGCGGCACGCGGCCGGACGCGCTGAGCGAGAGCCCCTGGGGACCGCCCACTTCTGTGCTCTGGAGCGACAGGATCTGGTTGGCGTAGCTTCCGCTCGCCCTGAGTTCGAGCGGGGCCGCCCCGAAGTCGTTGAGCGGCGCGGCCGACAGGCCGGAGCCGGAAAGCGTGAAGTCGGCCGCCGGGTTGGCGAGGGGCCCCGTGACCCGCGCCTCGCCCGTGATGGCGCCGGCCAGGTCCTGGCCGGGCGCGGCGGCGTTGAGGACGCTCAGCGGGAACCGTTCCAGGGCGATGGTCAGGTCGAGATTGCCGTCTCCGAGCGGAACGGAGCCGCGTGCCGTTGTGCGGAAGCCGTCGGGACTGGTCACGGTGGCGTCGATCTGGAGCCGGTTGGCGCTGGACGTGCCGCGCGCCGAGACGTTGAGCGCCGACAGGCCGGCGTCGCGGAGCTGGGCGGCGGAGATCTCGCGGCCGTCGACGGAGAACGTCACGTCCGGGTTGTCGCGGGAGCCGCCGACGTTCGCCGTCCCCGTCAGGGTGCCGCCGAGACCGAGCTCCGGCTGGATCGTGTTGGCGATGGACAGCGGGACCGACGCAAGGTCGACCGTCAGGTCGAGTGTGTCGGCGATGGTGCCGTTGGCGCTGACCCGGCCGCCACCGACATCGAGGGCGAGGCCGTCGATGGTGATGGTCTGGCCGGCGATCTGCAGCGAGGCGGTCCGTGTCAGCCGGGCCGCCAGATCGCCCTGGGCCAGGTCGGCCTTGGAGAGCTGCAGCCGGAAGCCGCCGTCGATGGGTGTCAGCCGGCCGGCCGCAGCGATCGTGGTGCCGATCGACAAAGCCGCGTCTGCGGTGAAGTCCGTGCTTTCGCCGTCCCGGTTGGCGCTCGCCTGAAGGGTGGTGACGGTGTAGCCGGCGGCGACGATGTCGCGCCCGTCGATCGTTCCCTCCACCGTCGGCACGCCGAGCAGGTCCTCGATCTCCGCCTGGATGTCGGCCGACGCGATCTGCGCCGCCTCGACCACGAGATCGCGAACCTGGGCCTCGACCGAGGCGTCCTGCCGCTCGCCGGTATTGGACAGCTCGATGTGGGCGTCGACCGAGCCGCTCGCTTCCGCCAGGAAAAGCGCCGCCGCGAGCGATACGTCCGGGGCCTTCAGATCCAGCGTTCCCTGGAACAGGCCGGCTTCCGTCTGGGTCAGGTCGCCGGTGAGCGTGGTCCCGCCGGCGACGAATTCCAGGCCGGTCAGGCTGCGCCGGTCGCCCTGGGTGGCGATATCCGAGGCGAGGCTCACCCGATGGCCGTCCAGGAAGGCGCTCCCCGAAACGGTGCCGGTGAGATCGCCCTCGCGCAGGGTCCCGGTGAAGGCGAGCTCCCCGTCGCGCAGCGGGCGTCCGGACAGGGTTCCGGAAGGAACGTCGGCGTCGAACGAGAGGTCGATGACGCCCTCCTGTCCACGCGCGGTGCCCCGGGCGGTGAGCCGGCCGGAGGCCTCTGGCGTCAGAAGCTGCAGGTCGGCGAGGGCGAGGTCGAAGCGGAAGTCGGCCGTCTCGCTGGAGATCCCGCCATTGGCCTCCAGGGCCAGGTTCCGGCTTTCCACTCGCAGAGTATCCGTCCGGAGACCGTTTTCGTCGCGGGCGACGCGGCCGGTGATGCGGGTGCTGCCGGCAAGAAGCTGATCCGCCGGCTCCATGCCGATCTGCAGCCCGTCGGCAGTGCCGTCCAGGGTCAGGTCGAACATCCCGGAAATCGGCTGGACCGAACCGTTTGCCCGCATGTTGAGGGCGCCGGCGAGGTCCCGGTCCGCGACGTCGGAGAAGGGCGCGAGGTCCGCCGCATCCACGGCGATGGTGCCGCGGAAGGCTGCGTCCTGAATGGTGCCGCTGAGACTGGCGGAGAGCCCGTTGCCGGACAGGGCCGCCCGGGTCAGCGTGATCGGCCGGTTGGCCTGCCAGGATCCATCGACGTCGAGTCGGATCGCGCCGCCGAAGGCCTTCTCGATGCCCGGATCGTCGGAGCTGATGCCGGACACCTCGCCGTCGACGCCGAAGGTGACGCGTCGCGCCTCGGGATCGTCCAGGTTCTCCGCAAGTCCGCCGAGAACGAGGCGCACGGTCTGGACCGTCACGGCATCCGTTTCGATGCCGGTCAGTTCGACAACGCCGTTCCAATCCTGCCGGTCGGCTTCGCCGTAGGCGATGGAGATGCGGCCGTTCTGGAGCGTGGCGTCCGGAGCGCCCGGAAGACTGAGCCGCCCGTCGTCGGGGTCGTTCAGCTCGCCGTCGACGGTCAGCCGGCGGAGGAACCCGTCCGACGTGGTCGCGGCCGATGCGGTGAGTGTCAGGACGTCGGTGCGCACGTCGAGACTGTCGATGGCGAACCCGCCTTCGGTGCGGGACACGCCCGATAGGGTCACAAGCCCGTCGCCCGCGAAGGCCTCGCGGTGTTCCGGGGCGATCAGTTCTCCGATCGAGCCTTCCAGCCGCGCCTCGAAGCCAAGTCCCTCGGTCCGCTCGCGCAGGCGGACGGCACCGCTCACCAGCCGGTCGCCGTCGGCGTCCAGGCTCATGGTGATGTCGAGGTTGTCGAGCGGTCCTTCGCCCTGGACCTTCAGGTCGATGGGCGGTTCGCCCTCGAGCTTCAGGAGGTTGGCGACGACGCCGTCGGCGGGCTCCGACAGGTCCAGATCGAGGGCGAGGCGGCGGGTCTCGTTGGAAAAACTTGCCTGAAGGGTCAGTTCGCCGCCCGGTCCGTCCTGGCGCTTGATGTCGAGATCCGTTTCCAGTTCGCCCGATTGCAGGCGCAGGCTGCCGGTCACCGACAGTTCCGAGGCCAGTCCGAAGACGGGCTCGCCGAACGTCACCTGCGGCACGTCCAGCTCGTTCAGAATCACGGCGACCGGAAGCTCCGGCACCTGGAACGGCGTCGCTTCGGGCGAGGGCAGGCTCTCGTCGGCCAGCGGCCGCCGCGTCATCTCGATGCGGTCGGCGGCGAGACGGTCGATCTGCAGCCTGCGGCGGAACAGGGCGGTCCGGTTCCACTGGATGGAGGCGTTGACGATGCGCAGCCAGACGCCCTCGTCGTCGGCCACGGAGATCTCCGCGATCGTCGCGTTCGACGACAGCGCGCCCTGGATGCCCGACAGGCGGATCTGCCGGTTCGGCGCCGAGAGCTGCTCGGAAATGAACCGGGTCAGGAACGAGCGGTCGTCTTCCTCGCTGCTGTCCTGCGCGAACGCCGGAAGCGCGGTCAGAAAGACGAGGAGGGCGAGGATCAGCCGGGTCAAAACGCTTGTCCTATGCCGACATAGAAGGCGAAGTCCGGATCGCCGTCACGCTTTTCCAGGGGCACCGCCACGTCGAACCGGATCGGGCCGACGCTGGTAAAATAGCGCAGGCCGACACCGGCGCCGAACTTCACGTTCTGGTCGAAGTCGGGGGTGGAATTGGCTCCGACCGCGCCGGCATCCAGGAAAGCGACGGCGCCGATGGTCTCGGTGATGCGGCCGCGCAGCTCCACGTTGCCCTCGACCAGCGACTTGCCGCCGACGACATTGTTGCCGACCTCGACGCCGATCGACCGGTACGGATAGCCGCGCACGGATCCGCCGCCGCCGGTGAAGAAGACCTGGTCGGGCGGAAGCTGGGCGATCGAGGGGCCGAACAGCGTGCCGATCTTGGCGCGGCCGGCGAGGATCAGCCGGTTGTCGCCTCCGACCCCGTAATAGGTGCGGGCCTCGGCGGTGAAGCGCGCGGCGGCATTGGCGTAGTTGAACTCGTAGAAGGGCAGTGCGGTCACGTCGACATAATGGCCGCGGCTCGGATTGCCGATGTTGTTGCGGGTGTCGTAGGTGAACGCGCCCAGGAAGCCGCCGGTGGTAAAGTCCCGGGTCCCGTAGACGTCGTCCTCGAACTGGGCGTGCTGCCCGGTCAGATAGGCCCGGGCCTGGAGGGCTTCGGAGAACTGGTGGGTGAAGCCCGCCTGCCCGCTCACGCCGGTCTTGGTGTAGGTGTCCAGCACTTCGCGCTCGGCATAGGCCGACGCGCTGAAATTGGAATCCGGGGTGCCGACGCCGGGCTTGGTGAAGGTGGCGCCGGCCCGGTAGGTGAAGTCTTCCGGATTGGTCTTGTTGTCGAAATTGGACACGCGGCCTTCGATGCGCAGCTGCTCGGCGCGGCCGAACAGGTTGCGGTGCAGCCAGTAAGCCTCCAGCCCGAGCCCGTCGATGGTCGAGAAGCTGCCGCCGACGCCGATCCGGTGCAGCTTGCGCTCGCTGACCAGGATGTGCATCGGCAGGCTGCCGTCCGGCCCGATCGTCTCGTCCTCCACGATCCTCAGCGAGGAGAACACGTCGAGACGGGCGAGCCGCGTGCTCGCCCGCTTCACGGCGTCCGGATCGAACTCTTCGCCGGGCTTGAGGCCGGCCATGTAGGCGACGAAGCGCGGGTCCATGCGCTCGGTCCCGGTGACGTCGGTCGGGCCGAAATGGGCCTTGCGTCCGGGCTGCATCTCCAGCGTCGCGTCAACGGTCTCGTTGGGATGGTTGGCGGTGACGCTGCGGGGACCGGCCTTGGCCTTGGCATAGCCCTGCTGCCGCCAGGCTTCCACGGCGCGGCTTTCCGCCTGAAGGATCACCGTGGAGCGGGCCGGCTGACCGGGCTCGAAACCACCACTTTCCGGGGTCGGCACCGTGTCCTTGCGGTCCGTCGGGTAGGGCGCCCGATTGCGGATCAGTGTCTGGTCGAACAGGAAGAGCGGGCCCGGATCGACGGCAATCTTGACCTCGGCCGTTTCCGAAAGCGGCGCGTCCGGCGGAATGTCGGCCGCCTGACGGCCGTCGATGGTGATGGAGACCGTGCCGCCATAGCGGGCGCTGGCATAGAGCGCGTAAACCAGGTTGCGGTAGTCGCCGCGCGCCCGCGCGATCAGCCCGGCTGCGCCGGACGCGGGGCGGTCGCGTTCCTTCCACAGGCTCGATGCGGCCTTCAGTCGGCCCTCGTCGCCCGTGTCGCCGGAGACTTCGAATTCGACCGTGTAGGGCTGGGGCTCCCCGATCACCGTGTCGGTCTCGTCGGCGTCGTCCCGTCCGAAGAACTTGAACCCGAACAGCTCGAAGGCAGCAGCCGGGGTCGGCGCGGTGGCCGTGACCACGCCGAAGACCCAAAGGGCCGCGAGTGAGCGTGCCCGGAAGGAGCACCTCACGTCTCTGTCTCGTTCGTTCGGCCGACCATCCAGACGCCTGCTAACGCACCACCTTCGCCCCCGTTCGGAGGTGTTGTTTCATGGGGAGGCGGCGGGTTCAAGCGACCAGGCCGGCCAAGGTTAGTAGATCGTGACGATTCCGATTATAGGGCGGCAAACCTGTCACGACGCTGCCTGCGCGCGTCTTTCGGCGAGCGAACCCCGCAAAAGCGCCCGCTTGGGTCGGCCGGCAGGGGGTGCGCGTCATGCCCGCGACGCGACCGAACCTTATGGTTAATCATTTATTTTCCTGATTTGTTCCTTTGGTCGTATTTGGAGTCGGTATGTATTTCTGGCCCAAATTCAAAGTATATGCGAAATATATACACTTGTTTTAGGTGAATGTGCGGCGGAGAAATCTTCTAGGACAGGGTGCGCGCGGGCGCCTGGGGCGTGGCGGTCGCTGAATTGACTTTCATTATCTGCGCTGACAGGTTTGTGAGAGGTATGGCTCGGGGGCGGCAGGCGTGACTGATCCGTGAGAACGGGTCGCTGTTTCCGGATCTCGAGTTCCAACGTCAGACGCTCTCCGACCGCGATGCGGCGCCGCCACCCACGGAGGCTGCCGGCCGGGCGGCGGGCACACCCGGATGATGCGGCGAAACCAGACACGGAACGGTCCATGTTCAAGAAAATAATGTTGCCGATCGATCTCGAGCACGTCGAACAGCTCGAGAAGGCCGTGCAGGTCGGGATCGACCTGGCGCGGCTTTACGAAAGCACGGTGTGCCTCGTGGGCGTCACCACAGAGGCCCCCTCCGCGGTTGCCCACAACCCGGACGAATTCGCCCAGAAGCTCCAGCGGTTCGCGTCCGAGCTCTCGGAGCACCAGGGGCTGCCGATCGAGTCGGTGGCCTATGCCGCCCACGATCCCTCGGTGGACCTGGACAAGACGCTGATGGGCGCGGCCGCCGAAGTCGGGGCCGATCTGGTCGTCATGGCCTCCCATGTGCCCGGCTTCCCGGAGCACTTCTTCGCATCCCATGGCGGCCACATGGCGTCCCACGCGCCGATGTCGGTAATGGTCGTGCGTTAAAGCCGCCCGCGATCCGGAGAGGCAAGATAAGAAGGAAAGGACACCGTCGTGACCGATGAGAGCGCGACCGCCGAAGAAGAAGCCGTTGCCAGCCCCGACGGGGAGGCCAACCTGATCGAGACCGACTACACGATCGGTCAGGACAACATTCAGCCGAGCATCGGTCCCGTCGGATTCGATATCCACAACCCGGTCTTCATGATCTCGGGCCTGACCATCGTTGCGTTCGTGATCTTCGCGATCGCCGCGCCGGAGCAGGCCGGGACCCTGTTCGGCTGGCTCCGCCCGACGCTGACGGAGACGTTCGACGTCCTGTTTCTGACCGCCGGCGACATTTTCGTCGTCCTGGCGCTGGTTCTCATGGTGTCTCCGCTCGGCAAGGTGCGGATCGGCGGCACGGAGGCAACGCCGGACTATTCGTACACCGGCTGGTTCGCGATGCTGTTTGCCGCCGGTATGGGCATCGGCCTGATGTTCTTCGGCGTTTCGGAGCCGATCTCGCACTATACGTCATCGCTGGCCGCAGACGCTGGCTCACCGGAGAGCTGGGCACCCCTCGCGGGGGCCGCCGGCGTTGAAATGGAAGCCCGCCGCCTCAGCATGGCCGCGACCATCTTCCACTGGGGCCTGCATCCCTGGGCGATCTACGCCATCGTCGGACTGTCGCTGGCCATCTTCGCCTACAACAAGGGCCTGCCGCTCTCGGTCCGCTCGATGTTCTATCCGCTGTTCGGCGAGCGTGTGTGGGGCTGGACCGGCCACATCATCGATATCCTGGCGGTGTTCGCCACGTTGTTCGGCCTGGCCACGTCGCTCGGCATCGGCGCCCAGCAGGCCAACGCCGGCCTCGAGTTCCTGTTCGGCATCCCGCAGACCGAACTGTCGATGGTCATTCTGATCGCGGCGATCACCTGCGTGGCGCTGGTCTCGGTGGTTGCCGGCCTCGACGCCGGCGTGAAGCGGCTGTCGGAGATCAACATGGTCCTGGCGGCGCTGCTGCTCGCCTTCGTGATCCTGGTGGGCCCGACCGTCGCCATCGCGACCGGCTTCTTCGGCAACCTTCTCGCATATGCCGAGTACCTGCCGGAGCTGGCGAACCCGTTCGGACGGACGGACACCAACTTCAGCCAGGGCTGGACGTCGTTCTACTGGGCCTGGTGGATCTCCTGGTCGCCGTTCGTGGGCATGTTCATCGCCCGCGTCAGCCGCGGCCGGACGGTGCGCGAGTTCATCTTCTGCGTGCTGCTCGTCCCGTCGCTGGTCTCGGTGCTGTGGATGACGGCATTCGGCGGAACCGCGATCACCATGCTCAACGACGGCTATCAGGCGATCGCCGATGCCGATCTCGAGCTGAAGCTGTTCGTCATGCTCGACGCGCTGCCGCTGGCCGCGATCACGTCGTTCATCGCGATCATCCTGGTGATCGTGTTCTTCGTGACGTCGTCGGACTCCGGCTCGCTGGTGATCGACACCATCACGGCGGGCGGCAAGGTGAATGCCCCGGTGCCCCAGCGCATCTTCTGGGCCACGTTCGAGGGCCTGGTGGCGATCGTGCTGCTGCTCGGGGGCGGCTTGACCGCGCTGCAGGCGGCCGCCGTATCCACCGGCCTGCCCTTCGTCTTCGTGCTCCTTCTGGGCGCCGTCGCCCTGGTCAAGGGCCTGATGAGCGAACCGCGCTCCAGTCAGGCGGCCACGCCCGCCGAGTAGACCGGGGGTCTACCGACAAGAAAAGGCCGCGCCGGTTTTCCGGCGCGGCCTTTTTCATTTGCGATGGCCCGTCTGGGAACTGCTTGCGGGGCCGTCGGCCCCGGCGTCAGGCGGCGTCGATCGCGTGCACCATGGAATCGTAGACCTCCCGCACCTGGCGGAGCTCCTCGGCCGTCGCCGCCCGCCGCTCTTCCAGATCGTCGATGGACGAGGTCAGCTTGTCCCGCCGCTGGCGCGCGGCGCGCGCCGCCGTGGAATAGGCGAAGTGGTTCGGATCGGAGATGCCGGTCCGCCGTTCTTCGGCTTCGATCTGGGCATCGAGGTCGTCGGCGATGCGCTGGAAGTCGGCAATCATCATGTCGGATTGCGCGAGCTGCCGCTCCAGTTCGCGGACCTCGAATTCCTTGGATTTAACTGAGCTTTCGCGCGGTTTCATGACGCCTTACTCCCCATACCGGCGGGCACCATAGCCGGAGAACGTTGCCAAAGAGTTGGCGCGAAACCGCCGATTGGGGCGATCGGCGCTACTGATTCTTCGGGTTTGGACGCGAACGCCGTTTCGGTAACCGATCGTTTACGGCTCTTGTTCACCATGGCTTTCGCCCCGGATCGGTTCATCCAGCAGATCCGCGGGTCGATGAATTCGAAAAGGCCGCCGCTTCGTTAACCGCGTCGGCTCATCGATTGGCTGGTGAAACATGCCGTTTTTGCAGAGCGTTGCGAGAAGCCGTGAATTAAGCGCCGAAGCCCTCTTCTGTCGGGATTCGGCATTTGTTAACCATTACGGGTCAGTCTTCCGAATCGGGACACAGACCACGTCACAGCCGGTTGGCAATTTTCCGGTGAAGACAGCGCGACCGCAGGCGGGTGGCACGAGGGGATTGGCATGCGCGTATTGCTAATCGAAGATGATCGCGCCACGGCGCAAAGCATCGAGCTGATGCTGAACTCCGAAAAGTTCAATGTCTACATCACCGATCTGGGTGAAGAGGGCATCGATCTCGGAAAGTTGTACGATTACGACATCATTCTGCTCGATCTGAACCTGCCGGACGTGTCGGGCTATGAAGTCCTGCGGACGCTGCGGGTGGCCAAGGTGTCGACGCCGATCCTGATCCTGTCGGGTCTCGGCAACATCGAGGACAAGGTGCGCGGTCTCGGCGTCGGCGCCGACGACTACATGACCAAGCCGTTCCACAAGGACGAGCTGGTCGCCCGCATCAACGCCATCGTCCGCCGGTCCAAGGGCCATGCGCAGTCGGTGATCCGCACGGGCGAACTCGCGGTCAATCTCGACACCAAGACGGTCGAGGTCGGCGGTCAGCGTGTGCACCTGACCGGCAAGGAGTACCAGATGCTGGAGCTCCTCTCCCTGCGCAAGGGCACCACGCTGACCAAGGAGATGTTCCTGAACCATCTCTACGGCGGCATGGACGAGCCGGAGCTGAAGATCATCGACGTCTTCATCTGCAAGCTGCGCAAGAAGCTCTCGGCCGCGACCGGCGGGACGAACTACATCGAGACCGTCTGGGGGCGTGGCTACGTGCTGCGCGAGCTCGACGAGGAAATCGCGCAGGAATCGGCCTGAGGCGATCATTCGCCGGCCCGGCGCGCTCGGGCTGGTCGCTATCGTCCAGCGATGATGTCGGGCGCGGGCCGGTCGGGCCCCGGCCCGTCCGTCGCTGTTTCAGGCCTTCCGCCGCTTCAATGAATCGAGCGGGTCCTGCCCGTCGAGCAGGGGCAGCAATGAGACATGCTCCGGGGCGCTTGCGTCGGAGCGGACGGCGCCGGCTAGCGAGCCGTGATCGTGAAGCGTTCGCCGTCCAGGTCGGTCGCCGCCGTCATGCCGGCCGCCTGCAGCAGCAGTCCGGTCAGATGAGGTTGGATCGAATGCGGATCGAGAGTGGGATCGCCATCGCCGCCGGTCACCAGCGGCGTCACGTCGGGCACCCGGGCCTTGGGGCCTTCGGCCTCGATCGCGATGGCCATCGCCTCCCCGTCGAGGTCCGCGCGCACCCGGATCACGCCGCCCCTTGGAATGGCGCGGACCGCGAAGATCACGAGATTGAGCAGGACGCGGACGACCGGCCGCGGCGCCACGGCGCTGGGCAGCTCGAGCTCCAGGTCGGCGCGCTCGAAATCGAAATACTCCCTGAGCAGCCTGGCCGCGTCGTTGAGATCGATCACCGAGCCGGCCGACGACCCCGCCCCGAAGGCCATCCGCATCAGCTGCAGGGACGCGGACGCCTGCCGGGCGCTGCGTCCCATCAGCTGCAGGGCGAGTTCCCGGTTTTCTTCCGAGTCGTCGCTTTCGAGCATCTCGATCCCGTTGGCGATGGCGCCGACCGGTCCGACGACGTCGTGGCAGATGCGGCTCGCCAGGAGGCTGGCCAACTCGATGGCACCGGAAAGCTGTGCGGATGACACGGAACCGGAATCCTCTTTTTCGGGAACGGACGCCGCAGGAAATGCGGGCGAATCGAATGCCGCAGGGTTACACGCGGGCAGGGACAGTGCCAACCATCTGCCGGACGCTCCGGCGTTGCGGCCGTGTCGCCATGGGAGAAGTGGAATGATCTCTGAGATCGTCCGGACATGTCGCCGCGCGAGCGTCCGGCTTGCGCTTGCGGCTGTGTTGTCCGGCACCGGCGCGCTGGGAGCGGCGCACGCGCAGCAGGACCTGACGCCGGCGCCCTCCTATCAGCAGGGTGCCCCCGCCCAGACGGGCCAGCCCCAGTCCAATTCCTACGGAGCGGTGGGCTCCGACGAATACAGCCCCGAAGAGATCGCCCAGGCGGGCCATCAGTTCTTCGGCGAGGTGTCGGGCGGGCTCGCCACCATCATCGAGCGGGCGTTCTCCAGCTACGGGCCGCCGAACGGATACATCCTCGGCGAAGAGGCCTCCGGCGCGCTGGTCGGCGGGCTGCGCTACGGCGAGGGCACGCTCTACACCCGGGGCACCCAGACCAAGGTCTACTGGCAGGGGCCGTCGCTCGGCTGGGACTTCGGCGGCGACGGCGCCCGGGTCATGACGCTGGTCTACGACCTGCCGTCGGTCGAGGCGATCTTCCAGCGCTATGTCGGGGTCAACGGGTCGGCCTATCTGGTGGGCGGCTTCGGGATGACGCTGCTGGCGGCCGACACGACCTACATCATCCCTGTCCGCTCCGGCGTCGGGGCGCGGCTCGGCATCAATCTGGGCTATCTCAAGTTCACCCGCCGGCCGACCTGGAACCCATTCTGACCTGACCCGGGTCACAGCGTCTGGGGGCGTTGCCGCGCGGCGGCGGCCGCCCCCTCGTTTTCGTCAATTGTCGCATCGCTTTGGTTCGCGATAAGAAGGGTGGCTGAAGGCCGGGGTCTGCGGGACAGGACCGCCTGTCGGCTCGAGCCGGCAGGGCGAGGCCGCCGGAGACGGCCCGGCCGCCGCAGTTTGTTTCCGCCCGCGGCCGTCCACGCGATTGCGCGCGCGGTGTAGGCTTTTTTCGTCCGGCCCGGTGCACCCGGTCGGACCATTGCCCCGAGTGGAGGGACGAAGTGGACGATCGGCTGTCGCTCGCAGTGACTTACGGACCCTATGTCGCTCTCGTCCTGGCGCTGCTGCTGGCATGGTACTGGCGGCGCTCGGCCCGCCGCGCGCGGACCCGGGCGGAGCGGGCGCGGCCTCTGGCCATGGCGGAAGCGCGCGCCGAGCGCGACGTCTATCGCGCCGAATACGCCGTCGAGGTCCGCGGGCTGGAGCAGCGCCTGGAGGAGGCCCGGGAGGCGCTCGCCAAGGCGCGGCTGGCGGCGGCCAGGGACAACAAGCTTCAGTACGACCTTGCCAGGGCCTTGGAGCGTGCCGTCGAGGCGGAATCGGCGAAGTCACGGCTCGAGCGCGAGCTTTCCGACGAACGGTCCCGTCTTGAGGCCCTGAAGGCCGATCTCACGGCGCGCGAGGGCGACACGGCGACCCAGGCCGGACGTCTGGCGGAAGCCGAGCGCGCGGCGCAGGAACTGCGCACCAAGCTCGGTGAGACCGAGGCCGCGCTGAGCGAAGCGCGGGCTGCGCTGGACAGCCGCCGCGAAGAGGCGGAGACGGCCCAGACCCGGATCACGGCGCTCTCCCAGCAGCTGGAGGATCTGCGCTCTGCCCAGATCAGCGGCGAGGAAGTCGAGGCGCTGCGCACAAGCCTGAACCGGGCCAACGAGGCGGCGGCAGCCGAAAAGTCCGGGCGGACGACGGCGGAGCGCACCCTCGCCGAGCGCGACAGGGAGCTTTCCGACAAGGCGGCCGCCCTGCGCGAGGCCGAACGGCGGGCGGCGGAGGCCGATACCGCCGCGGCTGACAAGGCCAAGGCGCTTGCGGAGAAGGCGGAGGCCCTGCGCCAGGCGGAACAGGCGCGGGCGGATGCCGAACGCCGGCTCAACGACTACCTCGCGAAAGGCGATCAGGACCGGGTCATGGCCGCCTCCGCCAAGGCCCGGATCGATCTTCTGTCCCAGGAACTGACGGATCTCCGCTCGGCCCGTGTCAGCGGCGACGAGGCGGCGGCGCTCAAGACCAGCCTTGCGGAAGCCAACGAAGCGCTCGCCTCCGAGCGCGGCCGCCGGCTCGAGCTGGAAAGTCGGCTGGAGCAGGCGATGCATGCGCCTCAGGCAACGGCGCCGGCGCCGGCGGCTCCGACTGAAGGTGCCCCGGAGGCGGCGGATGCCAGCGAGCAGCTTCGCCGCAGCCTGAACGAGGCCAACAATGCGCTGGCTGCGGAAAAGAGCCGGCGCATGGGACTGGAAAGCGAGGCGGAGCGGCTGCGCCGCGAACTTGCCGACGCCGCGTCGGCCGCCGCGGCGGCCCAGGCCGCGGCAGGCGGGACGACCTCCGTCGCGTCCCCTCCGGCGCGCGCAAACGGGGCCGACAGCTCCGATGCGTTCGACCGTGTCGCGATGACGGCGCAATCGATGGTCGACCATGCCGGCTCCGCCGGGGCCGAAGCCTCTTCCAAGGAGGCGGACCTCACCGATCTCCGCCATGAGCTCGAGCGGCTGCGCGCGGAAAACGCGGCCCTTGCCCGCTATGCGGACGGCCACGGCGACGTCGACCGTCTTGAGACCGCGGTGCTGCGCGAACGGCTGCAGGACCTGGCGGCGGAAATTGCGGTCGTTGCCGCGAGAGACCGGGCAGCGGCAGCGGCGGACGGGCCCGGCACACCCGGCTCGCTGTCGCCGATCGGCGCGCCCGACCAGGGGGCGCCGAGCCTTGCCGCGCGGGTGCGGGCCCTCAGCCGGCGCAGGCCTGCCTGAACGGCTCCTCCGGACCAGTGCCGGGGCTGGGCGTCTGCCGTTATGGCCCGCCCCGCTGCTCGGAGCGCTGTCGCTCCGGGATAATGTTAACCAAAGCACCGTTCAGGTCTGGTCGCGCGTCGCCGAAAGACCACATTACCAGAGTCTAATTTGATCGCTCCTTACAGGGAGCGCATCCGATTTGCGTCCACGAGCCTCGCTCGACGGCGGCTCGGGTCTTTAGTGCTGCGCGGGCTTGGGTCCGGGCAGCGCTTCCGGTCTGGAACGGGTTGCCGGGGTTCGGCTGATTGGCCGGGGGCTCCTGATCCGGCAACTCCGGGCCGTATTATCGAACCCTTGATCTTCGATCGAAGGGGACTGCCTGTGCCGAAAGGCTTAGGCCGGGTTTATCGTCCCGTTCGGCAAGGGGACCGGTAGGGCAGGCCGTAAGGCGGTCGATGTGTGCGTGGGGTGGACGATGTGAGCTGGCTGCCTCCTTCGGAGCGGGAGCGGGGCCGTGTCGGTGTCGAAATGGCTGATGACGGCGAAAATCCGGAATGGCGTCACCGCGTCGATCCATCGGCGGGCGGGCTGATTCCGGGTGTCGGGCCGGCGACTTCCGAAGGTGATCTGGAGCCCCTCGTCAGCCTGAGGTCCGACCGGGCGGCGGAACGGGCGGAAATTCTGCTCGAGGCGTTGTGGCATCGGGAGCCGGACACCGTGGACCATCTCCGGCGGACCGCCGCGGTGGTGGAGGCGGTGGCCCGGAAGCTCGGCTGGCCGGACCCCAAGGTCAGACGGACCCGGTTTGCGGCCCTGCTGCACGACATCGGAAAGATCGCGATTTCACGGGACCTTATGCGCAAGCCCGGCGCCCTGACCGAGTTGGAGCAGGAGGCCATGCGCCAGCACGTCGAATTCGGCGACCAGATCCTGAAGGCGTTCGCGTTCCCCCCTTCGATGCGCCGGATCGTCCGCGAACATCACGAGCGGGTCGATGGAAGCGGCTATCCCAAGGGGCTGCGGGGGGACGAGATCTGCGACGGCGCGCGGCTGCTCACCATTGTGGACATCGCCGATGCGATGCTGTCGCTGCGGCCCTACAAGGAAGCCATGAGCCTGGACGACGTCCGTGCGGCTCTTTGGGCCGGGCGCGGGACCCTTCTCGATCGCGATCTCGTGGCGCCGGTTCTTGAGGAGATGGGCATGGGCGGCCCGCCCAAGGTGCAGTGATCCGCCGCCCCCGCTTCGGTCGCGCCCCGAAGGATGAGATGCGTTCCGAGCCAGAAAAAAGAGCCGACCCGCCACGCCGCGGATCGGCTCTGTTTCGTTCCGGTCGCGGTCGGTTGACCGGGAGGATCAGTTCAGGCGCGCCTTGACGTCGTCGAGGCTGCGGGCGATCAGATCGTTGGCGACCTGGCCCTTCACCTTTTCGCTCAGGATCCGTTCGGACGCGGCGATCGCCAGATCGGCGGCCTTGGCGCGAACCTCGGCGATCGCCTGGTTCTCGGCCTGGGAGATCTTGTCCTCGGCGGCCTTGGTCCGTCGCGCGATCATGTCCTCGAGCTTGGCGTTCGCCTCCTCGGTCATGCGCTCGGCTTCCGCCTTGGCGTCGGAGACGATCTGCTCGGCCTCTTCCTCCGCCTCGCGCCGCTTGCGCTGATACTCGGCGAGAAGGGCCTGGGCTTCCTCGCGAAGCTGACGCGCCTCGTCGAGTTCCTTCTGGATGCGCTCGGCGCGGCCGTCCAGCGACCGGGTGATCATCCCCGGTACGCCGTAATAGATCATGATCACGAAGAAGATGATCAGGCCGACGAGAGCCCAGAAACTGGCGTCCAGCGACATGGATCCTACTCCTTCACGGTCCGGACGGCGCTCTCGACTTCCGACCGCTCGACGGAGACCGCCTGGATCGTTTCGAGAACCGCCTCGGCGGCGTCGGTGGCAATGGTCTCGACCTCGCCGAGCGCCTTCGCCTTGATGTCGGCGATCTGGGATTCGGCAGCGGCAATCTTTCCGCTCAGATCCTCTTCCGCCTTGCGGCGGCGCGCATCGTTGTCGGCCTTGATCTGCTCACGCCGCTCCTGGGCGATCGCATGGGCCTTCTTTCGGGCTTCCGCCAGCTCGGTCTCGTAGGCTTCCACCGCCGCGTCGGTTTCTTCCCGAAGCCGCTCTGCCTCGCCGAGGTCGCCTGCGATCCGGTCGCGCCGGTCCTCCAGGATCCCGCCGAGCCGGGGCACGATGACCCGGACCATCAGGAAGTAGAGAATACCGAACGAAATCGCCAGCCAGAACAGGTGAGATGGAAACTGCGCAGCGTCGAACGCAGGAAATGCACTTTCGTGCCCGATCGGTGCCTGCACCGATTCGGGAGCGGAGTGCATGGCCTCGTTCACCACGTTTTCGCTCGCCATCGCTTACGTCCTCTTTCGCCGGCGTCCGCATGAACGCCGGCCGTCTTCGTTTCCGTCAGGCCGTCCGGCTGGATTAGACGGCGAACAGAAGCAGAAGCGCGATCAGAAGCGAGAAGATGCCCAGCGCTTCCGTCACGGCGAAGCCGAAGATCAGGCGGCCGAACTGGCCGTCAGCGGCCGAGGGATTGCGCAGAGCGCCGGCCAGGTAGTTACCGAAGATCTGGCCGAGGCCAATGCCAGCGCCACCCAGGCCGATACAAGCGATACCGGCACCGATCAACTTCGCAGCTTCAGCGTCCATGAGGTTAGCTCCTTAGAGTGACAACAGAGGGGAAAGGCAGCGCCGACCGTCAGTGCGACGGGTGCAGCGCGTCGTTCAGATAGAGGCAGGTGAGAACGGCG
The DNA here is from genome assembly GCF_030814015.1 of Amorphus orientalis. Classification (NCBI taxonomy): domain Bacteria; kingdom Pseudomonadati; phylum Pseudomonadota; class Alphaproteobacteria; order Hyphomicrobiales; family Amorphaceae; genus Amorphus; species Amorphus orientalis. The sequence continues at coordinate 427,012 of NZ_JAUSUL010000001.1, forward strand.
AACACGTAGGCCTGAAGCGCCGCCACCAGGAACTCCAGCATCGTGATCGCGACGGTCATGATCAGAGGCAGGATCGCGCCGACGATGCCGATGAAGCCAAGCGCGCCGAGCGCGCTGACGAATGCCGCGAACACTTTCAGCGTGATGTGTCCGGCGAGCATGTTCGCGAACAGACGAACGGCCAGGCTGACAGGACGCGAGATGAAGGAGATCACCTCGATCATGCTGACCAGGGGCAGGATCGCCAGCGGCACGCCGTCGGGCACGAACAGCTTGAAGAAGCGCAGTCCGTGGCCGCGAATGCCGGCGATCACCACCGTCAGGATGACGATCATCGAGAAGGCGAACGTGACGATCAGCTGGCTGGTCACCGTGTAGAAGTACGGGAACATGCCGATCAGGTTCGCGATCAGGATGAACATGAACAGCGAGAACACCAGCGGGAAGAAGCGCATGCCCTCGCTTCCGGCCGAACTTCGCAGCATCGACGCGGAAAATTCGTAGCTCATCTCCGCCATCGACTGCCAGCGGCTGGGGACCAGTCCGCGACCGCCCGTCGACAGGATGAGGAAAGCGACGACCACCACGGTGGTCATCACCATGAAGAGGGAGACATTCGTGAACGACAGATCGACGCCGCCCACCTGGATGTCGAGAAGCGAATACACTTCGAACTGATGGATCGGATCGAGCGAGCCTTGTTCCGCCACCGGCACCGTTCTCCTGGTTGTCGGCGTCGACCGTCTATCGGTCGTCGCCCCCGTCTTCGTCGACCCGCCTTTTGCCGGGTTCCGGGGTCTGGATCAACCCCGCCGATCGCAACACGTTCAAAACGCCGGCCGCGAAGCCGAGCATCAGAAAGCCTATGAGGCCCCACGGCGTGGTGCCGAGCCATTCGTCGAGAAGCCAGCCGAGACCGGCTCCCACGACGATTCCGCCAACGAACTCCGAGCTCAGCTTGAGCGCGTGTCCGATGCCGGCGTACCCGCCACTGCCAGTCGCCGACCCGCCGCGTGCATGTCCGCGTTGGCTCGCGCGCTGTGCATCGATCTTTCCGGAAAGCTCACGCATCCTGGCGGAAAGATCGCCCGAGCCGGAGGCTCTGGAGGAATGGTCGTCTTCGCCCGTCATGTCCGCCCGACGCTTTAGGATCCCGCCGGACGATGCCGGCGCAACCCAACGTGTGTCCACACTCGCTTCGAGGACACGGATCGAAGGCCACCACCACCCCTGTTTGGTTGCGCGCACGTTATGCAGTGCCGAAAGAGAGAGTCAAGCGCGCTGACAGGAGAGGGGATAACGAGGATTTCTCGATTAACTGCAACGGCTTGAGGCCGGCCGCAGGCGTCAGACCGCTTCGAGAAAGCGTTCCGCCGTCTCCAGATCCACCGAGACGAGCTGGGAAACGCCCCGTTCGGCCATGGTGACGCCGAACAGGCGGTGCATCCGCGCCATCGTGATCGGGTTGTGGGTGATGATCATGAACCGCGTCTCGGTGCGCCGGGTCATCTCGTCGACGAGATCGCAGAACCGCTCCACGTTGGCGTCGTCCAGCGGCGCGTCGACCTCGTCGAGCACGCAGATCGGCGCCGGGTTGGTGAGAAACACCGCGAAGATCAGGGCCATGGCGGTCAGCGCCTGCTCGCCGCCCGAAAGCAGGCTCAGCACCTGGGGTTTCTTGCCCGGCGGCCGCGCGATGATCTCCAGCCCGGCCTCAAGCGGATCGTCGGCCTCCACCAGCGTCAGTTCCGCCTCGCCGCCGCCGAACAGGTGGGTGAACAGCGTCTTGAAATGGGTGTTCACCGTGTCGAACGCGCCGGTCAGCCGCTCGCGCGCCTCCCGGTTGAGGCTCGAAATCGCCTGCCGGAACTGGCCGATCGCCGTGATGATGTCGTCGCGCTCGCGCGTCAAGGTGTCGCGGCGCTCTTCCAGCTCGCGCAGCTCCTCGTCGGCCCTGAGGTTCACGCCGCCCAGCCGCTCCCGCTCCGTCTTGAGCCGGTCGAGACGGGATTCGGCGCCGGCCATGTCGGGGAGGGGGGCGTCGCCGTCCACGCCGCCGATACGGCCGGCCTCCTGGGGCGAGCACTCCAGAACCTCGTCGATTTCCGCGACAAGGGCGGCCTCGCGCTCCTTCGCGGCGGTCAGCCGTTCCTCGGCGCGGGCCAAGGCCTCGCGCGCAGCACTCAGGCCTTCCAGGGCTGCCTTGGCCGCCCGGTCCGCCTCGGCGAGGGTGGATTCGGCCTGGCTGCGCGAATCCGATGCGGCCGCCAGCGTCTTTTCCGCCTCGGCGATCTCGTTGGCGAGCGACCGGCGCTTGCGCTCGTGATCCTCCGGCATGTCGAGCAGCCGGGCGCGTTCGGCTTCGGCTTCCGCCTTGCGGCTGTCCAGGTCCTGACGATGGGTGGCTGCCGTCTCCACGCGCTTGCGCCAGCCGGCCGTCTCCCGCTCGATCGCGGCCTTGCGGTTGACCCGCAGTTCCCGCTCGCGGCGCTCGCCGTCGAGCCGTGCCCGGGCTTCGGAGGCAGATTTGCGCAACTCGGCGACCTGGGCGTCCGCCGCCTCCCGGGTTGCGGCCAGTTCGGTGAGGTCGGGCGCTGATTCGCAGGCCTCAAGTGCTGCCTTGTGCGCCTCCTCGGCATTGGAGAGCGCGGCCTGCGTCCGGTTTTCCGCTTCCGCCAGCGCGCTGCGGCGCTGCTCCAGCTGGGCGGCCTGCTTTTCCGCTGCCGCGAGCGCCGTGCGCGCCTCGCGGCTCGCCTGGGCCGCCAGCCGCGACCGCTCCCGGGCGGCCTTTTCCGCCTCCACCGCCTCGCTCGAGCGGGTCCGGGCGGCGGCGAGTGCCTCCTGCTCGCGGGCGAGGGCCTGGCGGGCCGTGTCGAGTTCGCCGGCGAGCGCCTCGAGACGATTCTTCTGGGCGAGACGCTGGGCCGCTGCCGTGGGCGCGTCGGCCGCCGCCGTTAGCCCGTCCCAGCGCCACAGGGCGCCGTCCTTCGAGACCAGGCGCTGGCCGGGCCGCAACTTTGTCTGCAGCGCCGGACCGTCGGAAGCCTCGACCACCCCGATCTGCGCGAGGCAGCGCGCCAGTGCGGCCGGTGCGGTGACCCGCGCCGTCAGCGGTTCCGCGCCCTCCGGCAGGGCAGGGTCGTCGCCGGCTGCGGCAAGTTCGGCCCAGAAGATCGGCGCGTCCGGGTCGAGGGCTGCGTCGAGATCGTCGCCGAGCGCGGCGCCCAGGGCCACCTCGTAGCCGGCCTCGACCGAGAGGTTGTCGACCACCGGCGGAAACCGGTCGTCGCCGGCCGTGGCCAGCACCGCCTCTAGCGTCCGCGCCTCCGTCTCCAGCGCGGAGATTTCCTTTTCGCGCGCGCCGACGGGTTCCAGCGCCCGATCCACCGCCTCGCGGGCGTCCGCGGCCGCCGTGGCCGCGCTCTCCGCGGTGCGGATCGCATCCTGCTCGGCCGTCTCGGCGGCTTCGAGATCCGCCCGCGCCGTGGCGACGCCGCTGGTCCGGTCCAGCTCGGCCTGAACGGCCTCCAGATCGCGCCGCACCTTGTCGCGCTCGCTCACATAGCGCGCCACGTCCGTCTCGGTGCGCTGACGCTCCTGCTCGAGCCGGCGCCGTTCGGCGGCGGCACCCGCCTCCGCGCGGGTGGCCTCGGCCTGGGCGGTTTCCGCCCGGGCGAGCGCAGCCTGCTCGTCGGCCAGCCGGGTTTCCGCGTCCGCCCGGCGCTCGCCGGCTTCCGCCTCGTCGGCGTCGAGGCGCTTGGCCTCCTCGTCGAGCCGGGCCAGCGCTTCCTCCGCGTCGCTCAGAACGGCCGCCTCGCGTTCGATATCGGCGCTCACCTGACCGATCCGCCGCTCCAGTTCGCCGAGCCGCTCGCGCATGCGGCGCTCTTCGTCCTCGAGGGCGGTCGCGGCGTGCTTCAGCCGCTGCAGGGTCGCGCCGGCAGCCGCCTCCGCGTCGCGCAGCTCCGGCAGCTTGCTGGAGGCAACGGCCTGGTCGCGTGCGGCGCCCGTCTGGGCGTCCGAGGCGGCGGCGACGGCCTGCTTGGCCTCGCCGAGCGTGGCGTCGGCGGTTCTGGTCGCTGCCGTGGCGGTGCGCCAGCGCAGATGCAGCACCAGCGCTTCGATCTTACGGATTTCGGATGAGAGATGGCGATACCGGGTCGCCTGCCGGGCCTGCCGCTTGAGGCTTTCCAGCTGCGAGCCGATCTCGCCGACCACGTCCTCCACCCGGTCGAGATTCTGTTCCGCCGCGCGCAGCCGCAGCTCCGCCTCGTGGCGGCGGGCGTGCAGGCCCGAAATGCCGGCGGCTTCCTCGAGGATCTGGCGGCGGGAGGTCGGCTTGGCGTTGATCAGCTCGCCGATCTGGCCCTGGCGGACCATCGACGGCGACCGGGAGCCGGTGGAGGCGTCGGCGAACAGGAGCTGGACGTCGCGGGCGCGGACCTCGCGGCCGTTGACCCGGTAGGCCGATCCGGTCTCGCGTTCGATCCGGCGGCTGATTTCCAGGCTGTCGTCGCCGTTGAAGCCGGCCGGTGCGGTGCGGTCGGTGTTGTCGAGAACGACCGACACTTCGGCCACGTTGCGGGCCGGACGCTTGCCCGACCCGGCAAAGATCACGTCGTCCATGCCCGAGGCGCGCATGGACTTGTAGGAGCTTTCGCCCATCACCCAGCGCAGGGCCTCGACGAGATTCGACTTGCCGCAGCCGTTCGGGCCGACCACGCCGGTCAGCCCGGGCTCGATGACGAAATCCGTCGGGTCGACGAACGATTTGAAACCGGTGAGGCGCAGGCGGGTGAACTTCATCGAGCCCCCGCGTGCGCCCTGGGCCGGATCGTGCGCGCGCCGACCGCCCGGTCAGCTGCCGAGCTCGGAATCGATGATTTCGGAGAACTCCTCAATCCCGCGCGCTCCCCGCACCATGCGGCCGTTGACGAAGAAGGTCGGGGTCGAGGTCACGCTGAAATCGCGCGCCCCGCGATCCTTCACCTCGTTCACTCCGTCGAGGAGCTCCTGATTCGTCAAGCAGGCCTCGAAGCTTTCCTGTGTGAAACCGGCCTGCTTCGACAGATTGAGGAGCTCGGTCACCGGATCCTGGGAATAGGCCCACTGGCGCTGCTTTTCGAACAGAAGGTCGACCATGTCGAAATACTGCTCTTCCGGAGCGCAGCGGGCGAGCATGAAGCCGGCGGCTGCGAGCGGATCCAGCGGAAATTCCCGGAACACGAACCGCACCTTGCCGGTGTCGATGTACTTCTCCTTAAGGTCCGGATAGGTCGCCTCGTGGAAGGTGGCGCAGTGCGGGCAGGTCATCGAGGCATACTCGACGATGGTCACCGGCGCGTCTTCCTCGCCCAGCGCCATCTCCGGCAGCGGGCCTTCCGCCATCAGTTCGTCGGTGTCGACGGTCACGTCCTGGTTCTGGGCAAGAGCCGGGGCGCCGGAAAGGCCGACGAGCATCAGCGCGCTGGCGCCGGCGGCGACGAGGGACCTGCGGAAAAGCCTCACGATCATATCCTCCTAGAGCGTTTCCGGGACGCGGCGGGCTTCGCCTCTGCCGTCCGCAAACGCGGCATGAAAAATCCGGGGAGCCGATCCGCCGGCCCCTGAGCTTCCGGGCGATCTCCTGTCCGGCGATCGTCCGACCCCTAACTGGAGAACGTGGCCAAACATGGCAAGCGTGAAGACCTGTTCTCAGGTCTCCGTGGCGCGGCCGGAGAACGGGGCGCGTTGCCCGTCCGCGTCCGTCGCGCCGGCCGCCATCACGCCGCGTCCCAGCCGGGCAAGCGCCGTCTTCAGCGGCGAGTCCGGCATCACGGCGAGCTGCTCGGCGAGCGCAGTCTCCTGCTCTGCCGACAGGGCGACGGGCGGCTTCGGCGCGGCTTTCCGGGCCGGGATCGGGCGCTGGACGATCTTGATGCGCTCGATGGCGCGCCATCCGAAGAACGCGTTCAGGCGTTCGATCAGCTGTGGCGTGGTGTGCTGGACGATCAGCGCCGCGCCGGCATCGGCGGCCAGCACGAGGGTCGCCCCGCCGGCGTGATCGGGATCGTCCTTCGCCCGGCGCGGCCAGATCAATCTTTCGGGAACGGAGCCGCGCGCGATCTTCTCGTCGACGATCGAGTCCCATTGGGTGAGCAGGGCTGCGGAGGCGAACCCGCGCTTGCGGGCCGCCGGCGTCAGGGCGTCGCCGATGAGATCGGCCAGCGGAACGGCGCGCCGGGACGCCTTGCGGCGGCGCGGGTCTTGGCGTGGGGTGACGGCCATCAGAAATGTTTCCCGTCGGCATGCGGTCGTCGTCGAAGCCTGATCCTAATATGTCGCGCGTTCGCCCGCGAGGCTTGATCTGGCCACGGCGCCGGGTCACAGAGCGGCGATGGACACCATGATCGCCTCCGATCCCAGCAATTCCGTGGCGCTGCTTGCCTGGTACGACCGGCACGCGCGCCGGCTGCCCTGGCGGATCGGCCCGCAGCGGCGCCGCGACGGCGAGCGGCCGGACCCCTACCGGGTCTGGCTGTCGGAGATCATGCTGCAGCAGACCACGGTGGCGGCGGTCGGTCCCTACTTCGACCGCTTCGTGACCCGGTGGCCGGGTGTCGCGGACCTCGCCGCCGCCGAAACCGATCATGTCATGCAGGAATGGGCCGGGCTCGGCTACTACAGCCGGGCGCGCAACCTGAAGCGCTGCGCCGAGATCGTCGCGTCCGAGCACGGCGGGCGCTTTCCCGAAACGTCCGACGAACTGGCGACCCTGCCGGGCATCGGCCCCTATACGGCCGCCGCGATCGCCGCCATCGCCTTCGACGAGCCGGCGCCGGTGGTCGACGGCAACGTCGAGCGCGTCGTCACCCGCCTCTACCGGATCGAGACGCCGCTGCCGAAGGCCAAGACCGAGGTCCGGGCCCGGGTCGCCGGCATCACGCCGGAAACGCGGCCGGGCTGCTTCGCCCAGGCGATGATGGATCTGGGCGCCACGATCTGCACGCCGAAGCGGCCGACCTGCGCGCTCTGCCCCGTCAACGAGAGCTGCGCGGCCCACGCCGAGGGCGATCCGGAGCGCTTTCCGGTGAAGGCGCCGAAGAAGGAAAAGCCCACCCGCACCGGCACCGCCTATGTCGCGGTGCGCGCCGACGGGGCGGTGCTCCTCCGCCGGCGGGCGGAGAAGGGGCTTCTCGGCGGCATGGCGGAGGTGCCCAACGAGGGCTGGGCGACGAAGTCGGGCGGGGAAGAGGCCGAGGGGCCGCCGCTCAGGGCCGACTGGGTGCGGCTTCCCGCGCCGGTCCGGCACACCTTCACCCATTTCCATCTGGTGCTCGACGTCTACCGGGCCCGGGTCGGCCGCGAGATCGCCGCGCCAGCCGATGCCTGGTGGTCCGCGCCCGACCGGCTCGACGGCGAGGCGCTGCCCGCGGTCATGCGCAAGGTGGTCGCGTCCGCGCTGGAGGGGTGAGGGACCCCAATTTTTTCGTCTAGCGGAACCGACCTATATATTCACATATTGAAATTCTAATGCTCGGAGGCGCGTCAATGAAGCGTCAGAGACACCACTACATACCTAGGTTTTATTTAGAGAGCTGGGCTCATTCTGAGGGAAAAGTATTTGAGTATTCCTTGGGGAGGAAAAATGAAATTCGAGTGCGGCTTGTCACTCCAAAGCGTACAGGCTTCGTTTGGGATCTATATAAAATAGAGGTATTAGCGGGTGATTATGCATATGATGTCGAAAAGAAATTTATGGGTATGGTTGATTCTCGTGCGGCGATAGTTTTTCAGAAAATTCTCTCTTCGCAAATGTGGGGGTTATCTAGTGAAGAGAGGGTGGAATTCGCGAATCTAATATTTTCTCTTGTGATAAGAAACCCACAAGAGCTGGGGCTATTTAAGAAACAGTTTTCTAGGGATTGGGACAAAAAGATCCCTGATATCGAGGAGAGGTATAAGGCCACTTTGTGGAGGCCCGGATATCCGGATTCTTTTTCTGAATATGAGAAAATTGTCGCCCCGGATTATTGGAAGGTTGCTGTTTATGAGGTGTTTTGTAATCTGATACAGGATGAGAATTTTTCAAGATTACTGTCAAGCATGCATTGGGGCGTGCGCGAGCTTTCAGTCCGCGGAAAGCAGCTTCTAACGTCAGACAGGCCTGTGATCATGACAAACGGGTTGATGGGGGAGTCTGCACATGTTCTACTGCCCATCAGTCCCGATAAATTATTCTTTTGCTCTCCAAGTGCGAGAGTGGTTGAGTGCCTTTATGATCTTTCAGACCGCCTGCTTTTGCGTGATCTGAATAGGAAAATTATGAGGCAAGCTTTGAGCTATGTTTATAGCGCGCGACAATTTGATTCTAAAGTAATTAAAAAGTATTTTGCAAAAGCTGATTATGAGCCGTTTGTGAGGCGGACATTGGGCCTTGTTCAGAGACCGCCACACTAAGCCGCCTGCGCGCCCGTAGTTGCGCGGATGGTTTCGCGCAGCGCGTCGATCGGCATCCGGTTGCCCTGCTGCTCGAAGTGCCAGAACGTCCAGCCGTTGCAGGCGTCGAGGCCCTGGACGGCGGCGCCGACCTTGTGGATCGAGCCGACATGGCCGCCGGCTTCCAGCGTGGCATCGGCGCGCACGATGGCCTCGTGGCGGCTCTTCGGGCAGGTCAGCACCTCGCCGGGGCGGATCAGTCCGGCTTCCAGAACGGCCCCGAAGGGAACCCGCGGCAGGGCGCGCTTGCCGAGAACGGTGCGCAGTCCGTGGGCCGGCGCGGTGCGGACGGCGGCGATGCGTTCCCGTGCGGCCTCGGCATATTCCTCTTCCCGCTCGATGCCGATGAAGTGGCGGCCGAGCGCCTTGGCGACGGCGGCGGTGGTGCCGGTGCCGAGAAACGGATCGAGGACCACGTCGCCGGGATTGGAGCTGGCCAGCAGCGCCCGGTAGAGCAGCGCTTCCGGCTTCTGGGTCGGATGCAGCTTGTGGCCGTCGTCGTTCTTCAGCCGCTCCTGGCCGGTGCACAGCGGCATGGTCCAGTCGGAGCGCATCTGAACGCCGTCATTGAACGCCTTCAGCGCCTCGTAATTGAAGGTGTAACCGTTGTCGTCGCGGTCCCTCAGCGCCCAGATCAGCGTCTCGTGGGCGTTGGTGAAGCGCCGGCCGCGGAAGTTCGGCATCGGGTTCGATTTCACCCACACCACGTCGTTCAGGATCCAGTAGTCGAGGTCCTGCAGCGTGCTGCCGACGCGGAAGATGTTGTGATAGGAGCCGATCACCCACAGCGTGCCGCCGGGCTTGAGCGCCCGTTTCGCCGCCGACAGCCAGGCCTTCGTGAAGGCGTCGTAGGCGGCGAAGGAATCGAACTGATCCCAGGCCGCGTCGACCCCGTCGACCCGCGACTGGTCGGGCCGTGTCAGCTGGTGGTCGAGCTGCAGGTTGTACGGTGGGTCCGCGAAGACCACGTCCACCGAGGCTTCGGGGATCTGCTCGAGCACATCGACGGCTTCACCGACGAGAACGCGGTCGAGACAGTTCGAAAGAGAGGAGGACCGGGACGCCCGGGCGGACGCCCCGGTTTTGACGCTCTTCATTGCGACGCAATACCCTACGCAATTGGCAGGACCCGTTATCCACCGGATGATGTAAAAACTAGGTTAATTCAAATGGTTAACTGTTCCTTACCTGTCCCTGGACCGGCTGTGCGGCTCCCGGCCGGACGTGTGCGTGGCCCGGCGGCCGGTGTCTCTGGAAAGGTGTCGGGATGACCCGTTTCGAGCCGCGGTCCGCGCCGCCCACCTCGAGCGGCTTCGATCTTCCGCCGGCCTGGCCGTCGGAAGCCTTCCGCGATGCCGCCGCCGCCGTCGCCCGGCTGGAGGCGATCTATGATCGCAACACCCGCTTCCTGCGCGACCGGTTCGAGGCGGTCGTGGCCGGCGGCGGTGTGCCCGAGCGCCCCGTGCGGGCCTGCTATCCGGAAGTGAAGGTCTCCACCCAGTCGTTCGAGCGGGTCGATTCGCGGCTCGCCTACGGCTTCGTCCCGGGGCCGGGCACCTACCAGACCACGATCACCCGCCCGGATCTCTTTCATGACTATCTCGCCGAGCAGATCGGCCTGTTGATCGCCAATCACGGCTGCGCGGTCACCATCGGCGAATCGACCACGCCGATCCCGCTGCACTTCGCCTATCCGGAGGGCATGAACGTGGAAGGCGCGCTCGGTCCGCACATGACGTGGCCGCTCCGCGACCGGTTCGACGTACCCGACCTGACCCACATGGACGACGCCATCGTCAACGGCGCGCTGGAGCGGGTCCCCGGCGCGCCGCGGCCGCTGGCGCCCTTCACCGGCCCGCGCAGCGACTACTCGCTCCACCGTCTGCGCCACTATTCGGCGACAAGCGCGCATCATTTCCAGAACTACGTGCTGTTCACCAACTACGCGTTCTACGTGGACGCCTTCATTGCCCACGGCCGGGCGCTGATGGAGGCGGGCGGCGGTGGATACGACGCCTTCGTGGAGCCCGGCGATCTGGTGACGCCTGCGGGTGCATCCGCCCCGGCCGACGGCCAGACGCCCGAGCGCATGCCGCAGATGCCGGCCTATCATCTGGTGCGCGGCGATCATTCCGGGATCACGCTGGTGAACATCGGCGTCGGCCCCTCCAACGCCAAGACGATCACCGACCATGTGGCCGTGCTGCGTCCGCATGCCTGGCTGATGCTCGGCCACTGCGCGGGCCTCAGGAATACCCAGCGCCTCGGCGACTACGTGCTCGCCCATGGTTACGTCCGGGAGGATCACGTCCTCGACGACGACCTGCCGACCTGGGTGCCGATCCCGCCGCTGGCGGAGGTTCAGGTGGCGATGGAAGAGGCGGTCGCGGAGGTCACCGGGCTTTCGGGCTACGAGCTCAAGCGGGTGATGCGCACCGGCACCGTCGCCACCATCGACGACCGAAACTGGGAACTGCGCGACCATCGCGAGCCGCTCAGGCGGTTCTCCCAGTCCCGGGCGATCGCGCTGGACATGGAATCGGCGACCATCGCCGCCAACGGATTCCGCTTCCGGGTGCCCTACGGAACGCTTCTGTGCGTGTCCGACAAGCCGCTGCACGGGGAGATCAAGCTGCCGGGGATGGCGAGCGCCTTCTATCGCCGCCAGGTCGACCAGCATCTGGCGATCGGGATCAAGGCGCTGGAGAGCCTGCGCGCCATGCCCCGCGAACGGCTCCATTCCCGGAAACTGCGCTCGTTCGAGGAGGTGGCGTTCCAGTAGGCGGGCCGTTTCTCCCCCTCAAATGCCTTCATTGTGCGGTTACGCTTTCGCCTCCATAGTCCCCGTCCAAGTGGGGCGAAGAGGGGGCGTTTGCCGTATCGCGGTCCGGTGGGCCGTCGGATCGGCGGTCCCCCGTGCGTTCAAGCCGCGAGCGCCGAGACGGTCGGCGTTCTCAAGCACCCGACAGGAGGGGACCATGAAGGAAGAGAAACGGGCCACCGTGGCCATCCGGCGCTATGGACGCGTCCTTGCGCTCGCCGCCGCCGTGTCGCTGGTCGGCGCCGACATCGCCGCAGCCGCCGAAGTGACGGTCTACACCAAGGCCGGCGCGAAGGTGGTGATCGACACCAACACCATCACCCAGCCGACGATGTATTACACGGTGGCCGGCGCGCCCTACTGGGTCTATCCGGCCCATCCGGCCTACGTGCCGGCGCCGGCCTATGCCGCACCGGTCGCCGGCGTGGCCGGCACCCGCGGCGTCGCCCGCCGGACCGCGCGGCGCACCACCCGCAGGGTCGACCGGCGCTGGTAGCCGTCGCCCGCCCGTCTAAATCCCGCTCAATCACTTGATCAGGTTCTTTTCGTTCAGACCAATTCTGTCTGAACGGGACGTGACCCAAACCGGAGCCGATCGTCATGGCCCTAACCCGTCTGTTCGCCCGCGGCCTCGCGCCGTGGCTTGCCGCGCTGGTCTTCTGCGCGACCCCGGCGCTCGCCCAGGACCCGGAGACCGGGTCGCAGTCCGGCGCCGCCGCCGGTGAAACCGCCGAAGCCGCGGCCGATGCCGGTCTCGCCGAAATCTCCAGGATGTCGGACTATATAGGCGGCCTTTCGAGCTTCGAGTTCGAAGCCGCCACCCTGTTCGACGAGCCGGCCGTGTCGGGAACGCCGGACAAGCGCGCGAGCGCGTTTCATCTCGCTGTGAAACGACCGAACAAGCTGGCGATGACGGCGACGTTCGACGACGGCTCCGAGCGCAAGCTCTGGTTCGACGGCACCACCGTCACCCTCGCCAATGTCTCGGCGAAAACCTACATCGAGTTGCCCTTCGACGGCGACATCGACGGACTGGTCGATGCGGTGGAGAGCCGGCTGTCCATGGTCGTGCCGCCGCTCGCCTTCGCCATTTCCGACCCGTTCGCCCGGCTCGAGGAGAACGCGATCGCGGCCGATTTCATCGGCGAGCGGACGCTCGGCGACGAGACGACCCGGGTGGTCCGGATCGAGACGGTCGATACCGTGCGGCAGTTCTGGATCGCGGACGGGGACGCGCCGCTGCCGGAGCGGCTGGTCACCACCTACATTCGCGAAACCGGGCATCCGGAAATGGTCACCAACTTCCGCAGCTTCAGCGAGGAGACCGTGCCGGACGCGGCCTTCCAGGCCGAAATCGCGGACGACTGGACCGAAGTGCCGCTGAACCCGGGCGAGTAGTCGCCCGTTCCGCTCGGATTAAGCCATCCGGGCGAGGGCACACGGTCTCGGTACCGTGAACATGAACAGATCCCGTTCAGGCAGATGCCGTCTGAACGGGATTTTCTTTGGCGGCTCCGGGGCGATCCGCCCGGGCTGCCAGCGTTCCCTCCTGATGTTCGCTGCAAATTCCCTCTTGCGCCCATTAAATTGCGCACAATATAATTGTAAGCAATTAAGCGAAGGCAAAGGAGCTGACCATGAGTGCGCTTTATTCCACCACCGTCACCGCCCACGGCGGCCGTAACGGAACCGCCCGCAGCGACGACGGGATTCTCGATCTTTCCGTGGCGATGCCGAAAAGCCTCGGCGGGGCCGGCGGCGCCACCAACCCCGAGCAGCTCTTTGCCGCCGGCTACGCTGCCTGTTTCGGCAGTGCGGTGATCCACACCGCGCGCAGCGGCCCGCACAAGCTGGAAGACGACGCCGTCACCGTCGAGGCCACCGTCGGCCTCAATGCCGGCGCGGGCGGCGGATTCGCGCTGTCGGTGGATCTTTCGGTGACCATCGCCGGCGTTGACCAGGGAACGGCGGAGGAAATCGTGGAAAAGGCCCACCAGACCTGCCCCTATTCGAATGCCGTGCGGGGCAATGTTGACGTCGGCCTCAAGGTGACGGCACGGTGAGCCGATGCGGGAACCTGCCATGCCGGACGACGACGATCTATTGCGGCTCGACCGGCAGGTCTGCTTCCCGCTCTATGCCGCCACCAACCTGATCACCCGGCTCTATCGGCCCGTGCTGGCGAAGCTCGGGCTGACCTATCCGCAATATCTGGTGATGCTGGTGCTCTGGGAGGCCGCCCCCCAGAGCGTCGGCGGCCTCGGCGAAAAACTCTATCTGGACAGCGGCACCCTGACGCCGCTTCTCAAGCGCCTCGAGCAGGCCGGCCTCGTGAGCCGCCGGCGTGACCCCGAGGACGAGCGCCGGGTTCTCGTCGACCTGACGGAGAAGGGGGCGGCGCTGCGTGCCGATGCGGCGGAGGTTCCGGCCACGATGCTGGCCGGCTACAAGGCCGATCCGGAAGAACTCGACCGGCTCCGGCAGACGGTCTGCGACCTGATCGACACGCTCACCAGCCACACCGCCATTCCGTCCATTCGGATGGACGAGGAGACTTCCGGCAAGAAATAGAGTGCTCTTCGCGTGTCCCTCAGCGCGGGAAGGAGAGCGCGGCGTCGAGATCGGACAGCGGCGTGGCCGCGTCCAGATGGCGCCGGGCCTGGGCGCTGTCGGCGTCCATCTGCTGGATCAACGCCTCGACACTGTCGAACTTCAGCTCCGGCCGCAGGAACTCGAACACCGAGATGCGCAGCTCCTTGCCGTAGAGATCGCCGGAAAAGTCGAACAGGAAGGTCTCGAACAGCGGTGCGCCGTCGTCGAACATCGGCCGGCGCCCGAAGCTCGCCACCCCGTCGAAGCGCTCGCCGTCAACGAAGACCCGCACCGCGTAGACGCCGTGCTTCAGCTCGCACGATGGGTCCAGCTTGATGTTCGCCGTGGGGTAGCCAAGCGTGCGCCCGCGCTTGTCGCCGTGGGCGACGGCGCCCATCACCAGCCAGCGATAGCCCAGAAGCTCGGCCGCGATGTGCGGCGACCCGGCTTCCAGCGCGGTGCGGATCCGGGTCGACGAGATCGGTTCGCCGTGAGCGTCCACGCCCGGCTCGATCACGGCGACGTCGAAGCCGTCGGCCTCGCCCCGCGCCGTCAGGAAGTCCGGCGTGCCCCGTCGCTTGTGCCCGAAATGGAAATTGTAGCCGACCACGGCGCCGGTCACGCCGAGCCGGTCGCGCAGGATCGTGTCGACGAAGGCGTCGGGTTCCGTCGCGGCGAGCGCCTCGTCGAAGGGCACCAGGACCATGCCGTCGAGGCCGAGCGCCTCGAGAACCACGGCGCGTTCGGCCGGCGGCGTCAGCCGGAACACCGGCGGATCGGGCCGGAAGAAGGTGCGCGGATGCGGCTCGAACGTCAGCACGACGGCGGGACCTTCTTCGTCCCGCGCCAGGGTCTGGGCCGCCGCCAGCACCTCCTGATGGCCCCGGTGGACGCCGTCGAAATTGCCGATCGCGGCAACCCCGCCGCGAAGCTCGGGAGGCACGGCGTCGATGGTGGCGGTGCGGAAGGGGGCGGAACGTTCAGGAAAGGAGGCGGCGGTCATTCACGCGGTCCATGTTGATCCCGACATCGGCCGATCCCGAAGGCCCGGCAAGGCTGACGGGCGCCTCCGGTCCGGTCAAGCGCATCGGCCCGCACGCCGTCCTCAAGCCACATCGATCTCGGCGCGGCTTGGAACCTTCACCAGCGCCTCGCCGTCGAGCACGATGGTGTCGTCCACTCGGCACTCGCAGGCGAGCCGGGCCCGGTTCTTTTCCGGGATCAGGTCGGTCACCTCGACAGACACGGTCACCGTGTCGCCGATCTTCACCGGCGCGCGGAAGTTCAGGCTCTGGGACAGGTAGATCGCGCCGGGACCGGGCAGCCGGGTGCCGAGCAGGGCGGAGATCAGGCTGGCCGTATAGAGACCGTGGGCGATGCGGGTCTTGAACGGGGTCTTGGCGGCGAAGTGTTCCGAGAGATGGATCGGATTGCGGTCGCCGGAGACCTCCGCGAAGCCGACCACGTCGGAGGCCATCACCTCCTTGTCGAAGGAATCCCGCATTCCCACCGACAGATCCTCGAAATAGAGCGTCTGCAGCATCAACGTCATCGGCACGTTCCTCCCTGTTGTCCCCCGGCCCTTCGGGCTCTTGGTGATCGTTCGGCCGATTGCGCGCGCCTACCAGGCCAGCCGCGGCATGGCCGCGCGCGCGGCCAGACCCTCGGCCGCAAGCCGGGCCCCGACCCTGTCGGGATCCGGCGCGCCGGGCGGGCCGAACTCCGCCTCGTGGATGCCGGCGGTGATCAGCAGTGCCGAAAGGCCCTGGCCGACCGCGCCGCGGATGTCGGTGTTGAGGCCGTCGCCGATGGCCAGAACCCGCTCGGTCGGGATCTCCCGGCCGAGGCGGGCGGCGAGGCGCTTCAGGGCGAGACGATAGATCGGCGGGTGCGGCTTGCCGGCCTGGTGCACCGTGCCGCCGAGTTCTTCGTAGAGTTCGGCAAGGCTGCCGGCGCAGAAGATGCGGCTGTCCCCGCGCTGCACGACGATGTCCGGGTTGGCTGAGATGAACGGCAGCCCGCGCGTGGCGAAGGCACCCAGCTGATCCCGGTAGTGTTCGGGGGTCTCGACCGTGTCGTCGAACAGCCCGGTGCAGGAGATCGCCTGCGCCTTGTCCGGTTCGACCAGCCGTGCCTTCAGCCCGTCATAGAGCGAGAGATCGCGCTCCGGCCCGATGTGATAGAGCGCCTTGGGCCCGAGGTCGGCCAGAAGGTCGCGGGTGACGTCGCCGGAGGTCACGACGGCATCGAACGCCTCGTCCGGCACGCCCAGCTCGGCCAGTTGCTGCTCGATCGGCGGATAGGGCCGCGGCGCGTTGGTGACCAGGACGACCGCGCCGCCGGTCTCGCGCCGGAACCGCACCAGTGCGTCGCTGGCCGCCTCGAAGGCGGTCACGCCGTTGTGGATGACGCCCCAGACGTCGACGAGGAGGCCGTCATACTCGCCCGCGAGGGCGGCGAGGCCATAAGGAAAATCGGGTCGCGCAGCTTTCATGGACATCGGCATCGCCCCGACCGCCCTCCGGGTCAAGATGTTGCGGCGCGAAAAATGGCCGGGCCGATCCGGGCCGGCGGTGGATGGCCGGCCGTCGGGGCCTGACGCCCGGCCCCGAATCCGGCATTGTGGGGTTCCGTTCCCAGCGAATCGTGAAGCCGAATGGTCGTTCGACAGCTTGCCAGCGAGGTCATCAACCGCATTGCCGCGGGCGAGGTCGTCGAGCGCCCGGCGAGCGTGGTGAAGGAGCTTGTCGAGAACGCCATCGACGCGGGTGCGGGAAGCATCGAGATCGTCACGGCCGCCGGCGGCAAGACCCTGATCCGGGTCACCGATGACGGCTCGGGCATGGGACCGGAGGATCTCCGCCTGGCGGTGGAGCGCCATTGCACCTCCAAGCTCGACGAGGACAACCTCTTCGCCATCGACACCCTCGGCTTCCGCGGCGAGGCGCTGCCCTCGATCGGGGCCGTGGCCCGTCTGTCGCTCACCAGCCGCACAGTCGACGCCGACACCGGCTGGGCGCTGTCGGTCGAAGGCGGCCGGGTGGACGAGGCCCGTCCCGCGGCGCTCACCGCCGGCACCGTGGTGGACGTCCGCGACCTGTTCTTCGCGACCCCGGCCCGGCTGAAATTCCTGAAGTCCGACCGTGCCGAGGCGACCGCCATCACCGACGTCGTCCGGCGCCTCGCGCTCGCCCATCAGCACATCCGCTTCGTGCTGACCGGTTCCGACCGCAGCCGCACCGACTATCCGGCAAGGACCGGAGAGGACGGACGGGCCGCGCGCATCGCCGACGTGCTGGGTGCGGACTTCATTGACAACGCGCTTGCGATCGAGGCGGGTCGGGAGGGTGTCGGACTGTCGGGTCTGGTCGGCCGGCCGACCTTCAACCGGGCCAACACCCAGCACCAGTTCCTGTTCGTCAACGGCCGTCCGGTCCGTGACAAGCTGCTTCTCGGAGCGCTGAAGGGGGCGTTTTCCGATGTGATGGCCCGCGACCGCCATCCGGTCGCCGCCCTGTTCATCTCGATTGATCCGGCCGAGGTGGACGTCAACGTGCATCCGGCCAAGGCCGACGTGCGCTTCCGCGATCCGGGGCTGGTGCGCGGGCTTCTGGTCGGCGCCATCAAGGCCGAGCTTCAGCGCGCCGGCCTGTCGGCGACCACCACCTCGGCCAGGGCCGCCCTTGCCGCCTTCCAGCGCGAACCGGACCGGGCGCCAGCCTTCGCCGATGCGGGCATCGGGGGCGCGCCGCGACCGGCCGACGGCTGGTACCGGACGCAGGCGGCTCCCGCCGCAGGCGCCCCGGCCTATCTGCGGACCGGCGCCGCTCCGGTTGCAGGCTTTGCCGAAGAGGCTCAGTCGGGCCTTGCCGGATTCGATGCGCCGTCCGCCGAGACACGGGCCTGGGCCCGTCCCGACGCCGACGCCGGCCTCGAACGGCCGCTGGGGGCCGCCCGCGCCCAGATCCACGAGAACTACATCCTCGCCCAGACCCGGGACGGGCTCGTGATCGTGGACGCCCACGCCGCCCACGAGCGACTGGTCTATGAGCGGCTGAAAGATGAGCGCGCCCGGTCGGGCGTCGCCCGCCAGATGCTGCTGGTGCCGGAGATCATCGATCTGCCGGCCGAGGACGTGGCGCGACTTTCTGCCGCAGCCGACGATCTGGCGGAGACCGGGCTGGTGCTGGAGGCGTTCGGGCCGGGCGCGATCGCAGTGCGGGAAGTGCCGGCGGTTCTGGCCGACCGGCTCGACATCGCCGGTCTCGTCCGCGATCTGGTGGACGATCTCGCCGAATGGGACACCACCTCCCGGCTCGCCGACAAGCTCGATCATCTGGCCGCGACGATCGCCTGCCACGGCTCGGTCCGGACCGGGCGGCGCCTGAAGCCGGAAGAGATGGACGCGCTCCTGCGCGACATGGAAGCGACGCCGAAGGCCGGCCAGTGCAACCACGGCCGGCCCACCTTCGTGGAGCTGAAACTCGCCGACATCGAGCGGCTGTTCTCGCGCAGATAGCGCACCGGTTTGCGCGCATGCGCGCGCATAGGAATAAAGCGCAAGCAGCGGGCGTGCGCGCGGTGCGCGCTTCCCGTTTGCGTGACGGCCCCGAGAGGGGCAGGGTCGGCTCCCGATCGCTCTCACCGATCCCGGAATTTTGATGATGACATCCTGGCCCGATCTCGACGGCCGGCTCGACGGCCGCATCCACCGGCTGCCGATCCGGATCTACTACGCCGACACCGATTTCTCCGGCGTCGTCTATCACGGCACCTACGTACAGTTCTTCGAGCGGGGCCGGTCCGACTTCCTGCGCCTGATCGGGGTTCACCACCGCGCCATGTCGGAAGGCGCCCACGGGTCGCCCGTGGCGTTCGCGATCCGGCGGATGACCCTCGACTTCAGGGCGCCGGCCCGGATCGACGACGTGCTGGAGGTGGCAACCCGCCTGACGGGCATGTCCGGCGCCCGGATGACCCTTCTCCAGACGATCCTGCTGGACGAGGCCGTGCTGGTCTCCGCCGAGGTCGAAGCCGTGCTGATTTCGCCGGAAGGCCGTCCGAGGCGGATCCCCCGGGAGGTCGCCGCCCTGGTCGGCCCCTATGTCCAGCCGGCGGAGATCTCCGGGCCGGACCCGGAAAATTAACCGACTGTTCACCATGATCGGCGAAGTGTGATCACGCCCGGATTTCCCGGAAGAGTCGCAGTTTTGACAAACTCTGGAACGACAGAGGCGCCGACCGGCGGGGGCGTCCCGTACGGGTGATCACCCTGTTCGGTGTCTTTTCTCGCCACTCAATCGATCCGCATGGCCCCGTATCGGAGGCCGTAGCCAAGTCGGGACGAAGCATGGAATCCAACGTCGCGGTTGCCGGAGCCGAGCTCGCAGCCCAGGCCGGTGACTTCTCGTTGCTCGGGCTGTTTTGGGAAGCCCACATCGTCGTCAAGCTCGTGATGCTGGGGCTGATCTCAGCCTCCGTCTGGTGCTGGGCGATCATCGTGGACAAGTGGCTCGCCTATCGCCGCACCCGCCGCCAGATGGACCGGTTCGAGGACGCGTTCTGGTCGGGCCAGTCGCTTGAGGACCTGTTCCGCTCCCTGTCGAGCCGGACCAACACCGGGCTCGCCGCCGTGTTCGTGGCGGCCATGACCGAATGGAAGCGCAGCCACGAGGGCAACCATCCGGCGATCGCCACCCTCGGCCAGCGCCTCGACCGGGTCATGACGATGACGATCTCGCGGGAGGGCGAGCGGCTGGAGAGCCGGCTGGCCGTCCTCGCCTCGGTCGGCTCCGCGGGCCCGTTCATCGGCCTGTTCGGCACGGTCTGGGGCATCATGACCTCGTTCCAGGCGATCGCCGTCTCCGAGAGCACCAACCTGGCCGTCGTCGCGCCGGGCATCGCGGAAGCGCTGTTCGCCACCGCCCTCGGCCTGCTCGCCGCGATTCCGGCCGTGATCTTCTTCAACAAGCTCACGGGTGACGTCACCAAGCTGATCTCGCGGATGGACGGCTTCGCCGACGAATTCCTTGCGATCCTGTCGCGGGAGATCGACGAGCGGATGGAAGGGGAGCGCTACTGATGGGTGCCCAGCTCTCCAGGCCGGCCTCCGGGCGCAGCCGCCGCCGGGCGCCGCGCTACCAGCCGATGAGCGAGATCAACGTGACGCCGTTCGTCGACGTCATGCTGGTGCTGCTTATCGTGTTCATGGTGTCGGCGCCGCTCCTGACGGTGGGCGTCCCCATCGATCTGCCGCAATCGCGTGCGAACCCGATGGAAGGTGACACCGAGCCGCTGACCGTCTCGGTGACGGCCGACGGCCAGGTGTTCCTCCAGGACAGCGAGATCGCGCTGGACGACCTGGTGCCGCGGCTCACCGCGATCGCGGCGAACGGTTACGACGAGCGGATCTACGTGCGCGGCGATCAGGACGCCGGATATGGCGCGATCATGCGCGTGATGGGGCGTCTGAATGCGGCCGGCTTCCGGCGCATCGGTCTCGTCACCGAGCAGGAACCACAGACCTAGGGCGGGATCGACCGGTCACTGGCCAACGCCATCCGGACCCCGACTAGCCGAAGGTACAAGACCTCACGATCATGCGTGTCGGCCTCATCGTCTCCTTGGCAGCGCACGGCGCCATCCTCCTGTGGAGTGTGGTGGCGTGGCCGGACGCGGAGTCGTTCGCGGCCCGCCCGATCGAGGCGCTGCCGGTCGAACTGGTGACGATCGGCGAGGTCACGGACATTTCCCGCGGCTCGCCCACGGCCGAAGTCGAGCCGGAACCGGAGCCCGACCGCGAGACCGTTGAGAGCGAGGCGGAAGCCGACCAGGCCGGCGAGACGGAGACCCCGTCCGACAGCCCGGCCGAGCGCGAGAACCCGTCTGAGGCGGAATCGGCGGCTCCCGAGCCCGCCGCCGAGCCGGAGGCGCCGGACACCGAGGCGGCCGAAGCAGAGGCAGAGGCCGAACCGGAGCCGGTTCCCGCGCCGGAGCAGCAGGCCGAGGCCCAGGCCGAGCCCGAACCCGCGCCCGAACAGGAGCAGGAGACGGAGCCGCAGCCGACGCCGACCACCAACGTGGTGCCGCGCTCGAAACCGAATCCGCCGCCCCAGCGTTCCCAGCCGAACCAGGCGACGGCGAGCCGGTCCCAGGAGAGCTTCGACGCGGACCGGATCTCGTCGCTTCTGAACAAGGTGGAGCCGTCAGGCGGCGGCACCGGACAGTCCCAGGCCTCGGCCGGCATCCGCTCCGGGGGAACCGATGCACGCATGACGATGACCGAGCTCGACGCGCTCCGCTCGCAGATCCAGCAGTGCTGGAACCCGCCGATCGGCGCGCGCGGCGCGGACGACCTTCTGGTCCGGGTCGAGATGCGGCTCAATCCGGACGGCAGCGTCGTGGGCTCGCCCGAGGTGCTGAACTCCAGCGCCAACCCCTTCTTCCAGGCCGCCGCCGACAGTGCGCGGCGCGCCGTCCTGCGGTGCCAGCCCTACAACCTGCCCGCAGAGAAGTACGAGACCTGGCGCCAAGTGCGCGTCACCTTCGATCCGAGAGATCTTTTCTGAGGCTGTCGCCCGAAGGCGATGCCCCGACCGAGAGGATATACCCGCTCATGGCCCTTGACCGTCTGCTTCAGGCCCCCGCCCGGGGGATCGCGATGCCCGGCTGGTTCCGACGCCTCGCCGCGCTTGCAGTCGCCGTCGTCGGCTTGTCCGCGCCGGCGCAGGCGCTCGTGCAGATCGACATCACCCAGGGGACGATCGAGCCGCTGCCGATCGCGCTGCCGACCTTCGGGGCGACCGGCGGCGAGGCCGATCTGGCCCGTCAGATCACCGAAGTCATCACCAACGACCTGAAGCGCTCCGGCCTGTTCAAGCCGCTGGATCAGCAGGCCTTCATCGACCAGAACATCAACGCTGCGTCGGTGCCGAACTTCGCCAACTGGCGGGCGATCGACGCCCAGGCGCTGGTCGCGGGCACCCTGTCGCGGGAAGGCGACGGCCGCCTCAAGGCGGAGTTCCGGCTGTGGGACGTGTTCGCCGGCGAGCAGATGACCGGCCAGCAGTTCTATACCCAGCCGGACAACTGGCGCCGTCTCGCCCACATCATCGCCGATTCCATCTACGAGCGGCTGACCGGCGAGAAGGGCTATTTCGACACCCGCGTGGTGTTCGTCTCCGAGACCGGTCCGAAGAACGACCGCACCAAGCGGCTCGCCATCATGGACCAGGACGGCGCCAATGTGCGCTATCTCACCCGCGGCGACGGACTGGTGCTCACCCCGCGCTTCTCGCCGTCGAGCCAGGACATCACCTACATGTCCTACGGCGACGCTGGACCCCGGGTGTACCTGCTCAACATCGAGACCGGCGAGCGCGAGATCCTCGGCAACTTCCCGGGCATGACGTTCGCGCCGCGCTTCTCGCCCGATGGCCGCCAGGTGGTGATGAGCCTGCAGCAGGACGGCAACGCCAACATCTACACCATGGATCTCGGCTCGCGGCGCACGACGCGGCTGACCAACTCGCCCTCGATCGACACATCGCCGTCCTATTCCCCGGACGGCCGCCAGATCGTGTTCGAATCCGATCGCGGTGGGTCGCAGCAGCTCTATGTGATGGGGGCGGACGGGTCCGGCGCGAAGCGGATCTCGTTCGGCCAGGGCAGCTACTCCACCCCCGTGTGGTCGCCGCGCGGCGACCTGATCGCCTTCACCAAGCAGCATGGCGGCCGCTTCGCCATCGGCGTGATGAAGCCGGACGGCTCCAGCGAGCGCATCCTGACCGAGGGCTACCACAACGAGGGCCCGACCTGGGCGCCGAACGGCCGCGTGCTGATGTTCTTCCGGGAAACCGGCGGGGCCCAGGGCGGTCCGTCCATGTGGACCGTCGACGTCACCGGCCAGAACGAGATGCGCGTGCCGACCGACACGTTCGCCTCCGACCCGGCCTGGTCGCCGCTGCTGGACTGATAGGCCTTCGACCTAAGCGGGCGGCCCGAAATGGGCCGTCCAGATGGCGGCCCGTGCCCGGTCCCGCTCTTCATAGAGGGCAAGGGCCCGGTCCAGGTCCGGCGGGTCGCGACCTTCCCGGTCCTCCGCCAGTTCGGTGATCCGCATGGTGTACCAGGCGGTCACCCCGCCCTCCGGCGGCGATCGGAAGCGCGGAAAGGCGGGCGGGCCAGTCCGCCCCGACCGCCACTTCTCGGCAAGGTCCGGCTCCAGAACGAAGGCCCGGGCCAGCCCGACCGCATCGACCGCGCCGCTCTCGATCGCCTCCACCGCGTCCTCCATCGTCTTGAAGCCGCCGGTGGCCATCAGCGGATGCCGGGTCCGCGTCCGGGCGCGGCGGGCGAAGTCGGCGAAATAGGGGCCACCGCCGGCCCGGTCCGACGCCGATTTCGCGCCGGGAAAATAAGTGCCGCCGCTGATGTCGATCAGGTCGACGGCCCGGCTGTCGAGGGCGGCGACCACGTCGAGCGCCTCGTCCTCCTCCAGCCCGCCCTCGAGCTGATCGGTGGCGTTGAGCTTCACGATCACCGGATAGTCCGGCCCGACCGCTGTGCGCACCGCGTCGATCACCTCCATCATGAGCCGGGACCGGTTCTCCAGGCTGCCGCCGTAGTCGTCGTCCCGCCGGTTGAAGAGGGGCGACAGGAACTGGCTGAGCAGGAAGCCGTGGGCGGCATGGACTTCCACGCCGGAGAACCCGAGCGCCTTCGCCAACTCCGCCGTCGCCGCGAACCGGGCGGGGAGTGCCGCGATCTCCTGGGACGAAAGGGCACCGCAGCTGAGACCGGGCAGATCGAGGGCGCTCGGCCCCTTCGCGGCGCTGATCGGCGGATAGGCCATGGCGCCGGCGTGGCCGAGCTGCAGCCAGAGCCGACACCCGCGGGCCGTTCCCCGGCGGGCGAGCGCGCGGAACCGGTCGGGATCGGAGCCGGGGGCCAGCACCAGATTGCCGGGTTTTTCGGCAAATCGCGGACTGGCCTGGACCTCGCCGACCAGCGCGGCGGCGGCACCGCCCTCCGCCCAGCGCTCATAGAGGCGGATCTGGGGATCGGTCGGATTGCCGCGCCCGTCGCCGAGGCTGTCCGACATGGCGGCCTTCACCAGCCGGTTCTTGAGAACCTGACCGCAGGGAAGCGTCAGCGGCGTGAACAGGACGTCGGGAGCGGTCATATCGGTCCTTCGCGGGGGCCGGGGGCATTCAACGGCAAAGACCGGCGCGGTTTTTTCCGTTTGGACCATTCAGGCAAGAATTTTGCCACACGACGGCCACGCTGCTATGCCCCAAGAGCCGGACTGAACGGGGAGAGCGGCCTTTCAACGGGCTTATCGAACCACTACCAATTTCGATCGAATCGTCAGCGTTAACCGTCTTTCGGAACGCCGTATTTACCACCGGGCCATAGCGTCCCGCGCGTCATCGCTTGCGCGGCTCGGGGGATTGAGGAGCAAATGGACATGGTCATCAACTCGGGTCTGGCGCGGCTGAGCCGCGCGGTGCTCGTCTTCCTCATGGTCGGCTTCGTCGCCGCCTGTGCCCAGAAGCAGGAGCAGCTCGACGGGCAGGCGACGCCGGGGTCCGCCCAGGACTTCGTCGTCAATGTCGGCGACCGTGTCTATTTCCCGGTCAACAGTTCCGAACTCTCGTCGACGGCCCAAGCGACCCTCGACAAGCAGGCCCAGTGGCTGCAGCGCTACAACCGCTACACCGTGACCATCGAGGGCCACGCCGACGAGCGCGGCACGCGGGAGTACAACCTGGCGCTCGGCGCCCGCCGCGCCAGCGCGGTCCGCAACTATCTTGTGGCCCAGGGTGTTGCGCCGAACCGCACCAAGACCATTTCCTACGGCAAGGAGCGCCCGGTTGCGGTCTGCGACAACGAATCCTGCTGGTCGCAGAACCGCCGCTCGGTCACCGTCCTCGACAACGCCGGCAGCTGATAGCGGCCGGCCGCGTCTCCGGCCGCCGCGACGCTTTGGCGGCCGGCGGAGTTGGCGTATGGTCCCGCCCGATCGCAGGCGGGGCCGGCTGCCGACGGTGTCGACGCTGAGGCCAAACGGCGCCCGATCGATCGCCATCGGGGGAATTGAAGATGCGGATCACATCCAGACGCCTCCTCGCTGCCGTCGTCGCAGCCGGGATGGGATTTGCCCCGGCCGGACCGGCGCTCGCCCTGTCGGACGGTCTCGTCCGGCCGGTCCAGTTCGGGTTCGGCAACAACCGGCAGCAGGCCGACGCCCAGGTCAGGATCGGCCAGCTGGAGGAACAGCTGCGGCGGATGAACGGCCAAATCGAGCAGCTCTCGCATCAGTTGCGGCAGATGCAGGACCAGATGCAGCGCATGCAGGAGGACACCGAGTACCGCCTGCAGCAGTTGGAGGGCGGCCAGCCGCGCCGCCAGAACCTGGAACAGCCGGCGACCGGGCCCGCGCCCCAGCGCGATGCCAATGCCGGCGATCCGGCAACCACCGGGTCCACCGGCTCGATCGGTGACGGCGGTCCGCTCGACCTGTCTGCGCTTGCCCGGGGCGACGCGATCGGCAGCGCCATCGAGCAGTCGGCGCCGTCGCTGTCGACGTCTCCCTCCCCCTCGCAGGACAGCCGGCCGAGCTCGGCGGCGACCGAGACCTACGAGGCGGCCTACGACTACATCCTCGCCGGCGACTATGCCGGCGCCGAGGCGGCGTTCCGCTCCTTCCTGCAGCTTTATCCGAACGATCCGCGCGCTGGCGACGCCCAGTTCTGGATCGGGGAATCGCTGCTCCAGTCCGGCCAGCACCGGCAGGCCGCAGAAGCCTTCCTGAAGAGCTACACGGACCATCCCGACAGCGACAAGGCGCCCGACAGCCTCTTGAAGCTCGGCATGGCGCTGTCCGGCATGGGCGAGGGCCAGGCGGCCTGCTCGTCCTTCTCCGAGCTTCTGTCCAGCTATCCGAGCGCGGATCCGTCGCTTCTCGACCGGGCGCGCCAGGAGCGCCAGCGTGCCGGCTGCGCCTGAGCCGGTTTCCGTCGACGAAACCGCGCGTGTGTTCGCCGGCCTGACGCCGCACGAGCGGATCGTGCTGGCCGTCTCCGGCGGCTCGGACTCCATGGCCCTGATGGCGCTCTACGGGCGTCATCGCAGCATCACCCCGGAAGCGCCCGACGCGGTCGTCGTCACCGTCGATCACGATCTGAGAGCCGGCTCGGCCGAGGACGCAGGGTTCGTCGTCGACGCGGCCGAGCGGCTCGGCTTCTCCGCGATCGTGCGCCGCTGGACGGGCGACAAGCCCGGCTCCGACATTCAGGCCGCGGCCCGCGAGGCCCGCTACCGGATCCTGAGGGAGGCGGCGAGCGAACAGGGCGCGACGGCCATCCTCACCGCCCACACGCGTGATGACCAGGCGGAGACCTTCCTGATGCGGCTTGCGCGCGGATCCGGCCTGAAGGGGCTGTCGGCCATGCCCGCCACCCGTGATCTCGGCGGCGTCGAGCTGGTGCGCCCGCTGCTGGGCGTCGGTCGCGACCGTCTGCGCGCGACGCTGCACGAGGCCGGGATCGGCTTTCGCGACGATCCGTCCAACGGGAACACCCGCTTTGCCCGGGTGCGGATGCGCGCCCTTATGCCGGCGCTCGCCTCAGAAGGTCTGGATGCCAAACGGCTGGCCGACACCGCGGCCCGGCTCGCCCGCGCCGACCGGGCCGTCGATGCCATGGTCGAACGGCTCGCCGCGACCCATGTGGAGGTGCACGAAGGTGGATTCCTGTCGTGTCCCGTCGCGGTGCTCACCGAGGCGGAGGAGGAGGTCCGGCTGCGCCTTCTCGTCGCGGCGCTCGGCTGGGTCGGCGGTGGCGTCTACGGGCCGCGCCTGGAGGCGGCGGAGCGCGCGATGGCCCGGATCATCGGCGATCCGGTGGCGCGGATGACGCTGGCCGGCACCCGTCTTGTGCGGCGCCGCGACCGCGTGTTCGTCTTCCGCGAGGCGGGACGGGCCGGTCTGCCGCGCGACCATGTGGCGCCCGGCGGCTCGCTGGTCTGGGATGGCCGGTTCCGGATCGCGCTCGCGCCGGACGCGCCGGACGCGGTGACGGTCGCGCCCGTCGGGACGGCCTGGCGCAAGCTCGGCGGGCGAGGCTACGATGGCCGTGTGCCTGCGGCCGCGCTCGCGGCGGTCCCCGCGGTCTATGCCGGCGGAGACGAAGCCGTCGCCGTGCCCGCGTTCGGCCACTTTGCCGATCCACGCTGGGCCGGATCGATCGCCACGGGCTTCGCGTCGCCGCCGCCGGGCCGGCGGCTATAGACGGAGCCGGGGGCGCGCCTATCTTGTCCGAAGATCGTCGGCGATCGGGATCTCGGGGCGTGGTTCGGGGGTTAAGGCTGGACCCCGTGCGGGCATGACGCATCGATAAACGGCGATCCGGCTTGGCACCGGGCGGCCGGAACCCTATCTTCCGGGCTGGTAGGCGGCCGGTCCGGATCTGATCCCAGCCGCGACCTGAAGACTGGCCGTGGGCTTCGAAAGGGCCGTGATGAACAATACGTTTCGCAATTTCGCGCTTTGGGTGATCATCGGCTTGCTGCTGATCGCCCTGTTCCAGCTCTTCCAGAGCCCGGGCCAGCGCACCAATTCGTCCGAGATCGCCTTCTCGCAGTTCCTGGACGAAGTGAACCAGGGCAACGTGCGGTCGGTCACGATCACGGACCAG
This sequence comes from Amorphus orientalis, assembly GCF_030814015.1. NCBI lineage: Bacteria > Pseudomonadati > Pseudomonadota > Alphaproteobacteria > Hyphomicrobiales > Amorphaceae > Amorphus > Amorphus orientalis. The sequence continues at coordinate 454,600 of NZ_JAUSUL010000001.1, forward strand.
CAGATCAGCGGCCAGTACAATCACGGCGGATCGTTCCAGACCTACGCGCCGAACGACGCCAACTACATCGACAAGCTGGAGACCAGCGGCGTCGCGATCACCGCGAAGCCCGCCAATGACGGCTTCTCGCTGCTCGGCATTCTCGCGACCTGGTTCCCGATGCTCCTGATCCTCGGCATCTGGCTGTTCCTGATGCGCCAGATGCAGGGCGGTGCCGGCGGCAAGGCCATGGGCTTCGGCAAGTCGAAGGCCAAGCTCCTGACCGAGGCCCACGGGCGCGTCCTGTTCGAGGACGTGGCCGGCGTCGACGAGGCCAAGGAAGACCTGCAGGAGATCGTCGACTTCCTGCGCGATCCCCAGCGCTTCCAGCGGCTCGGCGGCCGGATCCCGCGCGGCGTGCTCCTGGTCGGCCCTCCCGGCACCGGTAAGACGCTGCTCGCCCGCGCCATCGCCGGCGAGGCCAACGTGCCGTTCTTCACCATCTCCGGCTCCGACTTCGTGGAGATGTTCGTCGGCGTGGGTGCCAGCCGCGTCCGCGACATGTTCGAGCAGGCCAAGAAGAACGCGCCCTGCATCATCTTCATCGACGAGATCGACGCGGTCGGCCGCCATCGCGGCGCCGGTCTGGGCGGCGGCAACGACGAGCGCGAGCAGACCCTCAACCAGCTCCTGGTGGAGATGGACGGCTTCGAGCCGAATGAGGGCATCATCCTGATCGCCGCCACCAACCGTCCGGACGTGCTCGACCCGGCGCTGCTGCGCCCGGGCCGGTTCGACCGGCAGATCGTGGTGCCGAACCCGGACATCGTCGGCCGCGAGAAGATCCTGAAGGTGCACGTGCGCAAGGTGCCGCTGGCCCCCGACGTGGACCTGAAGACGGTCGCGCGCGGCACCCCGGGCTTCGCGGGCGCCGACCTGATGAACCTGGTCAACGAGGCGGCCCTGATGGCGGCGCGGCGCAACAAGCGTCTGGTCACCATGCAGGAATTCGAGGACGCCAAGGACAAGGTCATGATGGGCGCGGAGCGCCGCACCCTGGTCATGACCGAGGAAGAGAAGAAGCTGACCGCCTATCACGAGGCGGGCCACGCCCTCGTCGCGCTGCACATGCCGGCCTCCGATCCGATCCACAAGGCGACGATCATCCCGCGCGGCCGGGCGCTGGGCATGGTGATGCGGCTTCCCGAGCGCGACCAGCTCTCGCTGACCCGGGCCAAGTGCAAGGCCGATCTGGCCGTGGCCATGGGCGGACGCGTCGCCGAGGAGCTGATCTTCGGCCACGAGAAGGTGACGTCGGGCGCCTCCGCCGACATCCGCATGGCGACCAAGCTGTCGCGGGCGATGGCCACCCAGTACGGCATGTCCGACGAGCTCGGACCGCTGATGTATGGCGAGAACGAGGAGGAGGTCTTCCTCGGCCACTCCGTCGCCCGCTCCCAGCACGTCTCCGACGAGACCCAGCAGCGGGTCGACAGCGAGGTGAAGCGGTTCGTCAACGACGGCTACGAGACGGCCCAGTCCGTGCTGAAGTCGCACCTGGACGAGCTGCACATCGTCGCCAAGGGCCTCCTGGAGTACGAGACCCTGTCGGGCGACGAGATCCGCGACCTGCTCAACGGCAAGCCGCCCGTGCGCGAAGGCATGGACGACACGCCGAAGGGCCCGCGCGTCGCCACGGTGCCGACGACCGGCGGCTCCAAGGAGAAGGACGACCGCGACCGGGGCGAGGAGCCCGGCGGCCTGGAGCCCCAGCCGCAGGGCTGAGCGGGCTCCACGCGCTACGACATGAAATGCGAAAGGCCGGGTAGAAGCCCGGCCTTTTTCGTTGCGGGTCAGCGCCCGCCGGGCGCCGACTGTCGCCAGACGCGTAACCGTCCTGTAACATTCGCCCACAAATTTTGAAGCGCGCGGCAAGACATTCGCCGCTCTCTCGCGATATCCATTGCCCCGCCGCCCGATTGGCGCGCCACGTTTCAAGTGGGACACAGGAAGTCTGAGCATATGCGTACCTACTTCGGCACCGATGGCATTCGCGGACAGGCCAACCGCTGGCCGATGACCCCCGACGTCGCGCTCAAGGTCGGCATGGCGACCGGCCTCGCGCTCTCCAACGGCGACCAGCAGCACCGGGTGGTGATCGGCAAGGACACGCGGCTGTCCTGCTACATGATCGAGAATGCCCTGGTGGCCGGCTTCACCGCCGTCGGCGTCGACGTCTTCCTGCTCGGGCCGATGCCGACCCCGGCGGTGGCGATGCTGACGCGGTCGCTGCGGGCCGACATCGGCGTGATGATCTCCGCCTCCCACAACGCCTTCGACGACAACGGCATCAAGATCTTCGGCCCCGACGGCTACAAGCTCTCCGACAACGCGGAAAAGCAGATCGAGGAGCTGATGCAGCAGGATCTGTCGCGGCGGCTCGCCACCGGCGCCGATATCGGCCGGGCCCAGCGCCTCGACGGCGTGCACGACCGCTATATCGAGTACATCAAGCGCACCTTCCCGCGCGAACTCGACCTCGACGGCGTGCGCGTGGTGGTCGATTGCGCCAACGGCGCCGGCTACAAGGTCGCGCCGGAAGTGCTGTGGGAACTCGGTGCCGAGGTGGTCGCCATCGGCAACCAGCCGAACGGCACCAACATCAACCTGGATTGCGGCTCGACCTCGCTCGCCCAGGTGCGGGCGAAGGTGGCGGAGGTCCGCGCCGACATCGGCATCGCGCTGGACGGCGACGCCGACCGGCTGATCGTCATCGACGAGAAGGGGCGCCCGGTGGACGGCGACCAGCTTCTGGCGGTGCTGGGCGCGTCCTGGAAGGACGCCAACCGGCTCGCCGCGCCAGGCGTCGTGGCAACGGTGATGTCGAATCTCGGCCTGGAGCGCTATCTGGACGGGCTCGGCCTGTCGCTCGCCCGCACCAAGGTCGGCGACCGCTACGTGGTCGAGCACATGCGGGCCAACGGCTACAATCTCGGCGGCGAGCAGTCCGGCCACATCGTGCTGGCCGACTATTCGACCACCGGCGACGGCCTGCTGGCGGCGCTCGAGATCCTGTCGGTGGTGGCGGCGACGGGCAAGCCGGTGTCGGAGGTCTGCCACCGCTTCGAGCCGGTGCCGCAGATCCTCAAGAACGTGCGCTACAACGGCGGCAAGCCTCTGGAGGACGAGATCGTCATCAAGGCGATCGACCAGGGCCGCGGCCGGCTCGGCAACGGCGGCCGGCTGGTGATCCGCCCGTCCGGCACCGAACCGCTGATCCGGGTGATGGGCGAGGGCGACGACGCCATCCTGGTCCAGTCGGTGGTCGACGACATCGCCACGGCCGTGACCCAGGCGGCGTAGCGACGGGTCCACCGGCCTTCCAACCGAGTGCGCCGATCGATCGGCCCGGCAGCCCAGCCGGGCCGTTTTTGCGTCCGGAGCGGTCCGGGTGTCGGCGCCCGTCCGCCGTCGATCCCCGTCCATCGTGGTTAACGGACACGGTTAACGCTCGCTTAACGCCCTCCTCGCCAAAGTGACTGGTGACAGCGCGATTCGGGGATCGCCGCTGGACCCTTTGTTTCGGCGCATGTCCGGACGGCCAACCGGTTTCCGCCTGGCCTGGACATGCGTCCGGAAACTCCGCCGGTGGGTGAAGGAGGCGTGATGCACCGCCGCTCGTATCAGTATCTGGGCCCGATCGCGCTCGGTCTCGCCGTGCTCGCATCGCCGGCCTGGGCCGCCGACGCGGACCAGACGGCCGAGACCGGTCTGCAGCATACCGACGACATCCTGCCCGACGAGGTGGAACGCCGCGGCGCCTATGTCCGCCTCGACGTGGGCGGGGCCTTCTCGCCGTCTCCGGGCGTGTCGATCGTGGCCGCGCCGGCCGGGCTCACCGCCACCGAGGGCGGCTCCATCGACGGCCAGGTCACCTTCGGCGGCGGCGTCGGCTACCGGTTTTCCAACTGGTTCCGCAGCGACGTGACCGTCAGCCACACGCCGGGCCGGAATTTCAGCGCGGCGGCGACCGACGGCGCCGGAGCGGCAGGTACCGTGTCCGGATCGACGTCGACGACCGCCGTGCTCGCCAACGCCTATGCCGAGTTCGTGCCGGAAAGCTGGATCCGCCCCTATGCCGGCGGCGGTCTGGGCATCGCCAACGTGTCGGTCGAGTCCGTCAGCGGGCTTGCCGCGGGCGGCGGGGGGCAGTCCTATCCCGACCGGTCCCAGTGGGGCTTCGCCTGGTCTCTGGCCGCCGGCGTGACCATGGACGTGTCGGAGCGGATCGAGCTGGACGCCGGCTACCGCTACGTCAATCTCGGCTCGGCGGAAAGCGGACGCGCCGCCGACGGAAGCCACATCTCCCTGGACCGGCTGGAGGATCACGAATTCCGGCTGGGCGTGCGGTTCCTGTTCCGTTAGGGCCGGCCCCGGTCCGAACGCAAGACATTGCTCACGTAATCGATCGCCGAACCGATCCCTGACGGACCCGGTTCCCGTTTCCTTTTCCTCAATTGGTCAAAGGTCTTGGCAGTCTTCGCCCGGCAGGGTTAGGCTCGGGATCGGAGTTCGGGTCGACGTCCTTGGGGGGAGACGGTTTGCGCGGGATCGCGCGCGGGACCGGTCCACAGCCCTCCCGATGATGCAGCCTCTCCGCGCCTGACCGATTTCCCGCGCAAGAGGACCGACGCATGTCAGCCATCATCGACTTCGTGAACTCGATCCTCTGGGGCTATGTCCTGGTCTACGGGCTTCTGGCCGTCGGGGTCTTCTTCACGATCCGGCTGGGCTTCGTCCAGTTCCTGCATTTTCCGGAGATGTTCCGGGCGGTGCTGGGCACCGGCGAGAGCGACAAGTCGGGCATCACGCCGTTCCAGGCGCTGTGCACCAGCCTCGCCTCGCGGGTCGGCACCGGCAATCTCGCCGGCGTCGCCGTCGCGCTGACCCTCGGCGGCCCGGGCGCGATCTTCTGGATGTGGATGGTGGCGCTGGTCGGCATGGCGACCGCCTATTCGGAATCGACGCTCGCCCAGCTCTACAAGATCCGCAACGACGAGGGACAGTATCGCGGCGGACCGGCCTTCTATCTCGCCCGGGGGCTGCGCGTTCCGTGGGCCGGCGCGATCTTCTCGGTCTGCCTGATCCTGTCGTTCGGCCTGGTCTTCAACGCGGTCCAGGCGAACTCGATCGCCGAGGCCATGGAAGGTGCCTTCAACGTGCCGAAGCTCGGGGTCGGCGTCGTGATCGCGGCGATTTCGGGGATCGTGATCTTCGGCGGCATCCGCCAGATCGCCCGGGTCGCGGAAATCATCGTGCCGTTCATGGCGGCGGCCTATCTGCTGATGGCGATCGTCATCCTGGTCATGAATTACTCGGCCGTGCCGGACGCGCTGTGGACGATCATCGCCAGTGCCTTCGGGCTGGAAGAGGCCGCGGGCGGCGTCACCGGCGGCGTCATGGCCGCACTTCTGAACGGCGTGAAGCGGGGCCTTTTCTCCAACGAGGCGGGCATGGGCTCGGCCCCGAATATCGCCGCCGTCGCCACGCCGGACCCGCACCATCCGTCCTCGCAGGGCTTCGTCCAGGCGCTGGGCGTGTTCATCGACACGATCCTGATCTGCACCGCGACGGCAATCATGATCCTGTTGTCGGGCGTGCTGGAGCCCGGTTCGGGGATCACCGGGACGGAGCTCACCCAGGACGCGATGGCCTCGCAGGTCGGCGCGTTCGGTAACTATTTCATCGCCATCGCGATCTTCTTCTTCGCCTTCACCTCGATCATCGGCAACTACTCCTATGCCGAGAACGCCATGACCTTCCTCGGTCTCGGCCACAAGGTGCCGCTGTCGGTGCTGCGGCTGGCGGTGCTGGCGATGGTGATCTGGGGCGCCGTGCAGAGCGTCGCGACCGTGTTCAACGCAGCCGACGCCTCCATGGGGCTGATGGCCACGATCAACCTGATCGCGATCTTGCTCCTGTCCGGGACCGTGGTGAAGCTGACACGGGACTATTTCGCCCAGAAGCGGGAGGGCCAGGTCCCCCGGTTCCACGCGGCGTCCTATCCCGAACTCGCCGGACAGATCGACGAGGAGATCTGGGCCGACCGGCGCGAGACCCCGACCCCGCTCCAGTAGCGGGGACACCTCGCGCGCCGCCGGAGGGGGGACGAATCCGGAAGGAAGGCTGTTGGAAGCGACCGGATTTCATCCCGAATACTACAGCCATGTGCGCATCATCATGGGCATGGTGGTCGGCCTGTCCGTCGCGCGCATCCTCAACCGTCTCGCCCGCTTCGTGCAGCATCCGAACCGTGACGACATCTATTCCGTCCACATCGCGTGGTCGTTCTTCCTGATCCTCGCGGTGGTCCATTTCTGGTGGTTCGAGTTCCGCTTCTCCTGGCTCGACCGGTGGACGTTCGCCGTCTATTTCTTCCTGATCCTGTATGCCTGCATCTATTTCTTTCTCGCGGCGCTGCTCGATCCTGACGAACTGCACGACTACGAGGATTTCGAAACCTACTTTCATTCGCGGCAGAAATGGTTCTTCAGCCTGCTGGCGCTTCTGTTCGTGATCGACGTGATCGACACCAACCTGAAGGGGGCGGACTATTTCCGCTCGCTGGGGCCGATCTATCCCCTGCGCCAGGCCATGCTCGCCGCCGGCGCGGTGGCGGCCGTGTGGATCCGCAGCCGCACCTATCACATGATCTATGTGGGCTTCGCCCTGATCCTGGAGGTGATCTGGGCGATCTATCACTTCGATTCCTGGATCTGACATTCCTTCCGACGCATCAACGGCTTGGGCCGGACGGGCTTGCCCCTGGCTGGCGTGGCGGCCGCGAAGCGGCTTGCAGAGGCCCCCGACTTCCAGTATCCCCATCGGCGGGACACCCCTCCCCAACGAGGGGCGACTATCTGGAAGGGTAGCTCCAAAATGAGCACAATGCAGAAGCCGGACGTGCGTCCGGCCAATCCGAATTTTTCGTCCGGTCCTTGCGCCAAGCGGCCTGGTTGGTCGCTCGAAGCTCTCAAAGATGCGGCCCTCGGGCGCTCGCATCGCGCCAAGATCGGGAAATCCAAACTCCTTCAGGCGATCGAAGACACGCGCGAGATTCTCGGCGTGCCGGCCGACTATCGAGTAGGCATCGTCCCGGCGTCCGACACCGGCGCCGTGGAGATGGTCATGTGGTCCGTGCTCGGCGAGCGCGGCGTGGACATGGTCGCCTGGGAATCCTTCGGCGAAGGCTGGGTCACCGACGCCCAGAAGCAGCTGAAGCTGGACGACTGCCGGGTCCTGAAGGCGGGCTACGGCGAGATCGTCGACTTCTCCGAGATCGATTTCGACCGCGACGTGGTGTTCACCTGGAACGGCACCACCTCCGGCGTCCGCGTGCCGAACGGCGACGCGATCCCGGCCAACCGCGCCGGCCTCACCATCTGTGACGCCACCTCCGCGGCGTTCGCCCAGGACCTCCCCTTCGACAAGCTCGATGTGGTGACCTTCTCCTGGCAGAAGGTGCTCGGCGGCGAAGCGGCCCACGGCATGCTGATCCTGTCGCCCCGGGCGGTGGAACGGCTGGAAAACTACACGCCGCCGCGGCCGCTGCCGAAGATCTTCCGCATGACCAAGGGCGGCAAGCTCAACGAAGGCATCTTCAAGGGCGAGACCATCAACACGCCCTCGATGCTGTGCGTGGAGGACTATCTCGACGCGCTCGCCTGGTCGCGCTCGATCGGCGGCAAGGAGGGCCTGTTCGCCCGCGCCGACAAGAACGCCGCGGTGCTGGCCGACTGGGTCGCCAGGACCGACTGGGTCGACTTCCTGGCCGCCGATCCGGCGATCCGCTCCAACACCTCGGTCTGCCTCAAGATCGTCGATCCGGCGATCGCCGGGCGCTCCGAGGACGAGCAGGGCGCCTTCGCCAAGGCGATCGTCTCGCGGCTCGACAAGGAAGGCGTCGCCTACGACATCGGCGCCTACCGCGACGCGCCTGCGGGTCTCAGGATCTGGGCCGGCGCCACCGTCGAGGCCGCCGATCTCCAGGCGCTGACCCACTGGCTCGACTGGGCGTTCGAGGCCGAGAAGGCCGAGTTCCAGAAGGCCGCCTGAGCGGACTTTCTCCGGCCGCCGGTTCGCCGGCGGCCCTTTCTCCGACAGTTCATCTCCCTCGCGCGACCGGGCCTTTCCGCCCGGCCTCCGCTGCGCACGCACATGAAAGGACGCCCGACATGGCTCCCAAGGTCCTGATTTCCGACAAGCTTTCGCCCACTGCCGTCGACATCTTCAAGAATCGCGGCATCGAGGTCACCTACGAGCCGGATCTCGGCAAGGACAAGGACAAGCTGGCTGAGATGATCGGCCAGTTCGACGGCCTCGCCATCCGCTCCGCCACCAAGGTCACCGACAAGCTTCTGGAGAAGGCCGACAACCTGAAGGTCATCGGCCGCGCCGGCATCGGCGTCGACAATGTCGACGTGCCGACCGCGACCAAGAAGGGCGTGATCGTGATGAACACGCCGTTCGGCAACTCCATCACGACCGCCGAACATGCGATCGCGATGATGTTCGCCGTCGCCCGCCAGATCCCCGCCGCCGACGTCTCCACCCAGGCCGGCAAGTGGGAGAAGAACAAGTTCATGGGCACCGAGATCACCAGCAAGACGCTGGGTGTGATCGGCTGCGGTAACATCGGCTCGATCGTGGCCGCCCGGGGCATCGGCCTGTCCATGCGCGTGGTTGCGTTCGATCCGTTCCTGTCGGTCGACCGGGCGCTGGAGCTGGGCGTTGAGAAGGTCGAGCTCGACGAGCTGTTCCGCCGCGCCGACGTGATCACCATGCACACGCCGCTGACGGAGAAGACCCGCAACATCGTCGACGCGGCCGCGATCGCGAAGATGAAGGACGGGGTGATCATCATCAACTGCGCCCGCGGCGGTCTCGTCGTCGAGGAAGACCTGCGCGCGGCACTCGATTCCGGCAAGGTTGCGGGCGCGGGCGTGGACGTGTTCGTCGAGGAACCGGCCAAGGACAACGTGCTGTTCGGCGCGCCGAACCTGGTCTGCACGCCGCATCTGGGTGCCGCCACCAGCGAGGCCCAGGAGAACGTCGCCCTGCAGGTCGCCGAGCAGATGGCCGACTATCTGCTGACCGGCGCGGTCACCAACGCCCTCAACATGCCGTCGATCTCGGCGGAAGAGGCGCCGCGGCTCACCCCGTTCGCCAAGCTCGCCGAGCAGCTCGGCTCGTTCGCCGGCCAGCTCACCGAAAGCGGCCTCAAGGGCGTGCGGCTGGAATACGAGGGCGACGTCGCGGAGATGAACACCCGGGCGCTGACCTCTGCCGCGCTGACCGGCCTGATGCGCCCGCTGCTGCAGGACGTGAACGCGGTCTCGGCGCCTGCGATCGCCCGCGAGCGCGGCATCAATGTCGAGGAAGTCCGCCGCGAGCAGCGCGGCGCCTACGAGAACTACATCCGGCTGACGGTCATCACCGAACGCCAGGAGCGCTCGGTCGCCGGCACCGTCTTCACCGACGGCAAGCCGCGCGTCATCCAGGTGAAGGGCATCAACATGGAAGCCGAGCTCGGCACCCACATGCTCTATGTCACCAACGAGGACAAGCCGGGCTTCATCGGCCGCCTGGGCACCACGCTGGGTGAGGCGGGCGTCAACATCGCCACCTTCAACCTCGGCCGCGACACCCGCGGCGGCGAGGCGATCTGCCTGGTGGAGATCGACGAGCCGGCGAGCCAGGACGTGCTCAAGGCGGTGAACGCGCTGCCGCTGGTGACCCAGGTGAAGGCGCTGGCGTTCTGAGCAAATCCAGGAAAAGTGGGAACCGGTTTTCCGTCCGGATTTGCGTCAAGAAAAACTAAGCGCTCACGCCAGCGAGCTCACGCTCGCGGCTGCGCGGGCGCGGACGATTTTTGATTTGGAAGACGGCGGGCCTTCGGGCTCGCCGTTTTTCGTTTCTGTCCGACTGACCTGCCCTCAGCCGCTCACCTCGGCGAAAGCCGGGGTCCAGGGCGGTCAAATTCCGAAGCTGCGGCGTGCAGCCCTGGATTCCGGCTTTCGCCGGAATGAGCGGAGATTGGAGTCGGTGGCGGAGGGCAAGACCTCAGCGTCGCCGGATAGCACTCACCAGCGCGCGACTGCGCGCCGCCCGGTCAGGGCGCGCACCGCGCAGCGGCGAGCGGAGCGAGTTCGCGTGAGCGGGAAGAAAACCAAGCGCACTCGGCGTGAGGGGGAAGTGATCCAGCCGTCCTTCACGCGAAGTAACTGGCGATCTGTAACGCAAAGCCGACAATGATCAAAGCGAGGCCGGTGTAGCTGATAATAAGGGACATGCTGGCTGTTTTGCGATCTTCCTCTATAGAAGCCGCCATCAGTCGCGCGACAACAACAAGGTTGTCGGCCACGTTACTAATAGCGCCCTTCATTTCATTATGGCTGTACTCAGCAGCCTCGTAATCAAATGTGCCGCGAATTGGGATTGAGAGGCCCTCGTCGTAATAGTTTTCGCGAAAATCAGCGGATATTTCTCGAACGAAGGATTCTATACTCCCCGACTCGTCCACTACCTCGCTGAGGGCGGCTTGCCGATTCTCAGCGGTGCGTCTCAAATTCTTCTGGATCCGTACCAAATCCACACCGAGCATCAGAACTCCAACTAAGTCGAGCAATAACCCAGTGACGCTTAGTATAGTCATCGATTTAGTTCCGGATTTTGTTTAAGAAAATTTATTATCTTTTGATCAACGATTTTTTGGTTTGGATTTTATGTGTCGAATGATTTTATTATTTGTATAGGGTGACCGGAATTGACATAAACTCGGTAGTGAGGCGGCCCGGCCGAAATTAAGATCCCGGCATCAACTCGAGATGCAGAGCCACATCGAAAGCGCTTGCAGCGATGCTCTGGATTCAGGCTTTCGCCGGAATGAGCGGAGAGTGGGGCGGGCGCCGCGACCTCAGCTCCCCTTCAAACTCGCCAGATCCGATCGCACCGCCACGTTGGTGGCGTTGAGGTTCGGCGCGTCGGTGACGGGGACGTGGAAGTCCAGTTCCACGCCCGGCCGGAAGACGAGGCAGTGGGTCGAGCCGCCGAAATGGAACATGCCGACGGGATCGCCGCGCTTCACGCTGTCGCCGGCGGTCACCGTGACCTCGCAGCTCGACACCTCCGCCATGCCGACCGGCACCATGGCCATCAGCCCGATCGCCGGATCGGCGGCGCGGATGAAGATGATCGCCCGGGTGGCGACCGAGGTGATGAAGGGCTGGGAAGCGTTGGGCGCCGACGGGTCGGGATCGTCGGAGTAGATGCCCTCCCACGGGCTTTCCAGATAGTAGCTGCCGTCGACGTTCACGACCTTCTCGATCGTGCCGTCCACCGGGCTGTGCCAGCGGTGATAGCTGAGCGCGCTCAGGAAGGCCTGGTAGACCGTGCCGCCGGCGAATTCTTGCGCGAGCGGATCGCCGTTCAGCATGTCGGTGAGCGAATAGGGCTGGCCCTTGGCCCAGATGTTGTCCTCCAGCTCCACGCCGGTCTTCACCTGCAGCGGCGCGGATTCGCAGGCGTTCACGACCGGCGCGTCGCCGACGGGACGCTGGCCCTCCTTGAACACCCGGGTGAAGAAATCGTCCCACGAGGTGTAGCCGAGATAGGCCGTGTCGGACGGATCGGGGACGGCGAAGATGTTCTCCAGGGTCTGATCCTTCGGCGGATCGGAGAAGGGCTGCTGGGCGACCGCGATCATCTGCTTGCGGGCCGGCTCGCTGAGCCACGCGATGGTCGGCGGGTCGGACGACGGATCGCCCTCGGCCAGCACGTAGCGGGAGGGCTCCGTGGTCAGGAACTGTCCCCAGTGGGTCAGCACCTTCTTGAAGGCGGCGTTGAACTCGGCGTCCTGGAAGACGGTGACGCCGGCCGCCGTGCCCATCGGCCAGTCGAGGAGCGCGTTGATCGGGAAGCCGACCAGCCCCTGGGCCTCGTCGCTGCCCTTGTCGACCATGAACTCCGGCGACGTGGTCATCACCGCGTTCAGGAGCTTGAGGAATTCGTCCCAGCTCGTGACGGCGGGGGCGCCGGTCGGCTGGTCCCTGGCGTAGGCGATGGCCTCCACGAACATGGCCTCGGTCGCCGCGGTCAGAAGGCCGTTGCGGGCGACCACCTGCTGCAGGTCCTTGATCGGCTGGATGTAGGAGCCCGGATCGGTTCCGGCCGCCTTCGCCTTGAGGTTCTCGATCCATTTGCGGATCGCCTCGTGGTCCGTCGACAGCCAGTCGCCGGGACGGCGCTTGTCGGGGCGTGCCATGGTGTCCTCCTCAGCCCGAAAGGGTCATGGGTCCATCGTCCGGATCGGCTCAGAGCCGGGCGGCACCCGTTTGCCCCATCATGCCCGAAACACGCGGCCGTGGCGTTAAAGTTCGGAAAGGCGGCGGGTCAGGTCGCGTCGTGGAAGATGATGCCGAGCGTGGTGCGCGCGCCGGAGGTCAGCCGGCTGACCCCGTGGCGCATGACGAGCCGGTAGGCGCCGTTCTTGCCCCAGCCCGGCCGGTGGTTGACGCCGAACACGATCGCCTCGCCCTGGACCGGCGTCAGCACCTCAGCCCGGGACTGGGCGCGGGGCTTCTGTTCCGTCATCACGAAGGCGCCGCCCTCGAAATCGACGCCGGGCCGGCTCAGCAGGATCACCATCTGCAGCGGGAAATGGATCTCGCCGTAAAGGTCCTGGTGCAGGCGGTTGTAGTCGCCCTCCCGGTAGGTGAGCACCAGCGGGGTCGGCCGCGTCTGGCCGGCGGCATGGCAGGTGTCGAGAAAGGCGTCGAGGGTGTCGGGGAAGCGCTCAGGACGGCCGAGCGCCTCCGCCCAGGCGTTGGCGGTCGGGACCAGATGCGGATAGACCGACTGGCGGAGGGCCTCGACCAGATCCGGCAGCGGCCGGTCGAAATACTGGTACTCGCCCTGTCCGAAGCCGACGCGCTCCATCACCACCTTCGAGCGGAAGCGGTCCGGGTCGGCGTAGAGGGCGGCGATGCCGGCGCACTCTTCCGGCATCAGGATCGGGCCGAGGGAGGCCGCGCCATAGGCGTCCAGCGTTGTGCGCACGGCGTCCCAGTCGATGGCGGCGATGCGCTCGGCGACCGGGCCGGCGGCGTGTGTGGGTGTCCGGGTCATCCCGTTCCTCCCGGGGGATTGGTGGCGGCCGTCCGGCGGAGCCGGCGCAGGCGGCCCTGGGCCAGCGCGACCCCGCCGATGATCAGGACCATGCCGGCATATTCAAACAGGCCGAGCCGTTCGCCCAGGAAGAGGGCGCCGAGCAGGATCGCCGTCATCGGCACCAGATAGGTGACCAGCGAGGCGTTGGTGGCGCCGGCGGAGCGGATGATCGCGAAATAGAGCAGGTAGCCGAAGGCGGACGAGGCGAGCGCGAGCGCCAGCACCGCGCCGATCGCCGGCAGGCTGGGGGCCGGCAGCGTCCACGGCGCGTCGACGATCAGGGCGAGCGGCACGATCACCATCGTGGCGCCGGTGAACTGGCCGGTGGCGAGAAACACCGGCGGCGCGGCGGCGAGCCGGCGGGCGATGAGGGCGGAGACGCCGTAGGACAGCGCCGCGCCGAGGCAGGCGAGCTCGGCCAGGAGATGGCCCGTGGCGCCGGCGGACAGGCCCGTTCCGAGCATCAGCACGACACCGGAAAAGCCCAGGCCGATGCCGGCGATCTTGAGCCAGGTCGCCTTGTCGTCGGCGGTGAAGACGGTGGCGAGCATCATGGTGAAGATCGGCGTCGTCGCGTTGAAGATGGCCGCGAGCCCGGCCGGAAGCGTCTGCTGGGCCCAGAACAGGAGCGAGAACGGGATCACGTTGTTGACGACCCCGAGCACGAACAGCGCGGGAAAGCGGCGGTCGGTGACCGGCGAGCCGTGGCCCTGGGCGATCAGCACGATCTGGAGGGCGAGGCCGGCGATCCCGACCCTCAGCGCCACCAGCGTCAGCGGCGGGATTTCGGTGACCGCGATCTTGGCGAAGAAGAACGAGCTCCCCCACAGGACCGACAGGGCGACGAGGAGGCACCAGTCCCGGGCGGTGAGCTGCAGCGGGGCGGGTGCGGGGGCGGCAGTGGACGGAGATGTCATGGCCGCACCGTGACGTCCCGCTTCGTGCGCCGCCACCCGATTTCGGATCCGGCTTTCGTCATCGTGCCCGCATCCGCTGGGAGACAACGATGCCGCTGGCAATCAGCGCCCAGCCGACCCCGTGATACCAGGCCGGTTCCTCGCCGAGAAAGACGATCGCGGCGAGCGAGCCGAACACCGGGACCAGATGGAAGAAGGGCCCGGCGCGATTGGGACCGACCAGCTCGACGCCCCGGTTGAAGCAGAAATTGGCGACGAGGGAGGGGAAGAGCGCGACATAGACCACGGAGAACCAGGCGCCGGCGGTGTTCTCCATGCGCGCGCCGGAGGCGTATTCGACCAGAAAAGCGGGCGTCAGAAGCAGGGCGCCGAGGAAGAAGACGACGGCGAGGAACGTCATCGGATGGAGCGGCGGGCGCGACTTCAGAAGCGCCGAATAGAATCCGTAGATGACGATCGCGCCGACGATGATCGCGTCGCCGTGGTTGATCTCCAGTTCCAGCAGCGTGACCGGATTGCCGGCCGAGACGATCAGCACGACCCCGACGAAGGAGACGGCGATGCCGGCGATCTGGAAGCGGTTGAGCCGGTCGCCGTAGAGGAGAAGGGCGAACAGGGCGATCATGATCGGCTGGACCGACTGCAGGAGCGCGCCGTTGATCGCCTCGGTCGATTCCAGCCCGTAATAGATGAGGGCGTTGTAGAAGGTGATGCCGGAGAGCGCGAGCACCACCAGGATCGGCAGATGGCGCACGATCCGGCCCCAGTCGCGGCGAATCGCCTGCAGCGCGAAGGGCAGCACGATCAGGAAGGCGCCGGTCCAGCGATACTCCGCCAGCGCCACCGGCGGCACCTTGCCCACTGCAAACCGGCCGACCACGATGTTGCCGCCCCACATCATGGCCGTGACCGTCAGAAGCAGATAGGGCTGACCGTAGATCCAGCGGCCCAGAGCCGACATTGCCGAAATTCCTCGTTTGTACCGTTCGCCGCTCGGGCGGCGCCCAACCTGATCGGAAACGGCGCGGACCGCAACGCGGATGGGATCAGGGCGATTGCATCTCGCCGCGCACCTTGCAAGCGGGCGCTTCGCCAGCCATGAATGCGCTCGCTATAGTCCGGCGCTTCGCGACGGGTTCGGCGGAGCCTCCCGGCATCCCGGACCTGCCCGACGCGCTCCGCATCCAATTTCCAGGGGATACATCGTCTGATGGCCAACGTCGTCGTAGTCGGCTCGCAATGGGGTGACGAAGGCAAGGGGAAGATCGTCGACTGGCTGTCGGAACGGGCCGACATCGTCGTGCGCTTCCAGGGCGGTCACAATGCCGGCCATACGCTCGTCGTCGGCAATCAGACCTACAAGCTGAGCCTGCTGCCGTCCGGCGTCGTGCGTCCCGGCAAGCTGTCGATCATCGGCAACGGCGTGGTTCTCGACCCCCACGCGCTGGTGGAGGAGATCGACCGGCTGACCGGCCAGGGCGTCGAGATCGGCCCCGACAGCCTGAAGATCGCCGAGAACGCGGCGCTGATCCTGTCGCTGCACCGGGAGCTCGACCGCTTCCGCGAGGCCGCCAGCGGCGCCGGCAAGATCGGCACCACCGGGCGCGGCATCGGTCCGGCCTACGAGGACAAGGTCGGTCGGCGCGCCATTCGCGTGCTGGATCTGGCCGATCCCGACACGCTCTCCGACAAGATCGAGCGCATCCTGACCCACCACAACGCGCTCCGTGCCGGGCTCGGCGTCGAGCTGATCGATCCGCGCGCGCTGCACGACGATCTGACCTCCGTGGCGCCGAAGATCCTTCCATTCGTCGATGCCACCTGGCGCTCGCTCGACCAGGCGCGCAAGGAGGGCAGCCGGGTGCTGTTCGAAGGCGCCCAGGGCACGCTTCTCGACATCGACCACGGCACCTATCCGTTCGTGACGTCGTCGAACACGGTGGCCGGACAGGCGGCGGCCGGCTCGGGCACGGGTCCGTCGACCCTCGGCTACGTGCTGGGCATCACCAAGGCCTACACGACGCGCGTCGGCTCCGGCCCGTTTCCGACCGAACAGTCCAACGAGATCGGCGAGTTCCTGGGCGAGCGCGGGCGGGAATTCGGCACCGTCACCGGGCGCAAGCGGCGCTGCGGCTGGTTCGATGCGGTGCTGGTCCGCCAGGCGGTGGCGACCGGCGGCATCACCGGGCTGGCGCTGACCAAACTCGACGTTCTGGACGGTCTCGACGAGTTGAAGATCTGTGTCGGATATCGGCTGGACGGCAAGGAACTCGATCATCTTCCTGCCTCACAAACGGCGCAGGCCCGGGTCGAGCCGATCTACGAGACGATCCCCGGCTGGAAAGAAACAACCAAAGGCGCAAGAAAGTGGGCTGACCTTCCCGCACAGGCGGTCAAATATGTCCGTCACGTCGAGGAGTTGGTTGGCGCGCCGGTTGCGCTATTGTCGACGAGCCCGGAACGGGACGACACAATCCTTGTGGAAGACCCGTTTCGGGGCTAAGTCTCCGAAAAGTCACAGCAATAGGACCCTACGCGCGCGATGGCGGATTTTCACACGGTCCTGAAACGGGCGGTTGCGGCGTTGCCCGATCAGAGCGGGCCGAATCGCAGGGCCGTCTACGACAAGGCACGCAAGGCGCTTCTGAAGCAGCTGCAGGGCCTCGATCCGCCGTTGCCGGCGCAAGAGGTGACACAGCAGCGCCTGTCGCTCGAGGACGCGATTCGCAAGGTCGAGGCCGAAATCGCCCGGGCCCAGCGCGGCCAGACCGGCGACGCGCCGGCAGCCGGCAGCGCCCCGCCCGCACGCCCGACCGCGCCTCCGCCGCCGCGTCCGCGCGCGCCGACCACCACGCAGGCTCCGCCGCCGCCCCCGCCGTCCCCGGCCGCCGAGGACGAGGCCCCCGAGCCGGAGGCCGACGAGACCCCGCCGGCGCCGCGCGTGTCGCGCCCGACGTTCCCGTCGGCTCCCCGGGCCCCGTCGTCCGGGGCGGGTCCCTCGCTGCGCAGCCCCGCCGCGCCGCGCCCGGCCGCGCCCCAGCGTCCGGCCCAGGAGGATGCGGACGGTCCCGACACCCCGGCCGGCGGGTCCCCGTCTCCCGCCTCCGGGGAGGCTCCTGCGCGCCGGCGCGAGCCGACGCTCCGGCGGCCGGCCGCTCCCGCTGCCCCGACCCCGTCCGCCGCGAACCCGGCACCCCTGGAACCCGAGGAGGGCGGCGAGGTAACCGATGGTCCGCGCGCGACGCCCCAGGCGCCGGATCCGGCCGGACCGTTCCGCCGGGTGTCGTCCCGCGACGTGCCGCAATACCGAGACGAGGACGACCTCAGCGAGGAGGAGATCGAGGCGGCCGCGGCGGAAGCCGAGAGCCCCGAGATCCAGCGCGTCCCGTCGACGGCCGACCGGCGCGGATGGCTGCGCCGGCGCGGATCGCGGAAGGACGCCGCCGACGAGCCGGAGATGGCCGAGGCGGAACCGGCGGATGCCTATGATGCCCGCGAGGAGGACGACTATCCCGATGACGGCTACGCCGACGACGGGTACGTCGATGCCGACGACTACGCGGACGAGGATTACGACGACTATTACGAGGAAGAGGACGACCGGAGCCGCAAGCGCAGCTTCCGCTGGCTCGTCGCGCCGCTGGTCATTCTGCTGATTCTGGCTATCGGCGCGTTCGCGCTCTACAGCCAGCGCGATGCGATCATGGCGATGATGTCGCCGTCCGGCGATCAGACCGAGACGGCCAGCACGCCCGCGGCCACGCCCGATCCGGAATCCGACAAGATCTCCGACCGGCTGAACGGTGCCGCCGGAGAGGAATCCGATTCGGAGGTCGTCGCACCCGACGCCCGGTCTGTGCGCACGACGCGGGTCGTGACGCCGCGCAACCCGGACGGCTCCGCATCGCAGCCGGCGTCCCAGAACGGCCAGACGCCGCTGCCGGGGACCGCGCCGGAGACGGCGAGCCCGGCCGAGGGCACCGCTCCCGCCGCCGGACAGGCGGACCGGCCGGACGGACTGGAGCGTCCGAGCGGCGACTTCGAGGCCGTGCTCTACGAGGAGGGCAACAGCTCCCAGGGCGGCAACGCGCTGCGCGGCTCCATCGACTGGGAGTTCGTCGAGGAATCGATCGGCGGCCAGCCGCCGGAGCCGGTGGTGCGCGCCAAGCTCGCCATTCCGGGCCGCGACATGATCACCACGCTCCTGTTCCGCAAGAACGACGACCAGGCGCTGCCCGCCAGCCACCTGATCGAGGTGTCGTTCGAGCTGCCGTCGGATTTCCCGGGCGAGGCCATCGCCAACGTGCCCGGCCTGATCATGAAGACCAGCGAGCAGGCCCAGGGCAACGCCCTGATGGGGGCGTCGGCCAAGGTCTCCGACAATCTGTTCTGGATCGCCCTGTCGGCGACGCCGGAGGACGAGGAGAACAATCTGCGGCTCCTCAGGGACCGGAGCTGGATCGACATACCGCTGCTCTACGAGAACGGCGGCCGCGCGATCCTCACGTTCAACAAGGGCCCCGACGGCACCGAGGCGATCAACCAGGCGCTCGACGCCTGGGACGCCCAGTAGGTTGCCCACCGCCGGTCGGCCATGCGGTGGACGCCGCATGGCTGCCGGCCACGCATTCCGGCTTGCCCTCAGCCGCCGGTCGGGGCTACCAGTAGCCCTCTTTTGACAGGTTCTGGATAAACGCCATGGAGAAGTTCACCGTCCTCACCGGTGTCGCCGCGCCGCTGCCGATGATCAATGTCGACACCGACATGATCATTCCGAAGCAGTATCTGAAGACGATCAAGCGGACGGGGCTCGGGACCGGGCTTTTCTCCGAGCTGCGCTACAACGAGGACGGCAGCGAGAACCCCGAGTTCGTGCTCAACCAGCCGGCCTACCGCAACGCCGAGATCCTGGTCGCCGGGGACAATTTCGGCTGCGGGTCGAGCCGCGAGCATGCGCCGTGGGCGCTCATGGATTTCGGCATCCGCTGCGTGATCTCCACCTCGTTCGCCGACATCTTCTTCAACAACTGCGCCAAGAACGGCATCCTGGCGATCAAGGTGTCGGAAGACGAGCTGGCCCTTCTGATGGACGACGCCGAGCGCGGCTCCAACGCCAAGATCACCGTCGACCTTGAGGCCCAGGAGATCCGCGGCCCCGACGGCGGCGTGGTCAAGTTCGACATCGATCCGTGGACCAAGCACTGCCTGCTGAACGGGCTCGACGACATCGCGCTCACGCTGGAGAAGGATCCGGCGATCACGGGGTACGAGGACCAGGTCTCCAAGGACCGCCCCTGGGTCTGAGCGAATCCGGGTTCTGTTTCGCCCACGCGAACTCACTTCGTTCGCCGCTGCGCGGGCGCGGCCGGTTCTTTCGTCCCGACCGCTTCGCTCCGCGCCAGCTGGTCCTTTTCCCGGTCGCTTCGCTCCGCGCCTCTTGACCGGCCGGCGCGCGGTCGCGCGCTGACAAGCAAAGCCAGCGAGAATGGGAACCGGTTTTCCGTCTGGGACAGCGGCTACAGGGATCAGTCGGGCCGAGTTCGCCCTACTCCGGCCCGAGAGACGTCCCCGGGTCGCGCGACGTGTGGAAGATGCTCTCGATGCTGAGGGTGTCTCCCAGAATCCGGTAGAAGATCCGGTACCGGAACGCCGTCAGCGTGAAGACGTAGACCCCGAGTATATCTGTCGCCCGACCGATGCGCGGATAGCGCTCGAGGCTGCGCACGGCCATCTCCAGAGCGTCAGCGAAACCCCGGGCGGCGGCCGGATTTTCAGACAGCAGATAGTCAACAGCGTCGCTCAGTTCCTGATCGGCTCGCCGGCTGAGCCGGGCCTTCATGCCGAACGCAGTCGGGCCAGGTGCCGGGCGAGAGCGTCGTCGTCCGCCGTTCGGCCCGCGTCGGTGTCTGCGATACCGGCTTCCACCGCCCGCCGTTCGTCCGGGCCGAGAACCAGCGGGTTTCCGTCACCGATCTGATCAAGAATCAGGCGCGCCAAGGCATCCTGCCGCTCGGCGGGCAGGTCGGACAGGGCGCGGATGGCTTCTTCCATCAGTCTGGTCATGCCGACCAATCTAGCACGGCTTGCTGCCGTGCGTCCGCGCGGCGGCGTCATCCTTCGACAAAAAGGGGCCGTGCGGCCCCTTTTCGCATTCTCTCGCAAGGACTGGCGCGGACGCCTGGTATCGACTCGCAATGCCGGACGGGCCAACAACCGGCTCCCGCTTCGCGTGGCTTTGCTCAGGCCGCCAGGTTGTCCAGCGCGGCGATGATGGCGGCCGTCATCTCCTCGGTGCCGACGGTGTCGGCCCCGTCCGGGGCGATGTCGGCGGTGCGCGCGCCGCTGTCGAGCGCGGTTGCGATCGCCTTGTCCAGCAGATCGGCTTCCTCGACCAGCCCGAACGAATAGCGCAGCGCCATCGCGAACGAGGCGATCATCGCGATCGGATTGGCGCGGCCGGTGCCGGTGATGTCCGGGGCGGAGCCGTGGACGGGCTCGTAGAGCGCCTTGCGACGGCCGGTGGTCGGGTCCGGGGCGCCGAGCGAGGCGGACGGCAGCATGCCGAGCGAGCCGGTCAGCATCGCCGCCACGTCGGACAGCATGTCGCCGAACAGGTTGTCGCAGACGATCACGTCGAACTGCTTCGGACGGCGGACGAGCTGCATGCCGCAGTTGTCGGCGAGCATGTGCTCCAGCTCCACGTCCGGATAGTCGGCTTCGCGGACGCGCTCCACGACTTCCTTCCACAGCACGCCGGACTTCATGACGTTGCGCTTTTCCGACGACGTCACCTTGTTGCGCCGGGTTCGCGCCAGGTCGAAGGCGACGCGGGCGATGCGCTCGATCTCGAAGGTGTCGTAGACCTGGGTGTCGACGGCCCGCTTCTGGCCGTTGCCGAGATCCCGGATTTCCTTCGGCTCGCCGAAATAGACGCCGCCGGTGAGCTCGCGGACGATCAGGATGTCCAGACCTTCGACAAGCTCCTTCTTCAGGCTCGAGGCGTCGGCGAGCGCGGCATAGCAGATCGCCGGGCGCAGATTGGCGAAGAGCTGCAGATCCTTGCGCAGCCGCAGAAGGCCGGCCTCGGGGCGGACGTCGTAGGGCACGTCGTCCCACTTCGGTCCGCCGACGGCGCCGAACAGCACCGCGTCGGCCGCGAGCGCCTTCTGCATCGTCTCTTCGGAGATGGCCGCGCCATGGGCGTCGTAGGCCGCGCCACCCACCAGATCGGTCTCGGTGGTGAACAGCTTGCCGCCGGCACGGCGGTTGAACCAGTCGATCACTTCGCCGGCCGAGGCCATGATTTCCGGTCCGATGCCGTCACCGGGCAGAAGCAGAAGCGAATGGGTGGTCATGGCGGGCGATCCTCGGCTCTTGTTGCCAGTGTTGACTGGTGCCTAACGGCTTGCCGGACCGATGGCAATATGGCGGGCGGGCGGTCAGTCCTCGATGTCGGCGAGGGTGGTCAAGTCGACGTTGCAGCCGCACACCAGCACACCCACCCGTTCGCCCGGTTCGGGGCGGTAGGCGCCGGCAAGCAGGGCTGCGAGCGCCGTGGCGCCGCCGGGCTCCGCGGCGATCCCCAGCTCGCGCCAGAGCCGGGCCTGGGCGGTGCGGATGGCGGCGTCCGGCACGGTCACGGCGTCGTCGAGAAAGGCCCGGGCCTGGGCGAAGACGAGATCGCCCACCCGGCGGGCGCCGAGGGAATCGGCTGCCACGCCGGAGACGTCCACGTCGACCGGGTGGCCGGCGTCGCGCGCCGCCTTCAGGCAATGGGAGGTGTCCGGTTCGACGGCGACGATCTTCCCGCGCTGCTCGTACCAGGTGGCGATGCCGGCCATCAGCCCGCCGCCGCCGACGGCGACGAGCACGGTGTCCAGCTCCGGGACGGCGCGCTCCCATTCCAGCCCGACCGTGCCCTGACCGGCGATGGTGGCGGGCGTGTCGTAGGGATGGATGTCGATGGCGCCGGTCTCCGCCCGGAACGCCGCGCAGGCGTCGGCCGCGTCGGCATAGCGCGCGCCGCCGATGCGGACGTCGGCGCCGGCCTGGCGGATCTTGGCGACCTTCACGGGGCTTGCGATCTCCGGAACGAAGATGGTCGCCCGGCGGCCGAGCTGCGAGGCGGCGAAAGCGACGGCCGCGCCGTGATTGCCGCCGGAGGCAGCGGCCACGTCCGCGGTGGCGTCGTCGGCCGACAGCAGCGAGTTGAACGCGCCGCGCGGCTTGAAGGAGCCGGTGTGCTGCAGGCATTCGAGCTTCAGGGAGAGGTCCAGATCGAGCCCGAAGGCGCCCCGGCCGGGAGCGATCACCGGCGTCTCGCGGATATGGCCTGAGATCCGGGCGTAGGCGGCTTCGATATCGGCGCGGGCGACGGCGGGGGAGGGGGACGCAGACATGAAAGGACCTTTCGCATTCGGCGCGGAAATTCTGAGAGGCGACCGTGGTCTAGCCGGATTTTCGCGGCTGCGGAACGGGTCAGCCCCGTCAGTCGATGAGGGTGGCGCCCGCCGAGAGGACCAGGTGCAGCCCGATCAGGGTCAGAAGGGCCTTGAGACCGGTGCGGAACACCTTCTCAGGCAGCAGGCTGAGGACCCGGGTGCCGACGACCGTGCCGGCGAACCCGGCCAGCACCATGGCGAGCGCCAGCGGCAGCCACTCGGCGAAGGCGAAGCCCAGCGCGCCGAACACCACGATCTTGAGAAGATGCTGGACGAACATGGAGCCGGCGAAGAGCGCGACCAGCTCGTTCTTGGTAAGCGCCGCGCCGGTATAGAGCGCCATCACGAACGGACCGGTGGCGCCGACGAACATGGTCAGAAGCGTGGAGGCCGCCCCGCCCACGCCGAGCAGGAGACGGCTTTCCGCGCCGATCTTCGGCATCTTTCCCCACACCGACCACAGCACGAACAGGCCGACGCCGAGCTTGAGGGCGGTCTCCGGCAGGTCGACGACGAGGAGGCCGCCGGCGACGCCGCCGCCGATCGCCCCGAGCGTGAACCAGGTCAGAATGTCGAGCCGGAGGTGGCGCGCCTGGAGCACGAGGCGGCCGGTGTTGGAGCCGAGCTGGACCACGCCGTGGACCGGGACCAGCGCGGAGATCGGCACCAGCGGGATCATGACGGCGATCAGGAGAAGCCCGCCGCCGATGCCGAAGGCGGCCGTCATGGCGGAGGTGAAGCCGGCCACGGCGATCAGAAGCACGGCCGCCCACGGCGCAAGCCCGTCGGGCGTCAGCAGGGCGACGAAATCCAATCCTCTGTCCTCGTGGAGACCGGCGGCCGGCAGGCGTCAGGGCGGGGGTCGGCCGGACCGGAGACGCCGGCCGATCGAAAGAACACCGAGGACGGCGGCGGTCAGGACGGCGCGCGCCGCTCGGCTTCGGCGATGAGATCTTCCACGACGGGCAGGATGTTGTCGACGATGATCTCCACGCCTTCGGCGTTCGGATGGATGCCGTCACCGAGCCCGTATTGCGGTTCGCCGGCCACGCCCTCCAGGAAGAAGGGATAGTAGAACGCGTCGTGGGTTTCGGCGAGCTCGCCGAAGATCGGATTGAACGCCTCCTGATAGGCCGGGCCCATGTTCGGCGGCGCGAGCATCCCGGCAAGCAGCACGGGAATGTCCCGCTCGCCGAGCGTGGTCAGCATGGCATCGAGATTGTCCCTGGTGACCGACGGGTCGATGCCGCGCAGCGCGTCATTGCCGCCGAGTTCCAGGATCACGCCGTCGGTGTCGTCGGGAACGGACCAGTCGAGCCGCGACAGGCCGCCGGAGGTGGTGTCGCCGGAGACGCCCGCATTGACCACCTCGACGTCGTGGCCCTGTTCCCTCAGCCGGGCCTGAAGAACCTCGGCGAAGCCCTCGTCGGGGCCGAGCTGATAGCCGGCGGTCAGGCTGTCGCCGAACGCGACCAGCTTAATCGGATCCTGGGCGAAGCCGGCGGTCGGAGCCGCCAGGAGGAGAACCAGCCCAAACAGTAACGCGCGCATCAATCGTCCGCCTCATCTGGATCTGAAGTCGTTACGGCCCATATGGCCCAAGGAGCATTGCGCTGCACAAATCGGTGCGTACACCCAGCCATCCCGCCCTCTTTGCCGGGAATGTCTGATCGAAGGAGTTCATCCCGTGGCCGAATCCGCGATCGCCCTCAAGGACGTGCATCTGAGTCTGGGGAGCGGAGCCGGCCGCGTCCATATCCTCAAGGGCGTTTCACTGGATATTGCGCACGGCGAATCGGTTGGCGTGGTCGGCCCGTCCGGGTCGGGCAAGTCGACGCTGCTGATGGTTCTGGGCGGACTGGAACGGGTCGCCGGCGGCAGCGTGCGCGTGGCCGGCAGCGAACTCACCGGGCTCGGCGAGGACGATCTCGCCCGCTTCCGCGGCCGCTCCGTCGGTATCGTGTTCCAGTCGTTCCACCTCATTCCGACCATGACGGCGCTGGAGAACGTCGCGGTTCCGCTGGAACTGGCCGGCGCGCGCGACGCGTTCGACCGGGCCCGGCACGAGCTTGAGCAGGTCGGGCTCGCCGATCGCATCAACCATTATCCCGGCACACTGTCGGGCGGCGAGCAGCAGCGCGTGGCGATCGCCCGGGCGCTGGCACCGGCCCCGGCGCTGCTTCTAGCCGACGAGCCCACCGGCAATCTCGACGAGGACACCGGCGCGCCGATCGTCGACCTGATGTTCGAGGCGAGCCGCAGCCGCGGCATGACGCTGGTGATCGTGACCCACGATCCGGAGCTTGCCAGCCGCTGCGACCGGACCGTGCGCATGCGGGCCGGTGAGATCGAACCGGCGCGGCCGGCCGCCGCCCGCGTCGAGGCCCTTTGAGCATGGCGGGCGGATCGCGGTCCGGCGGGCCGGGCTTCGGGACGGCGCTCCGCTTCGCGCTGCGGGAGATGCGCGGCGGGCTGAAGGGGTTCTATGTGTTCATCGCCTGCATCGCCATCGGTGTGGGCACGATCGCCGGCGTCGGCTCGCTGGCCAAGGCGCTCAGCGAAGGCATCGTCGCGGAAGGCCAGACCATTCTGGGCGGCGACCTCGACGTGTCGCTGATCCACCGGCAGGCGAGCGCGGTGGAACGGGCCTTTCTCGACGAGCAGGGGCGGCTGTCGGAAGTGGCGACACTTAGGGCCATGGTGCGCAAGCCCGACGCGTCCGACCAGGCGCTGGTCGAAATCAAGGCCGTGGACGACGCCTATCCGCTCTACGGCACCGTCGAGCTGTCCTCGGGCCGGAGCCTCGATGACGCGTTGGCGGGCGACGCGGAGCATCCGGCGCTCGCCGATCCGGCACTGCTGGCGCGGCTCGACGTGGAGCCGGGCGACACGCTGTCGCTCGGGCGCATCCGCATCACCCTGGTCGACACCATCGAGGCGGAGCCGGACAAGCTCTCCGGCGGGGTGGAGTTCGGCCCGCGCCTGATGGTCTCCGTCGACACGCTTGAGGAAAGCGGGCTGGTGCAGCCCGGCAGTCTCGTGCGCTGGCATTACCGGGTCGCGGGCGAGAGCGGATCGATGTCCGATGCGCGCCTGTCGGCCGTCGCCGAGGCGGCGACCGCCGACTTTCCCGACGCCGGCTGGCGCATCCGCGCGCGCACCGAGGCCGCGCCGGGCCTCAGGGATTCCATCGAACGCTTCGCCCAGTTCCTGACGCTTGTCGGGCTGACGGCGCTGGTCGTCGGCGGCGTGGGGGTGGCCAACGCGGTGCGGGCCTATCTCGACCGCAAGCGGGCGGTGATCGCGACGTTCCGCTGCCTGGGCGCCGACGGCACGTTCGTGTTCACCGTCTATCTGGCCCAGATCGTGATGCTGGCCGGGATCGGCATCGCCATCGGGCTCGCCTTCGGGGCGGTGATCCCGCCGCTCGCCGCGGTCCTTCTGGTGGGTATTCTGCCGGTCTCCACCCTCGGCGGCATCTATCCGGGCGAGCTGGTTCTCTCGATCCTGTACGGGCTCCTGACGGCGCTCGCCTTCGCGCTGTGGCCGCTGGGGCGGGCCCACGACGTTCCGCCGACGGCGCTGTTCCGGGGACGCGAGGCGAGTTCGGCCGGACTGCCGAAGCGGCGCTATCTGGCAGCGTCGGCGGCGGTCACCGGGCTGCTGGTCGTGGTGGCCGTCGCGCTCGCCCATGATCGGTTCCTGGCGTTCGTCTACGTGGTGGCGGTGGTCGCGGCGTTCCTGCTCCTGCGGGTCGTGGCGTGGGGGATCATGGCGCTCGCCCGGATCGCGCCACATCCGCGTGCAACAGGGGCGCGTCTGGCGCTCGGCAACATTCACCGCCGGGGCGCGCTGACACCGACGGTGGTCCTGTCCCTCGGCCTCGGGCTGGCGCTTCTGGTGACGCTGGCGCTGATCGACGGCAACCTGCGCAACACGCTGACGGCGCAACTGCCGGAGCGGGCGCCGAGCTTCTTCTTCGTCGACATCCAGGACCGGGAACGGGACGGCTTCCTGGCGACGCTCGAGGAGGAGGCGCCGGACGCGGTGATCGAGATGCAGCCGATGCTGCGCGGCCGGATCGTCTCGCTGAAGGGGATCGCGGCGGCCGACTACGACGCGCCGGAAGCGGAATGGGTGCTGCGCGGCGACCGCGGCATCACCTATGCGGCGGACAAGCCGGAGAACTCCACGATCGTGGAGGGCGCCTGGTGGCCTGAGGACTATGACGGCACGCCGCAGGTCTCGTTTGCCGCCGAACTGGCGCAGGAGCTGGGGCTCTCCGTCGGCGATCCGGTGACGGTGAACGTGCTCGGCCGCACCATCGAGACCGAGGTCGCCAATCTGCGCACGGTCGCCTGGGAGAGCCTCTCGATCAATTTCGTGATGATCTTCTCGCCCAACACCTTCGCCGGCGCGCCCCACGCCCATCTGGCGACGCTGACCTATCCGGACGGGGGGACGACGGAGCGCGAAGTGGCGCTGTTGAGGATGCTCGCCGATGCCTATCCGACGGTGACGGCGATCCGGGTGAAGGACGCGCTCGATTCGGTGAATTCCGTGGTCGCCGACATCGCGCTGGCGATCCGGGCCGCTGCCAGCGTGACGCTGATCGCGTCGATGCTGGTGCTCGGTGGCGCGCTGGCGGCAAGCCACCGCTCGCGGATCTACGATGCCGTGGTGCTGAAGACGCTGGGCGCGACACGGGGCCGGCTGGTCGGCGCGTTCGCGCTGGAATACGCGATCATCGGGGCGGCCACCGCGATCTTCGCCATCCTGGCAGGCTCCGTGGCGGCCTGGTACGTGCTGACGGAGATCATGGAGATCGAGTTCGCGCTGCTGCCGCTGACGGCGGCGGGCGCGGTGGTGATTGCGCTGGCGGTCACGG
This sequence comes from Amorphus orientalis, assembly GCF_030814015.1. Taxonomy (NCBI): domain Bacteria; kingdom Pseudomonadati; phylum Pseudomonadota; class Alphaproteobacteria; order Hyphomicrobiales; family Amorphaceae; genus Amorphus; species Amorphus orientalis. The sequence continues at coordinate 482,052 of NZ_JAUSUL010000001.1, forward strand.
TGGGGCTCGGCCTGATCGGCACCTGGCGGGCGCTGGGCGAGAAGCCGACGGGCGTGCTCAGGGATCAGTAGCGCGGGGCGCACCGCCGAATTGCAGGCACGGCGAGGGCGCGTCAGGCTGTTCGAGGGCCTGACGCGCCACCACCATCTGCATCCCGTGACACGATCCGGTCGTTGCCGGATCGACGCGTCGATACTCAGCTCGGGATAGGCTGACCATAAACCGGCGGTTCTTAACCGTTTCCGAACAACGGGCGAAAAATGCCCGGGATTGTGACCTGGGCGGGTATTGCCCGGGTGGTCTGCCGCCGGCCGGTCAAGAGGCGCGGAGCGCAGCGACCGGGACAAAAAAAGAACCGGTCGCCCGGACCCGTCGTGCGGCCCTGGATTCCGGCTTTCGCCGGAATGAGCGGAGGAGGGCGGCGCTGATCCGGACGGAAAACCGGTTCCCGATTTTCCCGACGGTGGCTTTCTTCACCGCACTGCCAGGAAAAGTGGTGTCCACTTTTCCTGGCAGTGCTGGGCCAGCGCGCAACTGCACGCCGGCCGGTCAGGCCGCCCACGCGGAGCCGGTGAGCGACGCGAGCTCGGCGTGAGCGCTTGTTTTTCTATCCCACCGCCGGACGGAAAACCGCAAGAGCACTTTTCCTGGCGGTGATTCTTCCCGTCGCAACGCCGGACGGAAAACCGGTTCCCACTTTTCCTGGCGTTGCTTTAGCCGTGCGTGCCGGGCAGATGGCCGCCCTCGGGCTCCGGATGGTCCTTGCGCTTGCCGTCGAGCGTGTCGCCGATCCACTGGAACATCACGTAGAGGCCCGGGATCAGGATGATGCCGACGACGGTGGCCGCGAGCATGCCGCCGAGCACCGTGATGCCCAGCACGATGCGGCTGACGGCGCCGGCGCCAGTGGCGGTGACCAGCGGGATCAGGCCGAAGATGAAGGCGAACGCCGTCATCAACACGGCGCGGAACCGCATGTGGGCGCCCTGGAGCGCGGCGGCATAGCGGGTGTGGCCCGCCTCCCGCTGCTCCTTGGAGAACTCCACGATCAGGATCGCGTTCTTCGCCGCCAGTCCTATGAGCAGGACGAGACCGATCTGAACATAGACGTTGAGGTCGATGCCGAAGATCGTCACCGCGGCCACAGCGCCCAGCGTCGCGACCGCCACGGAGGTCAGCACCGCGAACGGGATCGCCCAGCTTTCATACTGGGCCACCAGGAACAGATAGCCGAACAGGAGGGCGAGGCCGAACAGGGCTCCGATTGAGCCGGACTGGCTCGCCTCCTGATAGGACATGCTGGACCAGTCGAACGCGTAGCCTTCCGGCAGCGTCTTCTGGGAAATCTCCGCCATGGCCTGCATCGCCTCGCCCGACGAGTAGCCGGGTGCGGCCGAGCCGTTCACGTTGGCCGCCAGGAACTGGTTGTAGCGATAGGCGGTGCTCGGACCGAAGTCGAAGCGTGTCGTGGTGAGGGTGGAGACCGGCACCATGTCGCCCGTGGTGGAGCGCACATAGAGCCGGTCGATGTCGTCGATCCTGTTGCGGAACTGCTGGTCGGCCTGGATGTTCACCTGGAACACGCGTCCGAGATAGGTGAAGTTGTTCACGAAGGCCGAGCCGAGCTGGGCCTGGAGCGTGTTGTAGAGCGCCGACACCGGGACGTTGAGCGCCTCGGCCTTGGTGCGGTCGACATCCACGAAGACCCGGGGCACGTCGGCATTGTAGCTGGAATAGGCCGACGCGATCCGCGGATCGCCGTTGGCCGCCACCAGGAGCGCCCGTAGCGTCGACGAGAGGTCGTTCGCCGACTGCCCCCCAAGCGCCTCGAGCCGGTAGTCGAAGCCGGCCGCGGTGCCGAGGCCCGGGATCGGCGGCGGCGGGAACGCGAAGACGTTGGCCGCCGGAATGGCCGCATATTTCTGGGACAGCGATTCGTAGATGCCCTTGAGCGAGGTCTCGGGCGTGGTGCGCTCGTCCCAGGGGTTCATGACGACGATGGCGAGGCCCGAATTGGAGCCCGGCGCGCCGGACAGGAGGCTGTAGCCGGAGACGGTGATGACGTTGGCCACCCCGTCCTGGGCCTTCGCGATCCGCTCGACCTCGTCCATGATCTTCTGGGTCTGGGGCAGCGCCGCGCTGGATTCCAGCGACACGTCGACGAACAGCGCGCCCTGGTCCTCGTTCGGGATGAAGCCGCCGGGAAGCCGGCTCATCAGCCCGAACGCCACCCCGCCGATGATGACGATCAGGATGCCGGCGAGCGCCGAACGCCGGGCGATCATGCCGACCGCGCTCACATAGCCGTTCCGCGAGCGGTCGAGCACGATGTTGAAGTACTTGAAGAAGCCGCGCTTCTTCGTCTTCGGCGGCGTCAGTACCAGCGAGCAGAGGGCCGGCGACAGTGTCAGGGCGTTCACCATGGAGATGAACACGGCCATGGAGATGGTGACGGAGAACTGGCGGAACAGCTCGCCGACGATGCCGGGGAAGAACGACACCGGGCCGAACACGGCGAACAGCACCATCGTCGTGGAGACGATCGGGCCGGTGACCTGGTTCATCGCCTTGATGGTGGCTTCGCGCCGGTCGAGGCCTTCCTCCTCCATCACGCGGGTGACGTTCTCCACGACGACGATGGCGTCGTCGACCACGAGGCCGATCGCCAGCACGATCGCGAACATGGAGATGGTGTTCAGCGAAAAGCCGAACAGCAGCAGGAAGACGAACACGCCGACCAGCGAGACCGGGATGGTGACGGCCGGAATGATCGTCGCCCGGAGATTTTCCAGGAAGATGAACACGACGATCAGCACGATCACGCCGGTGATCGCGAGCGTGTAGGTGATTTCCTCGATCGAGGCGGAGACGAACAGGGTGGAATCGTAGACGACCTGGGCATCGACGCCCTGGGGGAACCGGCCCTTCAGGCGCTCCAGCTCCGCCTTCACCCCTTCGGCGACGGCGAGCGCGTTGGCGCCCGGAGCCTGATAGATGGCGATGGTTGCGGCGGGGCTGCCGTTCAGCTGGGAGACCGAGGAATAGGTCTGTGCGCCGAGTTCCACCCGGGCGATGTCGCCGATGCGGACGACGGCGCCGTCCTGACCGGTGCGCACGATGATCTGCTCGAAATCCGCCGGATTATCGAGCTGGCCGACGGCGGTGATCGTGTACTGGTTGACCTGATCGTCGCCGATGGGCGGGCCGCCGATCTGGCCGAGCGCGGCCTCGATGTTCTGGTCCTCGATCGCATTCATGACGTCGGACGGGGAGATCCCGATCGCCGACATCTTGTCCGGGTCGAGCCAGATCCGCATGGAGTAGTCGAGCTCGCCGAGCAGGTTGGCCGCGCCGACGCCCTCAACGCGGGCGAGCGGGTCGCGGATGTTGATCGAGGCGTAGTTCGACAGGAAGATCGGGTCGTAGGAGTTGTCCGGCGAGAAGACGTTGACGACCAGAAGCATGTTGGTCGACTGGGCCTGCACCACCACGCCCTGGCTGAGCACGGTGGAGGGCAGCTTCGACTGGGCCTGGGACACCCGGTTCTGGACGTTCACCTGGGCGATGTCCGGATCGGTGCCGATCTCGAACGAGACGCTCAGGGTGTAGGTGCCGGCGGAGGAGGAGACGGAGGACATGTAGATCATGTCCTCGACGCCGTTGACCTGCTCCTCGATCGGGCCGCCCACGGTGTCGGCGATCGTCGAGGCGTCGGCGCCCGGATAGGTGGCGGTGACCTGCACCACCGGCGGGGTGATGTCGGGATACTGGGCGATCGGAATGGAGTAGATCGCCAGGATGCCGGCCACGGTCAGGACGATCGAGATGACCGCGGCGAGACGCGGCCTGCGGACGCAGATCTCGGAGATCATCGATCAGTTCCCGGAGCCGGAGGAGGACGAGCCCGACGAGCCGCCGGTCGATGAGCCGGACGACGATGCGTCGGAGCCCGAGCCACCGGTCCCCGACGAGCTGCCGGACGCCGGAGCGCTGGACGACCCGCTTCCGCTCGAACCGCTGCTGCCAGATCCAGAAGAAGTGCTGTCCGAGCCGGAACCGCTGGTGCCTGAATTGTCGCTGCCCGACGTCTGGGAACCGGACGAGCCGCCGTTGCCAGACGACTGGCCCTGGCTCGGATCGGCCTGGCCCGCCTGGGAGGCGTTCTGGAACGACACGGAGGTGGGACTGACCGTCATGCCCGGCTGGATCTTCTGGACGCCCTGGACGACGACCGTCTCGCCGGACTGGAGTCCGGAGGTGACCGCCCAGCCGTCCTGGACCTGGACGGACGTTTCGATCCGCCGCTCGGAAACCTTGTTGTCGGTTCCCAGAACGAAGACGTAGCGGCCCTGGCGGTCCTGCTGGACGGCGGAGAGCGGCACGACCGGCAGGTTCTGCTGCTGGGCCTGGCGCACGATCGCCGTCACGAAGCCGCCGGGCAGCAGGGCGCCGTCGGGGTTCGGGAAGTCGGTGTAGATGGCGATCGTGCCGGTGGTCTGGTCGACCTCGTTGGACACGAACGCGATCTTGCCCTGGGGTTCGTAGGTCTTGCCGGTGGGCAGCTCGATGGTGGGAACGAACGACACGCCCTCGGCCGAGGCCGCGTTGATGCCCTTCTCCTGGGCGAACTGGATCCAGTAGGTCTCCGGGATGGAGAACACCATCCGGATCGGATCGAGCTGGACCACGGTCGCGAGCGTGCCGGACTGGGTATTGACCAGGTTGCCCTGGGTGACGTTGGTCGCGCCGATGCGGCCCTTGATCGGCGAATTGATGGTCGTGTAGCCGAGATTGATCTTGGCGGTCTCGATCTGGGCGTTGGCCTGCTCGATCGCCGCCTGTCCGCTCTGCACGCTGGCGGCGGCCTCGTCGCGCTGGGCCTGGGCCTGGTCGACGACGGCCTGGGAGACCGTCTGCCGCTCGAGCAGGGTCTGCTGCCGGTTCAGATTGGCCTGGGCGTTCTTGAGCTGGGCTTCCGCGCCGGACTTCTGGGCCTTGGCGGTGGCGAGCTGGGCGTTCGCCGCATCGAGCTGCGCCTGATACTGGTCCTTCTCGATCTGGTAGAGCAGCTGGCCCTTGTCGACGAAGGCGCCCTCCTGGAAGGCCACCTGATCGAGGAAGCCTTCCACGCGGGCGACGATGTCCACCTGCTGGATCGCCTGGATGCGGCCGAGGAACTGTTGGGAGGCGGCGACGTTCTCGTTCTGGATCGCCGTCACGACGACCGCGGGAGGCGCGGAATTTCCGCCGCCGGGTGCCTGCGCCATCGCCGATGATGCCGCCAGGCCGAGAAAGCCGGCGCTCGCAACCAGTGACAAGATGCGCCGCGGCCCACCGCGCTCGACGCGGGAATGCACCATTCCAACCCCTCCAGAACTCCAGCCCGCGAAAATTGCGGAAGCCTAGCCTTTAGCATCCCCAGGGGACCCGACGGAAGCGCCTCTCGGTCCCATCACAGCGCAAATTCTTGATGACATCGGCCGGCCGGCCGCGCGGTTCGGGTCTTGACAGCCCGTGCCCAGAGGTCAAAACGGCGCGACCAGCGCGACCGTGGCACGCCGGCCCTGTGGATCCGGAACGACCGGTCTTATCTCAGGCAAGAGGCGGATGCCGGTGGCGCGCGCTGCGTATCCAGCGGTGCCAAGATCCGGCGGCGCCCCGTGTTTCGGCCGATCGCGGCCCAGTGAAGGAAGGAACGCTCCATGCGCGACGCCTACATCGTCGACTATATCCGCACCCCGATCGGCCGTTTCGGCGGAGCGCTGTCCGCCGTGCGCGCGGACGATCTCGGCGCGCTCCCGATCAGGGCGCTGGTGGAGCGCAACGCCTCGGTGGACTTTTCCGCCGTCGACGACGTGATCTTCGGCTGCGCCAACCAGGCCGGCGAGGACAACCGCAACGTCGCCCGCATGGCGGTCCTGCTGGCCGGGCTGCCCGAAGTCGTGACCGGAACGACGGTCAACCGGCTGTGCGGCTCCGGCATGGACGCGACCGCGATGGCGGCGCGGATGATCAAGACCGGCGAGGCGGACCTGGTGATCTCCGGCGGCGTGGAGTCCATGTCGCGGGCGCCGTTCGTCATGCCGAAGGCGGACACGGCGTTTTCCCGCAAGGCGGAGATCCACGACACCACCATCGGCTGGCGGTTCGTGAACCCGCTGATGAAGAAGCAGTACGGCATCGATTCCATGCCGGAGACCGGCGAGAACGTCGCCGAGGAGTTTCAGGTCAGCCGGGCCGACCAGGACGCCTTCGCCGTGCGCTCCCAGGAGCGCGCCGTCGCCGCCCAGGAGGCGGGCCGGCTGGGCGAGGAGATCGTCCCGGTCACGATCCCCCAGCGCAAGGGCGATCCGATCGTGGTCGACAAGGACGAGCATCCGCGCGCCGGCACCACGGTTGAAAAGCTCGCCAAGCTGCCGACCCCGTTCCGGGAGAACGGCTCGGTGACGGCGGGCAACGCGTCGGGCGTCAACGACGGCGCGGCGGGTCTGCTCCTGGCGTCGGCCGAGGCGGTCGAGAAGTACGGCCTAACCCCGATCGCCAAGGTGATTGGCGCAGCAACGGCAGGCGTTCCGCCGCGCATCATGGGCATCGGTCCGGCGCCGGCGACCAAAAAGCTGATGGAGCGGACCGGTCTCAAGATCAGCGATTTCGACGTGGTCGAGCTGAACGAGGCGTTCGCCAGCCAGGGCCTCGCGGTGCTGCGCCAGCTCGGCCTTCCCGACGACGGCGAGCACGTCAATCCGAACGGCGGGGCGATCGCGCTGGGCCATCCGCTCGGCATGTCCGGAGCCCGCATCGTGGGCACCGCCATGCGCGAGATGCAGCGGCGCGGCGGCAAGAAGGCGCTGGCCACCATGTGCATCGGCGTCGGTCAGGGCATCGCGCTGGCCATCGAGGCGGCGTAACTCTGTCCGCTCCGCCCGCGAGCCGGATGTTTTTCTCACGCCGAGTGCGCTGACGCGCACCGGCTTTGGGTGGGCGTGGGCGATTTAAGTGCGCTCATGCGAACTCATTTCGGTCGTCGCTGCGCGGGCGGTTCTTTCGTCCCGGTCGCTTCGCTCCGCGCCTCTTGACCAGTAGGCGCGCCGGCGGATGCAGTTCGGGGAGACAGGGATGTCTGTCTCAAGCGCCAACCCCACACTCCGCTCATCCCCGCGAAAGCGGGGATCCATAGGGAGGCGGCGCCAGATTCAGGCAGGATGAGAGGGAAATTCGAACTATCCTCTCGCCATGGCCTTTTACGTCTACATGCTCGCGAGCCGGCGAAACGGCACTTTCTATGTGGGGATGACCGACGACCTCGCGCGGCGCATCCACGAGCACCAGACTGGCGCCCTACCAGGCTTCACCCGGAGACATCGGATCAAGAAACTCGTCTGGTACGAGGTCCACGAGAACCGGGAAGCTGCCTTCGTCCGCGAGCGGCAGATCAAGAAATGGCGTCGGGAGTGGAAGATTGCCCTGGTTCTTCAGGAGAACGGGGAATGGCGCGATCTCTACGAAACGCTTCAGCTCTGACGGTGAGGCCCTATGGATCCCCGCTTTCGCGGGGATGAGCGGAGAGTGGGGTTGGCACTTGAGTTAAACATCCTCCCCTCGCCGGACGTCACCTGGCAGCGCGCGACCGCATGCCGCTGAATCAAGTGCAGAAGAGCGACGGGACTGGACCGAAAGAACCGGCCGCCCTCGCGGAGCCGGCGAGCGCAAGCGAGTTCGGCGTGAGGCGCGGTTGTTTCGGGCGCAATCCCCGGGCGGAAAACCGCAAGAGCACTTTTCCTAGGATTGCTCAATACCCCGCCGCGAGCGCGCCCGCGCGGCGGGGATCGGCCGCACCCTGAAGGGTGCCGTCCGGGGTCACCAGGATCGACTGGGTCGACCCCATCGCGTCCTTGAGGGCGACGGTGTGGCCCATCTCCTCCAGCTTCTCGATCGTGTCGGGGCTGATGCCGCGCTCGATGCGGATCTCGTCGGGCAGCCACTGATCGTGGATGCGCGGCGCCGCCGTGGCGCTGGCGACGTTGAGGCCGTGGTCGATCACGTTGACGATGATCTGCAGCACGGTCGTGATGATCCGGCTGCCGCCGGGCGAGCCGGTCACCAGAAACACCTTGTCGTCCTTGAAGACGATGGTCGGCGTCATCGACGACAGCGGCCGCTTGTTGCCGGCCACGGCATTGGCGTCGCCCCCGATCAGCCCGTAGGCGTTGGGCACGCCGGGCTTGGCGGAGAAGTCGTCGAGCTCGTTGTTGAGCAGGATGCCGGTGCCGTCGGCGACCAGACCCACCCCGTAGGAAAAATTCAGCGTGTAGGTGTTGGAGACGGCGTTCCCGTCGGCATCGACCACCGAATAGTGGGTGGTTTCGGGGCTCTCCGTCGGCGCCGGAGGCGTGCCGGGCCGGATCTCGGACGACGGGGTTGCCCGGTCCGGATCGATCCCGGCACGCACCTCGTCGGCGTAGTCTTCCGAAATCAGCCAACGGTCGGGCACGTCGACGAAGTCGGGATCGCCGAGGTGGGCGGAGCGGTCGGCGTAGGCCCGGCTCATCGCCTCGCTCATGAGATGGATGGTGCGGGCGGAATTGAGGCCGTGCTCGGCGATCGGCAGCCCGTCCAGGATGTTCAGGATCTGGATGAGGTGGATGCCGCCGGAACTCGGCGGCGGCATGGAGGCGACGGTGTAGCCCTGGTAGCTCCCCAGCACCGGCGCGCGCAGCTTGGCCTCGTAGCCGGCCAGATCGGCGAGACTCATCCGGCCGCCGGTCGCATTCACCTTGTCCACGATGGCCTTGGCGATCGGGCCCTCATAAAAGGCGTCCGGTCCGTCCAGGGCGATCGCCTCCAGCGTGTCGGCGAGATCCGGCCGGGTCATGATGAAGCCGGGCTCAGGGGTCCCGTCGCTGGGGCCGTAGAAGATCCCGTAGGCTTCCTGGTCGCGGGCCAGGTGAAGCCGTACCCAGTTCGATGAGAGCGAGCTGGAGAGATCCTGGCTCACGGGAAATCCGTCGCGGGCCAGCGTGATCGCGGGCGCGATGAGGTCGGCCCAGGAAAGATTGCCGGAGCCGAACCGTTCATGGGCGAGCGCAAGCCCGCGCACGGTTCCCGGCACCCCGACGCCCAGCCCGGAAAAGCGGGACTTGACCGGATCGGCATCGCCGGCGTCGTTGAGGAACATGTCCTCCGTCGCCGCTGCCGGTGCCGTCTCCCGGTAGTCGATGGCCATGGTCTCGTGGGCGTCGGCGTCGTGGACGATCATGAACCCGCCGCCGCCGATATTGCCCGCGCGCGGGAGCGTCACGGCAAGCGCGAAGCCGACGGCCACCGCCGCGTCCACCGCGTTGCCGCCGGCGCGCAGAATGTCGACGCCGACGGTGGTCGCGAGCGCCTCCTGGCTGGAGACCATGCCGGTCTGGGCGATCACCGGATGAAAGCGGGACTGCGACGAGACGATGGCGCCGTCCTGGGCCCCGGCGGCGGAGACCGACAGGACGGCAACGAGGACGGTCGAGAGGCGGACGAGCGGCGGGATCATCGGCGGCTCCTCTGGGGCAAACGGCTGAGGCCGTGAGTCTGGGGCGTCGGGCCGGGCCTGGCCAGTGCTTTCTGGATCAACACCCGGAAAGCCGTCCGGTTCACCTCTTCGTCGCGGCACGCGATTTTCGGTTTCGCACGCGCACCAGCGAGGCGATAAGACGGGCTAGAGCCTTCTCCGATCAGGTGGAAACACCCGATCGATAAGACATGGCTCCAGATTCAATGGGTTGAGCAAACGGGACATGCTCTCAGGCGAACAGAGGGAGTGGGGCAGGTGAATCCAGACGAGCTCGCGGCCGATCTGACGGGCCGGTTTCCGCAGATCCGGTCGGCCTGGCAGACGGTTGAGGGCGCCATCGGACAGGACACGCTCGGCTTTCCGCTGGACCGCATCCTGCTCGCGGTGGTCGTCTTTCTGCTGTTCTACATCCTGCGGCGACCGCTGCGGTCCCTCGTCCTGCTCCTGTTGACGCGGCTCATCGGACTGACCGCCACGAAGCAGCGCGACCAGGTGATCGAGGCGCTGCGTGGTCCCATCGGGCTTCTGCCCGTCGCGCTGGGCGCCTATTTCGCGTTCGAGATCGTCCGCGCCGACGAGGGCGGCCAGATCGCGGTGATTTCCGCCCATGTGGTGGCGAGCCTGGTGCTGGCAGCGGTGTTCTGGGCGCTGTTCGGCCTGGTCACGCCGCTCGTGGAATCGCTCCGGCCCTATTCCGGCGGGCTGACCCAGTCGATGATCGACTGGATCCGCCGCATTCTGGCGAGCCTCGTCGCCTTTCTCGGCGGGGCCGCGATCCTGCAGGAATGGGGCGTCCAGGTCGGTCCGCTCCTGGCCGGCATGGGAATCGCGGGTGCGGCCGTCGCGCTGGGCGCCCAGGACCTGTTCAAGAACCTGATCGCCGGCATTCTCATCCTGGCGGAAAAGCGCTTCCAGTACGGCGACTGGGTCAAGGTCGACGGGGTCGTCGACGGCACCGTGGAATATATCGGCTTCCGCTCCACCAAGGTGCGCAACTTCGACGACACGCTGGTCCAGGTGCCGAACACCGACCTGTCCGACAAGGCGGTGACGAACTACTCCGCCATGCGCCGGCGCCGGATCTACTGGACGATCGGCGTGCCCTACTCGACCACCGTCGATCAGCTCAGGGAGATCCGCGACGGGATCGAGGCGTACATCCTCGACTCCGGGGACTTCGTGTCGCCGAAGGAGATGTCGACCTTCGTCCGGATCGACTCCTTCGGGGCGTCGTCGATCAACATCATGGTCTATTGCTTCACCAAGACGACGATCTGGGCGGAGTGGCTGGCGGCCAAGGAGCGGCTTGCCTACAAGCTGATGGACATCGTCTACGGGGCCGGCTCCAGTTTCGCCTTTCCCTCCACCTCGCTCTACGTGGAGAGCCTGCCGGAAGGCAAGCCGGATCGGTTTCTGCCGCCGGACGAGGACGGCAAGCCGCAGGTCGAAGAGGCCGACGACACGCCGCGCGGCCCCGGCGCGACCGACAGCAGGGGCAAACCGCTCGGCAACGCGATCGGACCGGGCAAGGCGGGGCCATCGGACGGCAGCGACGGCGGAGAAGCGGGCGAGGGCGAGGCCGGATAGGCAGGTCCCGGCTTAAAGCACGACCCCGCCGACCACGCCGGAGGCGACCACCACCGCCCAGGGCGGCGCCTTCCACTGGCTGAGCGCGACATAGGCGGCAACCGCGATGGCCAGCGCCATGGGCGAGGTGATGCCGCGGGTGAACACCGGGTCGTAGAGGGCGGCGGCGAGCAGGCCGATCACGGCGGCGTTCACCCCCATCAGCGCGCGCCGGGCGTTCGGGCGATGCCGGAGCGCCGCCCAGAAGGGCAGGGTGCCGATCACCAGCAGCGCGGAGGGCAGGAAGATCGCGAGAAGCGCGAGGACCGCGCCCGCGATCCCGCTCACCGGCCCGTTGAGGACGGCGCCCAGGAAGGCGGCGAAGGTGAACAGCGGGCCGGGTACCGCCTGGGCCGCGCCGTAGCCGGCGAGGAAGGCGCTGTCGGGGACGAGCCCCGGCCCGACCACCGACTGTTCCAGGAGCGGCAGCACCACGTGGCCGCCGCCGAACACGAGGCTGCCGGCGCGGTAGAACGTGTCGAGGATCGTCAGCGCGAAGCTGTCGGAGATGGCGGCCGCGAGCGGCAGGCCGGCGAGCAGCACGAAGAACACGGCGAGCGCGGTCAGCGCGACCGGCCGGGAGACCTTCACGTCGAGCCCGCCTTCGCCGGCTCCGTCCTCGGGGCGCGGCAGAACCACCAGACCGATGGCGGCGCCGAGGGCGATGACCAGCACCTGGGCCCAGGTGGTCGGCAGGATCAGGAGCGCGATCATGGCGGCTGCCGCGATGGTGGCGCGCCGTGCGTCGGGGGCAAGCGAGCCGGCCATGCCGAGGAGCGCCTGGGCAACGACCGCGACGGCGGCGGCCTTCAGGCCGGCGATCCAGCCGGCGCCTTCGGTGTCGCCCAGGGCGGTCAGCCCATAGGCGAACACGACCAGGGCGATGGCGGAGGGAAGGGTGAAGGCGGTCCACGCGGCGGCCATGCCGAGATAGCCGGCCCGTTTCAGGCCGATCCCCATGCCGACCTGGCTCGAGGCAGGACCCGGCAGGAACTGGCAGAGCGCGATGAGGTCGGCGTAGGCGGCTTCGGAGAGCCACTTGCGGCGTTCCACGACGGCGGAGCGGAAATAGCCCAGATGCGCGATCGGGCCGCCGAACGAGGTCAGCCCGAGGACGAGGAAGACGCGGAAGACTTCGGCAGCGCTGCCGCTCGCGACGACGTCGGTTTCCGTCTCGGGGCGATCCTGCATGAAGGAGGCTCCGTGTCCCAGCGCCTGAGGTGGGCCTGTCTTGGCGCGGATTCCGGGCGAAGTACAGGCCCGATCGGCCGTCGCGTCTGCTTTTGCGGCGGGATGCGCAAGTGGTGCGTTTCAGGGCACCCGCAGGCGCCTTTTGACCGGTCGGGCGACCTGATCAGCGCCGCGGATTGGGGCGCGGCACGACGGTGACCGGGACCGCCTGGACCGGCTGGGCCTGCTGCGGCGCCGGCTGCTGAACCGCCTGGGGCGCGGGCTGTTGTGCCGGCTGTTGCGCCGGGCGGGCACCGAAGACGCCGCTCAGGAGCGAGGCGGCGGCCTGGGCGCTCGGGTCCGTGGGAGCGGCCTGGCCGAGGAGCCCGCCGACCAGCCCTCCGACCACCTGTTCGGGACGGGGCTGCTGCTGGCCCTGCTGCTGCTGGCCGGTGAGGCTGCCGATCACGCCGGAAACCACCTGGGCCGTGTCGGGCGGTGGCGACGGCGCCTGGGGCGCGATCGGCTGGCTCTCGGCCGGAGCCTCGGCGGGCGCGACCTCGGTGGTCTGCACCTGCTGAGGCGGGGCCTGCTGCTGGCCGGCGAGACCGCCGGCGAGCTGGCCGATCGCCGAGCCGATCAGGTCGTCGGCCGAGCCGGAGCCGTCGGCCCCGGCATTGCCGCTGTCCCGGCCGCCTGCGAGCTGCTGGCGGGCGATCGAGGAGAGCGCGTTTTGAAGGTCGCCGCCGCCGGAGCCGCCGCCCCCGCCGATCTGGCCGAGTTGCTGGGTGATGAGATTGCTGAGCGCGCCGCCGGTGTCGCCGGAGGCGACCTGTCCGACCAGGGCGCCGGTGGCACCGAGGTCGGCCAGATCCTCGAACTGGCCGCTCACCGATTTGAGCTGCTCTAGCGCCGCCTGCGGATTCTGGAGAATGCCTCTGATATCGGGATAGATGCGCGGATCGGACCAGGGACCGTTGATGACGATGGGCACGCCGAGGCCCTTCAGATCGGCCTCGCTCCCCTGGCCTTCCAGGCTGGCGACCACGCGCGGATCGACCCGGAAGTCGAGGGTCTTGTCGGCGAGGTCGGCGCTGCCTTCGCCGCTCATCCGCACCAGCGGCCCGATCAGGGAGAGGTCGTCGGTGGTGGCCACGCCATCGGAGATCGCGAACGAGCTGCCGAAGGCGGTGAAGTCCGTCTTCTCCGCCGGGTCGGACTGCCAGCCGGTGAGAACGGAGGTGGACAGCCGACGGACCAGGCGCGGGATGTTGACGCCGAGGATGGCGCCGTTGGCGATCTGGAAGGAGGCGGAGCCGTCCATCGCGCGGATCAGCGCATAGGCGCTGTCGCCGGATCCGGCGACGTTGAGCGCAATGCGGCCGGTGCCGGCAAGCGCGCCGAAGTCCGCGCCGTCCTTGAGCAGCCGGTGGACGTCGACGCCGTCCAGCGCGAATTCGGCGCTGGCGGTCGCGCCGGAGCGGTCGCTGATCTGGACGCGGCCCGTGCCGGAGCCGGAATAGAGCTCGAACTGGCTGAGGAGGGCGTCGAGGGTGCCGTTCTCCAGCGTGACGCCGAGGGTGGCGGCCCCGGTCTTCAGGGCGTCGATGGTGATGGTCTCCGCCGTCAACGACAGGGAGGCGTCGACGGCCCGGAGGCTGGCGAGGTCGAGAGGCTCGCGGCTCCAGCCCTCGTCGCTGGCCGGAGGGGCGTCGGCGGCGGTCGACTGGCCGGAGACGTAAGGGGTGAGATCGAGCCGGCCGAAGGCAAGATCGGCGTTGATGACCGGCCGCTCGCCGGCAAGCGCCACGGACACGCCGCCGCGGGCGGAGCTGGCGTCGAGCGAGACCACGGCCTCCGACAGGGATACGCTGGACGCGCCGGCGGTGAGCACCCCCTCGATGGAGGCGGCCGCCAGACCGTCGCCGCTGCCCACGGGACGGTCGAGCCAGGCGAGCAGGGTCCGCAGCGACGGGGTGGCGAGCCCGATCCGTCCGGAGAGATCGCCGGCAAGGGTCACGGTGCCGCTGTAGCTGGCCGACACCCGGTCGGAGGCGAGGCCGACGCGGAAATCCGTCGGGGCGCCGGAGAGCAGGGTGCCGGGCGCGCCCATCGACCCGTCGACCCGGAACGGGGTGCCGCGCCAGGTGACGCCGCCCGCCAGCGAGACCGGGCCGGTGGTCCCGGCGAACTCGGCATCGAGATTGATGGCCTCCAGGGTGCCGGCGGCGCTGTCGCCGGGCACGGCGTCGGCGAGCGGGAGGCCGGTGACGCGCGCATCGCGCAGGCCGACGGTCCCTGTGACATTGGCTGCGTCGAGAAGGGCGTCGACAGTGGTGCCCCGGCCCTCGAAACCGACATTGGCCGTGGCCGTTCCCGAAGCCTCGTAGGGCTGCGGGGCGACCGCGAGCAGCGTCGCCAGCGGCACGTCGGCTGCCCGGAAGCGGCCGTCGACGGCGGCGGTTCCGGCGTCGTCGCGCGCCCGGATCGACAGGGCGAGGGTGCCGCCGTCGAGCCCGGCGCTGGGAACGTCGATGCTGAGATCGCCGGCCTGGAGAAGGATGCGGGCCCGGGCATCGCGAAGCGTCGCCTGGGGTGTCGCCAGTTCGCCGACGGTGACGGACAGATCGACGTCGACCGCATTCAGGCCGGAGAGGTCGAGGCTGCCGTCGTCCGGGGCAGCCGGCGCCGCGTCATCGGCGGTCGTCTGGGGTAGGAACTCCGCCAGATCGATGGTGTCGGCGGCGAGCGTGCCGCGGATCTGGGGGATCTCGGTGGCCGTCGGTAGTGTGATCTCACCCGTGATCACACTACCGCCGATCTGACCACCGATGTCGGTGAGCGCCAGCGCGAGCGGTGTCATGACCGCGGTGGCCTCCACCGACACCGAGCCGATGTCGACGCCCGGCGCGCTGCCGCTGGCCCATGCGACGGCGTCCGAGAGGTCGTCGCTGGCGAACGCGATGCGGCCGTCGAAGCTGACCGTATCGGCGAGGATCGCCGTGCCGTCGAGGTCGGCGGTCATCGGACCTTCCTCGATGGCAAGGCTGACCGCCGTCGGCGCGGTGGACGTCAGCGAGCGCGGGGTTTCGATGTCGGCGGTGAACGACAGGGGCCGGTCGCGGAAGCGCAGGCTTCCCTCGGCATGGGCGGTCGCGTCGATGTCCGGCAGCCGCAGGCGCAGGGCGAGCTGGTCCACGGTTTCGCGCAGCCCCGTGCCGACGTCTTCCACCACGACGACGCCGTTGCGAATATCGAACCGGCCGACCGAAAGCCGTTCCAGGATCGCGACCACGTCGCGCAGGCCGTCCGAGCCGGTCGTCTCCGCCGCGCCGTCCGCCGCGGACGCGGAGGCCGCACGCAGGCCCGGCAGGGTGATGGTGCCGTCCTCCTGACGGATGAGCGCGAGCCGGAGCCCGTCGAGCACGATCTCGTTGACGCGGATGTTGCCCGACAGGAGCGGCAGCAGGCCGAGATCGGCGCGCAGGGTGTCGAGCGACATGACATCCGCGCCATCCGGCGCGCGCACGCGCACCGATTCCGCCGACAGCCCGACCGTCGGAAACGCGCGCAGCCCGACATCGCCGTCAATCGCGATCGCGAGCCCGGTGGCCCGGCTGAGCTGACCCACCACCGTGTCCCGCACCCATTGGGTCGAGATGAACAGCGGCAGGGCGGCAAGGGTGCCGACCACGATCACGCAGAGCGTGGCCAGGGCGATCAGGACGCGTTTCATGTC
This sequence comes from Amorphus orientalis, assembly GCF_030814015.1. Classification (NCBI taxonomy): domain Bacteria; kingdom Pseudomonadati; phylum Pseudomonadota; class Alphaproteobacteria; order Hyphomicrobiales; family Amorphaceae; genus Amorphus; species Amorphus orientalis. Next base: position 498,140 of record NZ_JAUSUL010000001.1, read on the forward strand.
AGGCTCCGGGGCTCATGCGAATCGGCATCCGATTCGCATCGCGCCAGTGTATCGGATCTCCGGTGAAGAGACCTGCCTCGGAGCGGACGGGACGTCAGCGCGGGGCGCGCTTGGCGAGGATGCGCTGCAGGGTCCGGCGGTGCATGTTCAGCCGCCGTGCCGTCTCCGAGACATTGCGGTCGCACAGCTCGTAGATCCGCTGGATGTGTTCCCAGCGCACCCGATCGGCCGACATGGGATTGTCCGGCGGCGCCGCCCGGTCTTCCGGATTGCGCAGCAGGGCGGTCACCACGTCGTCCGCATCGGCCGGTTTCGACAGATAGTCCATCGCACCGAGCTTCACGGCGGTCACCGCGGTGGCGATGTTGCCGTAGCCGGTCAGCACGACGCTGCGGGCGTCGGGGCGGACCTGCCGCAGCCTGTCGACCACATCGAGACCGTTGCCGTCGCCCAGCCGCATGTCGACCACGGCATAGGCCGGCGGGTTGCTCTCGATCCGGGCGATCGCGTCCTCGATGGTTTCGGACGTCTCGGTCTCGAAGCCGCGCTTCTCCATGGCCCGGGCGAGGCGCTGCACGAATGCGTGATCGTCATCGACGATCAGCAGCGTGACCTCGCCGTCGGGAAGGGTGATCTCGTCCTGGGTACTCGTGTCGGTCACTGTCATGTTTCATACGCGTCTTGTCGCGTCGGGGGCGCCGCATCGATGGGAGCGCGGCGCGGGGCTCACTCTTCTCTGTAATGTTTATAGGAGCCCGGGGCCGTTCGGCAAAGCGCAGCGGCCATGTCGTTCGGGCATCCGGGCTATGCCGGGAACGACGGACCGGCGTCCGGGCTGCGCGAGAGGTCGATGGCGGCGCGCTCCCATTCCGCCTCCACGCAGGCGCCGCGCTTCGGCGGACGCCGGTTCGCGAACGTCAGCCGGGCGCCGGAGCGTTCCAGCAGCGTCTTGGCGATGAAGACGCCGAGGCCCAGTCCGCCGCCGGCCGAGCGCGTCGCCCGGCTGGTGACATAGGGGTCGCCGAGCCGGTCGAGGACGGTTTCGGAAAAGCCGCGTCCGTCGTCCTCGATCTCGATCGTCACCCGGTCGTCGGACCAGCGCGCCGTGACGTGGACGTCGGTCTCGGCGAAGTCGACGGCGTTCTCAAGAAGATTGCCCAGCCCGTAGAGGATCGCCGGGCTGCGCGCGACGATCGGCTCGTCCGGGGTGCTGCCCTCGCGCAGCACGTGGACGTCGATGCCGAAATCCCGGGTGGGCGCCACGACCTCCTCGATGAGCTGGGCGAGGCTCATGCGGTCGAAGTGGCCGTCCGGCTCGTTGGCCAGGGTGGTGAGCTTGCGCAGGATGTCGCGGCACCGGTCGGTCTGGGTGCGCAGGAGGCGCACGTCCTCGGCGTGGGGCGAGCCGGCTTCGATCTCCCGTTCCAGTTCCTTGGAGACGAGGGCGATGGTGGCCAGCGGCGTGCCGAGCTCGTGGGCAGCGGCGGCGGCAAGGCCGTCGAGCGCGCTCAGGTGCTGCTCGCGGGCGAGCACGAGTTCGGTTGCGGCGAGTGCGTCGGACAGCTGCCGGGCCTCGTCGGCGACCCGGAAGGTGAACACGCCCATAAGGCCGAGGCTGCAGGTGAGCGCCAGCCACACCGCCCCGATATAGAGAAGCGGCAGCTCCAGGACCTCGCCCTCGTACCAGGGCAGCGGCAGGTGATGGATCGCGAGAAAGGTGGCCGCGATCAGCACCAGGCTTGCCAGAAGCAGGGTCTTCTGGGGCGGCAGGGCGGTTGCGGAAATCATCACCGGCGCGATCATCAGGAACGCGAAAGGATTGACCAGGCCGCCGGTCAGGTAGAGAAGCGCGGCGAGCTGGAGAATGTCGAATCCGAGCAGCATCGCGGTGTTCGGTTCCGACAGCCGCCGGCTGGACGAGAACCTGAGACGCAGGACGACATTCAACAGGGCCGAGGCCGCGATCAGGCCGAAGCAGGCCGGAACCGGAAGCGGAAAGCCGAAGACCAGACCGACCACGAGCACGGTGGCCGTCTGGCCGCCGACGGCGAGCCATCGCAGCCGGATCAGCGTGTCGAGGCGCACGTTGCGCTGGCCGAAGGCGGGGGCGTGATCCAGATTCATGGGAGCGGTCATGGCCATCGTCTCGTCAAGGCGAGGGTGTGGAACATCGGTGCGGGACCGGCGGAGCCCGTCGCCGGTGTCGGTATCGACGCGTTACGTACGCCATCGCCGGGTGCCGCGCACCGTCAATCCGGCGGTCCGCTTCCCACCGGCTACGCATGCCGGGCCCGGATGGTTTCTACAGAATGGATGATGGACACCCCATGGATACGACCGTCGCACCCCGCGAGGCGATGACCGATCCGGCGATCGCCCTGGACGGCGTGGTCAAGGACTATGACGGAAACCGCGCGGTGGGCGAGATCGACTTCGCCATCCGGCGCGGCTCGGTGACGGGCCTGCTGGGCGGCAACGGGGCGGGCAAGACCACGACGATCGCCATGATCATGGGGCTCGTGCTGCCCACCGCCGGCTCGATCCGCGTGCTCGGCCACGACATGCTGCGCGAGCGCCACAAGGTGCTGCACCGGGTCAATTTCGAAAGCCCCTATGTGGAAATGCCGATGCGCCTGACCGTGCGCCAGAACCTGACGGTGTTCGCCAACCTCTATGGGGTGAGCCGGGTGCGGGCGCGGGTGGTGGAGCTTGCCGAGGCGCTGGAGCTGACGGAGGTGCTCGACCGGCCGTCCGGGCGGCTGTCGGCGGGCCAGAAGACGCGGGTGAGTCTCGCCAAGGCGCTGATCAACACGCCGGAGCTGCTGCTTCTGGACGAGCCGACGGCATCGCTCGATCCCGACACGGCCGACTGGATCCGGTCGCGGCTGGAAGACTACCGCCGGGAGCGCGGCGCGACGATCCTGCTGGCCTCCCACAACATGGCGGAGGTGGAGCGGATGTGCGACGACGTGATCATGATGCGCAAGGGCGAGGTCGTGGATCGCGGGGCGCCCCAGGAGCTGATCGGCCGCTACGGACGGACGACCATGGAGGACGTGTTTCTCGACGTCGCCCGCGGCCGGTCGAGTGCGGAGGTGCCAGACGCCGACCGGCCGGCGTCCTGAGGGCAGGCGCGCGGGCGGCGGCCGCAACCGGATCGTGACCCGGCTCGCAGCCGGCTGAAGGAACAAGAAGAAGGGTCAGACATGCTCTATTCGCGCACCGGCGCCGGAATTCCCGAATACCGCTCGATCTCCCCGGCGCGGACCTTCGCCATGATCCAGCGCTACACCTATCTGCTGCGCTCGTCCTGGCCCCGGGTGCTGGAGCTGATCTACTGGCCGACCGTGCAGATGCTGATGTGGGGCTTCCTGCAGCTCTATCTCAACGAGCAGTCCGGTTTCATCGCCGGGGCGGGCAGCGTGTTCATCGGCTCGGTGCTGCTCTGGGACATCCTGTTCCGCGGCCAGCTCGGCTTCTCGATCTCCTTCCTGGAGGAGATGTGGGCGCGCAACATCGGCAACCTGATGATGACGCCGCTCAGGCCGGCGGAGTTCATCGCCGCGCTGATGGGCATGAGTGTGATCCGGCTGGCGATCGGACTGGTGCCGGTGACGGCGATGGCCTACGCCTTCTTCTCCTTCAATCTGTGGTCGCTGGGTCTGGTTCTGGTGGCGTTCTTCGCGAACCTGATCCTGACCAGCTGGGCGATCGGCATCGCCGTGTCCGGGCTGGTGCTGCGCCAGGGGCTGGGCGCGGAGACGCTGGCCTGGTCGCTGACCTTCCTGCTCCTGCCGCTGACCTGTGTCTACTATCCGGTGGCGGTGCTGCCGGAGTGGCTGCAGACGATCGCCTGGATGCTGCCGCCGACCTACGTGTTCGAAGGCATGCGGGCCGTCCTCATCGACGGCGTGTTCCGGGCCGATCTGATGATCTGGGCGCTGGGTCTCAACGCAGTCCTGATCACCGGCGCGAGCGTGCTCTTCGTGGCCCTGTTCAACGCGTCCCGGTCGGCCGGGTCGCTGCTGGCCCTCGGCGAATGAGCGCGACTTTTGCCACAAAGTTGCCGTAATTGATGGGCGTCTGCCCAACTTTTCTGCAGGAAATTCCCGCATCAGTCTGATCGTGCACAACTTCTCGGCGGTGTGGGAGTTTTTGTTCCACCGCTTGCGGACCGGGGCCCTGCCCCCTTATCTTTTTGTGCAGTGCAAACAAACTGCGCGACATGTGTTTCGAGACCAGGACGGTTGGCCCGTGTACTATCAACTCTACGAACTGAATCATGCGGCCGTGAGTCCCTTTCGGGCAGTCGCAGACGCGACGCGGCTCTATTTCAAGAATCCGCTCAATCCGCTCAGCCATACGCTCTACGGCCGCAGCATGGCGGCGGCGGGCGAAGTGTTCGAGCGCATGACCCGGCGCTACGGCAAGCCCGAGTTCGGTCTGACCGAGACCACGGTGGGCGGCGTCAAGGTGCCGGTCCATGTGGAGACCGTCTGGGAGCGGCCGTTCTGCCGGCTGCTGCATTTCTCCCGGGATCTGCCGCGCGGCCGCAAGGCCGACCCGAAGGTGCTCGTAGTGGCGCCGATGTCGGGCCACTACGCGACGCTTCTGCGCGGCACGGTCGAGGCGCTCTTGCCGAACCACGACGTCTACATCACCGACTGGACCGACGCGCGCATGGTGCCGCTGGCGGACGGCCAGTTCGATCTCGACGACTATATCGACTACGTGATCTCGCTGCTGCACGTGCTGGGCGGCGACACCCACGTGATCGCGGTCTGCCAGCCGGCGGTGCCGGTGTTCGCGGCCGTGGCGCTGATGGAAGAAGACCAGGACGCCTATGCGCCGCGCTCCATGACCCTGATGGGCGGCCCGATCGACACCCAGTGCAATCCGACCGGGGTCAACGATCTGGCCAAGCAGCACGATCTGGACTGGTTCCGCCGCAACGTGATCATGCGGGTGCCGTTCCCGCTGCCGGGCTTCATGCGCGAGGTCTATCCGGGCTTCCTGCAGCTGACCGGGTTCATGAGCATGAATCTTGACCGGCACATGTCCGCCCATCGCGACTTCTTCGGCCATCTCGTTCAGGGCGACGGTGATTCCGCGGAGAAGCACCGCGAGTTCTATGACGAGTACATGGCCGTCATGGACCTGACCGCGGAGTTCTATCTTCAGACGCTCGACCGTGTGTTTATCAACCACCATCTGCCGAACGGCGAGTTCCGCCATCGCGGGCGGCTGGTGAAGCCGGAAACGATCCGGCGGACGGCGCTGATGACGGTGGAAGGCGAGAAGGACGACATCTCCGGCCTGAAGCAGACCGAGGCGGCGCACCGGCTCGCCAAGAACCTGCCCGAGGACAAGCGCGCCCACTACATGCAGCCGGGCGTCGGCCACTACGGCGTGTTCAACGGCTCGCGCTTCCGCTCGGAAATCTGCCCGCGCATCCGCGACTTCATCCTGAGCCACGACGGTCCCGAGACCGCGACGGCGCCGGCCCGTCCGAAGCCGGCCGCGCAGCAGGCGGCGCCCGCCGCCGCACCGAAGGCTGCCGAAGCCAAGGCGCCGGAAGCGGAAGCCAAGGCGCCGGAAGCCAAGGCCGAGCCCAAGGTCGCCAACGCCAAGGGCGCTGAGACCAAGCCCGCAGAGCCGGCAAAGCCGGCCAGGGCGCCTCAGACCGCAGAGCCGGCGAAGGCCTCCAACCCCGCGACGGCTGCCGAAACCCCGAAGCCGGCCCCGAAGGCGAAGCAGACTTCTCCGGCCGCTGCCGCGAAGAAGCCGCGGGCGAAGAAGGGCCTCGCGGCGGTCCGGTTGGAGGCGCCGAACGGGACGGCGGACGACCTGACCCGGATCAGCGGCGTCGGACCGCGCCTGGCCGAGCGGCTCAACGCCCTCGGGATCTACCATTTCAGCCAGCTGGCCGCGCTCGATGCGGCGGCGATCGCCGAGATCGACAAGGAGCTGGCCTTCCCCGGCCGCATCCAGCGGGACGGCTGGGTCGATCAGGCCAAGGCGCTCGCCGGCGAGATGGCCGCGAGTTGATCGGCGGCGGCCATCCGGCGGCACCGAGACCAGCGCAATCCGTCACGACAAGAGCCCCCCGGATCGGCCGATCCGGGTGGTCTCGTTTCCGCCGTCTTCACATTGGAATTGATCCGGTTCCAGCTCTGCGGTCACAATGCGGGCCTCGCGGATTCGCCGTTCCGGTCGAAGTCCGCCTTCCCCTTTCGACGACGGGAGATGTATGTGACCGGCCTTCAACCGCTCCGCCTGTTCGTGGCTGTCGGGACGCTGCTTGCGTCACTCGGCGGTGCCCATGCCGCCGGCGACGCCGAGGAAGGGCACCGACTTGCGTTGCTGTGGTGCGCGAACTGTCACGTGGTGGATGACGCCCAGGCAACCGCCAGCGCCGACGTTCCGCCCTTTACCGCCATCGCAAACTCCGAGGCGCTGACCACCGAAAGCCTCTCGGTCTTTCTGGCCGATCCGCATCCGGTGATGCCGGACATGGATCTCTCCCGCTCGGAGATCGCCGATATCGTTGCCTATATCGAGAGCCTGAAGAGCGACGGGGCCGACTAGAGGGCGTCCGTGCCGGGCGTGAGCGGCCCGGGACGTCAGCCGGTTGGGCGGGTCTTCCGCAGGATGATCAGGGATTCCCGGGCGCCGGGCTGGATCGGCAGCCGTGCGACGACCGAGGCCGAGAGCCGGTCGTCGAGTGCGGCCCGGGCATAGGCGCTGGCGAACTCGATCTCGTAACCGCCCTGCAGGAGAGCGGCGATGGCGAGCTGTTCGTTGTAGGTCGTGAACGGCCAGGCGTCGGGATAGGGCGCCGGCAGGAAGATGTCGTGAAAGCCGACATAGGCGCCTTCGGGCAGCGCCGGCAGGAGCCGGTTGACCACGATGTCGACATCGGTGCCCGGCATCAGCACGTGGCTGGAATCGCAGAACAGGAAATCGCCGGCTTCGAGATCGGAGCCGACCTGATCGCCGGCCTCCTGAAGCGGACGCAGATCCAGCGTCACGGGAAGTCTGGAGATGTCGGCGCGGGGCTGCGGGTCGATGGCCCCGATGTGCGTGTCCAGTCCGCCGTCCCGGACGGCGCGGGCCAGGAACCGGGTGGAATGGCCGGAGCCGACTTCGAGGATCCGGCGGGGGCGGCGGGTGCGGACGAAGGTGTAGAGTGCGGCCGCATCCAGCCGGGGAAACCAGTCCTGCTCGAACCGCGGCTCCGGCGGGGAGAGGCCGGATATGGCCTCAAGGTCGTCCGCATGGCGGTCGATGTCGTCGATGAATTCGGAAAGGGCCGCGTTCCGCGCTTCGAAGATGCGCTCCAGCGCGTCGTAGGGCCGCGCCGCCACTGGACGGGCGAGCGGCGCGTGGCGGTGCGGAATGAAGAAGCCCTTCTCGGCGATGCCGAGAACGGTCTGCAGGCCGAAACTCAGCCTCCGCCGTCCGCTCCGGCCCGGCAGCTTCATGGGCCTACTCACCCGGGCCGGGGATCTCGCCGGCCGCGATGGTTGGATCTATCCCGCCCGGCTGGCAGTAGAGTTCCGACAGCCGGTCCATCAGCAGCCGCAGTTCCTCCGACGCGATGGAATAGTAGATGGTCTGGGCCTCGCGCCGACCTGACACCAGACCAAGAGCCCGCATCTTTGCCAGGTGCTGGGACATGGCCGACTGGCTGAGTCCGACCGCGTCGGCGAGGGTTGTGACCGACTTTTCTCCCTCAATCAGATTGCAGAGAACCAGGAGACGCTTCTGATTGGCCAGGGCGGACAGCAGCGACGCGACGAAGTCCGCGCGCTCGGCCAGATCAATCTGCATATCAATCAACATAGTACCCCTTCCCGGAGGGGCTCGCTGCGCAAGCCAGAAGGCAATGGGATCGCTAAAATGTGATCACACATCTCGTCTTGCCGCGCCCCGAAGAAAGCGTCAAGGCGCACGCCCCCAACCCGAGCGGCCCATCCACGCTATTTCCTGATCGAGCAGCTCAAGAAATAAGCAGGGTCGCTGCGCCCGGAGCCTATTCCATCAGGGAACAAACACCCAACCAATTAAAACAGTTCCGAGGGGGGGAGGTCCGCCCGCGATCTTTGGCGGAACGGTATGAGGGATCGGAATGCGGCGGCCAGGTCGGCGTTGGCTGGTTGCCCGGCCAACGCCGTCGCGTTCTTGCGTCAGGCCTCGGCGCGCGGCCGCTCCATGTCGCGGGAGGCCTTCTGGACGGCCTTCTGGACCTTCTCGAACGCCCGAACCTCGATCTGGCGGACACGCTCGCGGGAGACGCCGAACTCCTCCGACAGGGTTTCCAGCGTGATCGGGTCTTCCGACAGCCGGCGGGCCTCGAAGATCCGCCGTTCGCGATCGTTCAGGACGCCCATGGCGTCCTTCAGGAGCTGGCGGCGATTGTCCAGTTCCTCGGTGTCGGCGAGCGTCTGCTCCTGGGTCTGGCTGTCGTCGACGAGCCAGTCCTGCCATTCCCCGGAATCGGCTTCCTGACGGATCGGCGAGTTGAGCGAGCTGTCGCCGGACAGCCGGCGGTTCATGGAGATCACGTCTTCCTCGGTCACGCCGAGGCGTTCGGCGATTTCCGCCACGTGCTCCGGACGCAGATCGCCCTCGTCCAGGGCCTGGATCTGGCCCTTCACCTTGCGCAGGTTGAAGAACAGCCGCTTCTGGTTGGCCGTCGTGCCCATCTTCACCAGGCTCCAGGACCGAAGGATGTACTCCTGGATCGCGGCCTTGATCCACCACATCGCATAGGTGGCGAGACGGAAGCCACGGTCGGGATCGAAGCGCTTGACGGCCTGCATCAGACCGACGTTGCCTTCGGAAATCACCTCGCCGATCGGCAGGCCGTAGCCGCGGTAGCCCATTGCAATCTTGGCAACGAGACGCAAATGGGAAGTGACCAGGCGCTGGGCGGCGTCGGGGTCGTCATGCTCGTGATAGCGCTTGGCGAGCATGTACTCTTCCTGCGGCTCCAGCATCGGAAACCGCCGGATTTCTTCCAGATAGTGCGACAGGCCGGTGTCACCGGACGTGATCGCGGGAAGCATCGGTTGGGCCATGAGTATGCGCCCTCCTTAGGTTCAAATCGCCGGCCGCACCCTGGCGGCGGCGCACGGTTGCAGGGGGAACGCGACAGGGTGGCTGCCGGGTTCCACGTTGCGCACGTCTCCCGGATGCGGCGAGACGTGAGGTCCGCGTCCCGAGTGCCGGGCCCGCGAATCCGAAATCCTAACCCAAATTGGGTCAAAACAGGGGCCGCTACCGTCCCAGTTTCGTGAGCTCTTCCGTGAGCAGAGCCAGCGGCGCCGGCATCGGGCTTTCGAACCGGACCGTCTCGCCCGTCACCGGGTGGGCGAACCCGAGCACGGCGGCGTGGAGCGCCTGACCGGAGAGCCCGGCGAGCGCCGAGCGGACGGCGTCGGGCAGGCGGTTGGCCTTGGTCTTGAAGCCCGCCCCGTAGAGCGGATCTCCGAGCAGCGGATGGCCGATATGGGCCATGTGCACGCGGATCTGATGGGTCCGGCCGGTCTCCAGCCGGCAGGACACCAGGCTCGCCAGGGGCTCGGCCGCCGGAAAGCCGCGCTCGACCGCATAGTGGGTGATCGCCGGCTTGCCGTTCGACACCACGGCAAAGCGCTGGCGCTGGTTCGGCGCGCGGCCGAGCGGTGCGTCGATGGTTCCACGCAGCGGTTGCGGGGTGCCCCAGACAAGCGCCTTGTAGACCCGCTCCAGCGGACCGCTGCGGCCATGATCGGCGAACTGCAGCGCCAGCCCCTTGTGGGCGGCGTCGGACTTGGCCACGACCAGAAGGCCGGAGGTTTCCTTGTCGAGACGGTGGACGATGCCGGGACGGGCGACGCCGCCGATCCCGGAGAGATCGGATCCGCAATGGGCAAGCAGGGCGTTGACGAGGGTTCCGTCGGCATGGCCGGCTGCGGGATGGACCACCAGCCCGGCAGGCTTGTCGACCACGATGAGATGGTCATCCTCGAACACAATATCAAGCGGGATCGCCTGGGGCCGGGCGGTCGCCGGCTCCGGCGGCGGCAGGGTGATTGCGATCGCCTCGCCCGGGCGCAGCTTGCGTTTGGGTTCCGTTTCCGGAGCCCCGTCGACATGCACCTGACCCGACTTTATAAGCCCCTGCAGCCGCGCCCGGGAGAGATCCGGAACGCGACGGGCGAGGACCACGTCGAGACGCTGGCCCGCATCGGTCTCGTCGGCGACGACGGCGAGCGGCTCTGACGAGGAAACGAAGGCGGCACTATCCATGAATTCATCCGCACTCGACGACGGGCCCGAGCCGCCGCTCGATCCGATGATGGAGCGGGTCCAGCGCAAGCTCAGAAAGCTGCTGCTGGTCTCCAGCCTGATCATGGTGGCGGGCTTCGTGGCCGTGTTTGCCGCCATCTTCTACAGGATTTCGCAGGACGATGCCGCAGCTCCGGCCACCGAGCTCGCGGTCGAGATTCCGTCGGGCGCCACGGTCCGCTCGGCAGCCGCGACCGGCGACCGGATCACCTTGGTCGTTGAGGGGCCGGACGGCAAGACCTCCGTTCACGTTTTCGACGCCGGCAGCGGCGCCCGGCTGCAGACCGTCACCGTCGGGACCGGCGCTCCCGCCGCACCGACCGCGCAGTAGGCGGGACCCGGCACACGCAGGCGTCCCGCGCTTCCTGTTCGGGGGCGCCCAGACGCTTTCGCTTTTCTGCGAACGAGGGTGTCAGGCACCTTGCGTCGCCCGCGGCGAGACGCTATATCCGCGCTCTGTTTCCGGCGCCCCGGCGCCGTGAAGCCCCCATCGTCTAGCGGTCCAGGACGCCGCCCTCTCACGGCGGAAACAGGGGTTCGAGTCCCCTTGGGGGTGCCATTCATTGGCTACCCGACTGATTTCCTTGAAATATTAGCTCCTTTGCCCTTACCGCTCGCGGGTGCGCCGCGCGCTCCGGCGTCGGCGCTCGCTCTGGTCCGTCCGGCTCAGGCCATCGGGCGTCCTGCTTCCAGTGCATCCATGACCGCCCGGGCGGCCCGCTCGGTGCCGGGCTCTGCCTGCATCCCGCGTGCGATCTCCGCCAGCCGCTGCCGCATCGCCGCATCGTCCAGAAGCGCGATGATGGCCGAACGGAGCTCGTCCGGGCTCCAGGCGCTGCGGTCAAACCGGCGGCCGAAGCCGAGCGCGTCGGTGCGCTGGGCGTTGTCGTGGCCGTCCCAGCAATAGGGCATGACCAGCGACGGGACGCCGTAATAGAGCGCCTCGCAGAAGCTGTTGTTGCCGCCGTGGTGGATGAAGAGGTCGGACTCCGCGACCACCGAGGGCTGGGGAAACCAGCTGCCGAGATAGACGTTGTCGGGCACCCGGCTGTAGGCCTCGAGAAATCCGCCGACATTGACGAGGAAGCGCACCGGCAGGGTGGCGAAGACGTCGATCATCCGGCCGATCAGGTCGGTGTCGATGGAGCCGAGGCTGCCGAAGCTCATATAGACGAGCGGTGCGTGGTCGACCGGCATGAACGGCGCGTCGAAGCGGGTTTCCTCGCGCACGCAGCCTTCCAGATAGACGAACCGGTCCTTCGGCAGCGGATCGGCGCGCTCGTAGCGCGCGGCGGAGGGGGCGAGCAGGAGGTTGAGGGTCGGCGAGGATTCCAGAAACAGTCCGGCGGGGAGCGCGGACAGCCCGTGGGCCTTGCGGAAGTCGTTGTAGCGCTTTTGGGCCGCGCGGGTGTGGGTCAGGTAGGCCTTCTCGAAGCGCTCGCGACCCGCCGTGTCGTCGGGCGAAAGGCCGGAGAGATAGGGCGGCACGTTCGGGTCCGGGATCTCCGTTTCCGCGCACGATACCACCCGCACCCAGGGGCAGCCGGCATTGGCGACGGCCGGGAACATGATGACGTTGTCGAGCAGGATCGCGTCGGGCCGGATCCGGTCCAGGAGCGCGGTCAGGCCGTCCTCCGCGGCGACCACGGTGTCCACGATCGCCTGCCAGGTGGGCGCGACATAGGTCGGCAGCTGCGCCATCGGGTCGAGATCGAAATGGGGCAGGTGGGTGGTAATGAAGCCCTGCCAGTAGTCCTCGATCGCGTCGCTGCTGCGCCTTTCCGGCGGCGGCAGGTGGTACTCCTTGAAGCCGTACTCCGCGAACACGCCGGTGAAGCCGGAATGGCAGATGAAGACGGGGGTGGCGCCCATCTGCCTCAGCTTCTGGGCAATGCCGACGCAGTTCAGCGCGGCGCCGAAGCTGGCCTCGGGAAACAGGGCGACGAGGGGCGATCGGCTCATGACCGAGGCGCCCGCATCAGCGGCGGCGTGCCCCGGTTGGCCGCTTCCGGCCGGCGGATGCGCGAGCGCCTGAGGTGCAGGGTCATCTGATCGGCGGCCAGGTCGTACTGGGCACTTTCAACGCTGTCCAAAATGTCGAGATGCTCTTGGAGGGACTGACGCAGGCGGAAGTCGGGGATGGAGGTATCCTTCTGGGTGCTGCGGCGCAATCTGTGATGGGCGAGCAGCGCGCCGCGGACGAACCGGTTCCCCGAACATTCGGCGATGAAGGAGTGGAAGTCGGTGTCGATGCGGTGGAAGCGGGCGGCGCTGATGGTGCCGGAGCGGCTTTCCATCAGGTCGGTCATCTGGGCGCGCAGCAGGCCGGCCCGCTTGAGATCGACCCCGAACCCGGGAGCCAGGATGGCCTGGGGCTCGAGCGTGAGGCGGAAGGACAGGCTCTCGTCGATGGATTTCGGGGAATCGAGGATCGGCTGGAACACCCACGCCTGACCCGGCATCTGGGTGACGATCCCGTCCCGTGACAGTACTTTTAGCGCAATTAATACACTGCTTCGCGATGCGCTGTAGCGCTGCATGAGCGCGCGCACGGACTGCACGTCGCCGATCCGCCGTTCCGCGCGATCGGCCAGGATGCGCTGGGCGAGCGAGTTCTCCAGATCCTCGAGCTTCTGGACGGCGTCGGCCAGTTCCTCGGCGCTGCCGATCGCCAGGAAGTAGCCTTCTTCCTCGCGCCAGCTGAGAATCTCGTTCTGCTCCAGAAGCTTGAAGGCCGAGCGAATGGGTGTTCGCGAGACCCCGCAGGCTTCCGAAAAGGCCTGCTCGGGCAGGTGGTCGCCGGGGCGCATGCCGCGCTCCATCGCAATGGTCAGGATCTGCTGGCCAAGGGCGAGGTGGTTCTGCCGGATGCTGCGGCGCGGTTCGATCATGGCTCTCCGGATCCCGGCGTCGGGAGGGTGCGCACGCGGTGCTCCGTGTCAAAAGAACAGCGAATACATATTGACGTATTATTTAGATCATTAAGACTGGAAAAAACATCCGTCGGCAAGCGCCGGCCACAAAAGAACACTCATCGCTTTCGGGCCGAGCTCCGGTTCGGCGGCGATGGCCCACCAGAGGTACGGAGAACGAGAATGCTCAAACAGACAGTCGCCGTGTGCGCACTTTTGGGAGCCGCCGGCGTGGCCGGAATGACCGCCCCGGTCCAGGCCGAGGAACTCGTGGTCTCGAACTGGGACGGCTACATGGCCCCCGACGCCATCGAGGCCTTCAACGAGGCGACCGGCAACGACGCCGAACTGGTGCTCCACGCCACCAACGAAGAGATCATGGGCAAGCTGATCGCCTCCAAGGGGCGGGGCTACGACGTGGTCTTCGTGTCGTCGCCGTTCGCCGAGGTGCTGCACAATCTCGGCCTCGCCGAGGAGCTGGACCACGACAAGATCCCGAACCTGGACAATCTCTACGCCCAGGCCCAGGAGCTGAAGCACGATCCGGGCAACACCTTCTCGGTGCCCTATGCCTGGGGCACGACCGGGCTGTGCTACCGCTCCGACCTCCTCGAAGAAGAGCCGACGAGCTGGATGGCGCTGCTCGATCCGAGCGACGAGGTCACCGGCAAGACGACCATGCTCGCCACCGACCGCTGGCTGCTCGCCGCCGGCCTGCTCGCCAAGGGTTATTCGGTCAACGAGACCGATCCGGAGAAGCTGCAGGAAGTGCGCGATCTCCTGATCGAGGCCAAGAAGACCCTGCTCGCCTACGACGACACCACCTTCTACGCCAAGCTGGTCTCCGGCGAGGCGGAGCTGGTTCAGGCCTGGGACGGCTGGTGCAACTACGGCATCGCCGAGAACGCCGACATCAAGTACGTGGTGCCGGAAGAGGGCTCCGACCTGTGGGTCGACACCATGGTGATCCTGAAGAACGCCGAGAACAAGGAAGCCGCCTACGAGTTCGTGAACTTCATGCTCGACCCGGAGAACCACGGCTGGGCGGCCGAGAACATCCTTTACAAGGTGCCCAACGAGCCCGCCATGGCGAGCCTCTCCGAGGAGATGCTGGAGACCTATCCGAACATGGCGATGAGCCCGGACGCGCTCATGCAGTACGAGCAGCTGCGCGACGTCGGCGAGGACCAGCGGACCTATTCGCGCATCGTCTCGGAGATCAAGGCCGCCAACTGAGGCCCCTGCGACCAGGCCCGGCGGCAGCGCGTCCGCCGGGCCCTCCTGCCTGCCGCCAGTTCAACGGGTTGAGTTCCCAGGCATCCGATGGCCGACCGCAAACCCCTTTATCTGATGACCCCGGCGCTGGCCTGGCTCACCGCGTTCATGGTGGTGCCGTGCCTGCTGGTCCTGGCGCTCGCCTTCTTCCGGCGGGGCATCTACGGCGGCATCGAGTATACGTTCACCCTGGAGACGATCGCGCTCGTCTTCGATCCGCTCTATGCGAGCATCTTCATCAAGTCGGCCCTGATCGCCGGGCTTGCCGGTTTGATCGCCTCGGTCATCGGCTATTCGGCGGCCTACGCGATCGCCGCCATGCCGGCCCGGCGCCAGCCGCTGCTTCTCTTCTTCGCGGTGCTGCCGTTCTGGTCGAACTATCTGGTGCGGACCTATGCCTGGATCGTGCTCCTCAACCGCGAAGGTTTGATCACGGCGCTCGCCCGCTATCTCGGCTATGACGGCGAGATGCCCCGGATGCTCTACACCGAGAGTGCCGTCGTCATCGGCCTGGTCTACAACTATCTGCCGTTCGTCATCCTCGCCTGCTACGCGCCGCTCTCCCGGCTCAACCCGGAGATTGCCGAGGCCTCGCGCGATCTCGGCGGCTCGGCCTGGACCACCTTCCGGCGCATCACGCTGCCGATGACGGCGCCGGGCATCGCCACCGGCTTCGTGTTCGTTTTCGTGCTGTCGATCGGCAACTTCGTGACGCCGGCGCTGCTCGGCGGCGGCCAGTTCCAGATGATCGGCAACCTGGTCTACGCCCAGTTCCTGACCGCCAACGACTGGCCGTTCGGCGCCGCGCTGTCGATGGTGCTGATCGCGGTGATGATGGGGCTCCTGACCCTGCAGACCTTCGTCTCCGAGCGCGCGTCCGGGGCGCGCACCAAGGAGGCGTGAGGATGGCCGACCGCTCGACCCAGCGCCTGATGCTCCTCATCCTGGCGGCGGTGTTCGCCTTCCTTTACGTGCCGATCTCCGTGCTGGTCGCGCTGTCGTTCAACGAGGGCGGGCTGCCGACGGCGTGGACCGGGTTTTCCACCAAGTGGTACGGCGAGCTAATCTCCAACAAGGACATCATGGGCGCGGCGCTGAACACGCTCATCGTCGCCGTCTCCTCCACCTTCATCGCCACCATCCTCGGCTCGCTGCTGGCCGTCGGCGTGGAGATTCGCCGCCGCAAGGGCCGGGTCCTGGAAACGGTGATCTTCGCGCCGATGATCATCCCGGACATCGTGCTGGCGATCGCGCTCCTGAGCTTCTTTTCCATGCTGGAGGTGACGCTGGGGCTGCGCACGATCATCGTCAGCCACGTGGTCTTCAACCTGGCCTTCGTCTGCGCGGTGGTGCGCGCCCGGCTGAAGACCTTCGACTGGACCATCGTGGAGGCCTCCACCGACCTCGGCGCTTCCACCATCACGACGCTGTGGCGGGTGGTGCTGCCGGTGCTGATGCCGGCGGTGATCGCCGGCGCGCTGCTGGCGTTCACGCTCTCCGTCGACGAGTTCATCATCGCCTTCTTCACGGCGGGCGCCGGGCGGGAGTCCATCACGCTGCCCATGCAGATCTTCGCCATGATCCGCTTCGGCGTGACCCCCGAGATCAACGCGCTCGCCACCATCGTGATGACGGTCTCCGTCGTCGCGCTCGCCCTCTCCCAGCGCCTGAACAGCGGAAAGCTTGCCGGTCAATGAGTGACGTTCTTCTGTCGATCCGCGACGTCAGGAAGTCCTTCGGCCGGCTGGAGGCCGTCGGCGGCGTGTCGCTCGACATCCGGGAAAACGAGTTCTTCGCGCTTCTGGGCGCGTCGGGCAGCGGCAAGACGACCCTGCTGCGGATGCTGGCCGGGTTCGAGACGCCGACGGCCGGCGAGATCCTGCTGGACGGCAAGGACGTCTCCAGGGTGCCGCCGAACCTGCGGCCCGTGAACCTCATGTTCCAGTCCTACGCGCTGTTCCCGCACATGACGGTGGCGCAGAACATCGCCTACGGGCTGGAAATGGACCGGATGGGCCGCACCGAGATCCGCTCCCGGGTGGGCGAGATGCTGGAGGTGATCCAGCTTTCGCACCTGGCCGACCGCAAGCCGGAGCAGCTCTCCGGCGGCCAGCGCCAGCGCGTCGCGCTTGCCCGCGCCCTGGTCAAGCGCCCGCGGGTGCTGCTTCTCGACGAGCCGCTCGGCGCCCTCGACAAGAAGCTGAGGGGCGAGATGCAACTGGAGCTGAAGCGGATCCAGGACGAGTTCAAGATCACCTTCATCGTGGTCACCCACGATCAGGAAGAGGCGCTGGTGATGGCCGACCGCATCGCCATCCTCAAGGACGGCCTGCTGCTTCAGTGCGGAACGCCCCACGAGATCTACGAACAGCCGGAAAGCCGGTTCGCCGCCGACTTCATCGGGGTGATGAACTTCCTGCCGGTGCATCTGCGGAACGGCCGGCTTGAGGCCGACGACGGCCGGGTGTTCGCCGGTCCGATCCCGGACGGGCTCGGCGAGGGGGACGCGGCGGTGGTGGCGGTGCGGCCGGAACGGCTGCGGCTCGGCGCGTCGGACGGCGAGAACAGCCTGACCGGCCGGGTGACGGCCACGGCCTATCACGGCCTCGACCTCCAGCTTCATCTGGAAACGCCCAACGCGCCGAAGCCGGTGCTCGTCCGGCTGACCGCCGATGCGGCGGAGGGGCATCGCTACGCCGAGGGCGAGGAGGTCACCGTCGGCTGGTCGGCGGCCGACACCCGCGTCTTCCCGGCCTGACACACACAAACCAAGACCCGAGGCGGGGCCGGACGAACCGGTCCGCCCACCAGAGGAGACAGGACATGGCGCAGAAGACTTTCGCCTTCTTCCCGGAAGCCGCCTTCGGCCCGGCGCTCAACTCCGTCGGCATCGCCCAGGCCGTGGAGCGGATGGGCCACAAGGCGGTGTTCCTCTCCGATCCCGGCTTCGTGGAGGTCTACGAGGGTTACGGCTTCGAGGCCCATCCGGTGAACCTCTCCGAGCCGATGCCGCCGGAGCAGATGGCCAAGTTCTGGGAAGACTTCATCAACAGCCACATCCCGAACTTCCGCAAGGCGCCGATCGACCAGATCGACAACTACGTGAAGGAGTGCTGGGAGGCGATCGTCGACAGCGCCAAATGGGCGGAAGAGGATCTCCCGGCGATCCTTGCCAAGATCAAGCCGGACGTCATTTCCGTCGACAACGTCGTGCTGTTCCCGGCGATCAAGCATTTCGGCGTGCCGTGGGTGCGGATCATCTCGTGCTCGGAGAACGAGATCGAGGACGATGCGATCCCGCCGCATCTCTCCGGCATGTCGGAAAACGACACCGAAGGCCACGCCGCGTTCCGGGCGAAGTTCAACGAGGTCATCAAGCCGATCCACGACGACTTCAACGAGTTCCTGAAGTCGACCGGCGAGGAGCCCTATCCGCTCGGGCAGTTCTTCGAGCCGTCGCCCTATCTGAACCTGCTGCTCTATCCGGAGCCGGTGACCTACGACCGTGCGGTCCCGCTCGATCCGGCGAGGTTCCAGTATCTCGAAGGCTGCGTGCGCCAGGACAAGCCGTATCAGGTGCCGACCTTCAAGAAGAACAACGACGGCCCGCTGCTCTACATCTCGTTCGGGTCGCTGGGCGCCGGTGACACCGATCTCCTGAAGCGGCTGATCGAGCTGGTCGGCAAGACCCGCTACCGGGCGATCGTCAATGTCGGCGACTACAAGGACTCTTATTCCGACATCCCCGACAACGTGATCATCGACAGCTGGTTTCCGCAGCCCTCGGTGATCCCGCAGGTCGACGCGGTGATCCATCACGGCGGCAACAACTCGTTCACCGAGTGCCTCTATTTCGGCAAGCCCGCGATCATCATGGCCTATGTCTGGGACGGCCACGACAACGCCATGCGCGTTCAGGAGACCGGTCACGGCTTCCGCTCCGACCGGTACGAGTGGACCGATGCGGAGCTGATCGAGAAGATCGAGGCCTGCCTGACCGACGAGGCGATGGCCGCCCGGCTGAAGGAAACCTCGGCGCACATGCAGTCCGCCAACGGCCAGGAGAAGGCCGCGCGCCTGCTGGTCAAACTGGCCGAGGAGCAGTGATGAGCGGTCTGGAGTCCACCGCCCCGCACATCCACGACGCCTCTGTCACCGACGATCTGGTGGACTGGGGCGCGCAGCCCGATGCCATCGAAGGGCAGTCCCACTCCACCGGCCGGCTCCTGTTCAAGGGGCCGGGCAACTCGCCGGAGACCGGCATCTGGGTGTGCACGCCCGGGCGCTGGCGGCTGTCGGTTCCGCGCGACGAATTCTGCCACTTCGTGGCCGGCCGCGCGGTCTACCGCTCCGATGCCGGCGAGACGATCGAGGTCACGCCCGGCACCTGCGTGCTGTTCCCCGCCGGCTGGGAAGGCGAGGCCGAAATCCACGAGACGATCCGCAACATCTACATGCTGAGTTGAAGCGCACCCGATGAAAACACCCGTCATGCACAAGCCCCTCGAGGTCACCGACACCGTCGACTGGGGCGAGATCCCGACCATGATCGAAGGGTCCTCCCACACCTCCGGCAAGCTGATCCACAAGGGCGATAACGGCGAGAGCGAATGCGGCCTGTGGATCTGCACGCCCGGGAAATGGGAGTGCCACGTCACCAAGGACGAGTTCTGCCACTTCCTGGAAGGCCGCTGCACCTACGTCCACGAAAGCGGCGACGTGATCGAGATCACGCCGGACACGGCCGCGTTCTTCCCGAAGGACTGGAAGGGCGTGTGCACGGTCCACGAGACGGTGAAGAAGGTCTACATGATCCGATGACCGCGCTTCCCGCGGTGCCGCCGCTTCCCCTCGATCCACCGGCGGCAACCTTCCTGGCTCGGCACGGTCTGGCCGGCGAGACGCTCGTTCCGCTGACGGCGGACGCGTCGACCCGGCGCTATGTGCGCCTGCCGGACCGGGGGCTGCTGCTGATGGAGGACCGGCAGGACCCGGTCGGGTTCGCGGCCTATCTGCGGCTGTCGCGGCATCTTTGCGCGCTGGGGCTGTCGGCGCCGCGGGTCCAGGGCGCCGATCCCTCCCACGGGCTGGCGCTGGTGGAGGATTTCGGCACAAGCACCTACACCGCGTGCCTGGCTGCCGGCCACGACGAACGCGCGCTCTACGAGCTGGCGGTTGACGCGCTGCTTCACCTGCATCACGAGCCGCGCGGCGCGGCGGTTTCCCAGCCGGCGTTCGATCTGGACACCTATCTCACCGAACTCGACGTCTTCTCCGACTGGTTCGCGCCGGCCGTGGCGCCGTCCGGGTTCGACCCGTCAGGCTTCGCGCGCCGGTTCCGGGAGCTGTGGGCGGCCGCGCTCGCGCCCATCGGCGAGCGGCGGGAGACGCTGGTTCTCCGCGACTTCCACGTCGACAACCTGATGCTTCTGGAGGGGCGGACCGGCGTGGCGCGATGCGGCTTGCTCGATTTCCAGGATGGGGTTCTGGGCCCGTGCGAATACGATCTCGTCTCGCTGCTGCAGGACGCCCGCCGCGATCTGGCGCCCGGTCTCGAAGCGGCCATGCTTCAGCGCTACGTCGCCGGAGCGCCGGCCCATCTCGGCCCGGCCGACGAGATCCGTCAGCGCTATGCGCTTCTTGGCGCGCAGCGCCATGCCCGGATCGCGGGCGTGTTCGTGCGGCTGAGCCGCCGGGATGGCAAGCCGCGCTATCTGGCCTTCCTGCCGCGGGTGCTCCGCCAATTGGAAACGGCGCTCGATGACGCCGGACTGACCGACATCCGCGCGTTCCTGGCCGCCGAGCTGCCCGAGTGGCGACAGCACGGCTCCGAGCTCGGAACCGACGCCGACATTCTGAAAGGACCGATCCGTGTCTGATTCAACCTCGCCCCGCTATTTTCTACTGCCGGACTATTGGGAAAGCGCCGGATCCGTCTCGCCGGTGATCGATCCCGCAACGCTTGAAACTGTGGGCGGGCGCGTGTCGGTCACCGAGGCTGAGATCGAGGACGTTCTGGAGCGGGTGAATGCTGCCCAGAAGGAGTGGGCGCGGCTCGATGCCAAGTCCCGCGCGCAGACGCTGCACCGGCTTGCCAACCGGATCGAGGCGGCCGACGTGACGGAGTGCGCGATCCTGATGAGCCGCGAGATGGGCAAGCCCTATCCCGAGGCGATCGGCGAGGTGGCGAACTGCGCTCCGGTGTTCCGCTACTATGCCGAACTGGCGCGTGACGAGGCGGGCAAGGTGGCCGGCACGACCCAGGCCGGCTCGCTGCAGTACGCGACCTATGCGCCGTACGGCGTCTCGGTCCACATCATGCCGTTCAACTTCCCGATCCTGCTGATGTGCTGGACCGTGGCGGCGTCGCTTGCCGCCGGCAACGGCTGCGTGATCAAGCCGGCCGAGGCGACGACCCTGTCGACCCTCGCCTTCATGGAGCTGTTCGATGCGCTGCCGGACGATCTGGTCGCCTGCCTTCCCGGCGGTCCGGACGTCGGCAAGGCGCTCATTGCGAGCGAAAAGACCCATGCCGTCGCCTTCACCGGGTCGGTGCCGGCGGGCCAGGCGGTGGCGTCGGCCGCGGCGTCCCGGCTGAAGCCGGCCATCATCGAGGCCGGCGGGTCCGATCCGATGGTGATCACCGCCCACGCGCCGCTGGAGATTGCGGCGGCCGGCGCGGTGACCGGCGCCTTCCACATGTCGGGCCAGGTGTGCACCTCCACGGAGCGGTTCTATGTGGTCGACAGCGTCCACGACGCGTTCGTGGAGGCGTTCGCCGCGGAAACGAACCGGCTCAGGATCGGCAACGGGCTGGAAAAGTCGGAGATCGGCCCGCTGGTCAGCGAGGCGGCGCGCGACAAGGTGATCCGGTTGGTCGACGACGCGGTGGCCAAGGGCGCGACGGTGGTCTGCGGCGGCAAGGTGCCGGACGGCGCCGGGCCGGGCTGGTTCTACGAGCCGACCATCCTCACCGGCTGCACCGACGAGATGGACATCCTGCACGAGGAGGTGTTCGGCCCGGTCGCCGCGATCGTCCGGGTGCCGGATTTCGAGGCCGCGCTTGAGGCCGCCAACGACAGCCGGTTCGGGCTCGGCGCGTCGATCTTCACCACCGATCTGGCCGAGGCGCACGAGGCGTCGGAGCGGTTCGAGGCCGGCATGGTGTGGATCAACAATCCGATGATCGACAACGACGCGCTGCCGTTCGGCGGGTGGAAGAACTCCGGGCTGGGCCGGGAGCTGGGCCGGTACGGGCTCGACGCCTTTCGTCGCACCAAGATGGTCATTCTTGACCACAAGCCGGTGCGGCACGACTGGTGGTACCCCTATCCCGACGACTGGTTCCTGGAAGCCGGCGGGCGCAAGCACGTCTGAGAGGAGAGTTCACGATGACGACGATGCTCTATATCGACGGCGCGTTCGTGGCGCCGAAGGCGGGCGGCAGCTTCCCGGCCATCGATCCGGCGACCGAGCAGGCCTTCGACCAGGTGGCGGCGGGCACGGCGGACGATGTCGATGCGGCCGTCCGGGCGGCCCGGGCCGCGTTCGACGACGGCCGCTGGTCGGGGCTCTCCGCAAAGGCGCGCGCCGACGCGCTGCGCAAGGTCGCCGAGGGCATCCGCGCCCGGCTGCCTGAACTCGCCGCGCTGGAGACCCGGGACAACGGCAAGCCAATGCCGGAAGCGGAGTGGGACATCGGCGACGCGGCCGACTGCTTCGACTACTACGCGGACCTCGCCGAGGCGCGCGCGGCGCAGCCCGAGAAGACGGTCGATCTGGGCGACGCACGCTTCGATGCCCGCATCTGGCGCGAGCCGGTCGGCGTCGTGGCCGCGATCACGCCGTGGAACTTCCCGATGCTGATGGGGGTGTGGAAGGTCGCGCCGGCGCTGGCAGCGGGCTGCACCATTGTGCTGAAACCATCCGAACTCTGCTCGATGACCTGTTACGAGATGGCCCGCATCATCGACGAAGCCGGGCTTCCCGCCGGCGTCTTCAATCTGGTGACGGGTACGGGACCGGAGGCCGGTGCGCCGCTGTCCGAGCACCCGCTCGCCGACAAGGTCGCCTTCACCGGATCGGTGCCGACCGGCCGCAGGGTGATGCAGGCGGCTTCCGCCGGCATCCGCACCGTCGCCCTGGAGCTCGGCGGCAAGTCGCCGTTTCTCGTCTTCGGCGACAGCGACGTCGACAAGGCGGTCGAATGGATCCTGTTCGGCATCTTCTGGAACAAGGGTGAGATCTGTTCCGCCACGTCGCGCATTCTCGTCGAGCGCAGCCTCTATCCGAAGCTTCTGGAGCGTCTCAAGCAAGAGGCGGAGAAGATCCGGATCGGGCCCGGCGACGCCGACGGCGTGAAGCTCGGCCCGGTGGTCGCCAAGAGCCAGTACGACAAGGTGATGGGCTTTCTCGAGCGGGCGAAGGACAGCGGCGCCCGGCTCGTCACCGGCGGCGGACGGCCGGAGGGCTTCGACACCGGCTACTATATCGCGCCGACGGTCTATGCCGACGTGCCGCTCGATGCGGAGATCTGGCGCGAAGAGATCTTCGGGCCGGTGGTCTGCGTCAATCCGTTCGACACCGAGGAGGAAGCCCTGCGGCTCGCCAACGACAGCCCGTACGGGCTCGCCGGGGCGGTGATGTCGCGGGATCTGGAGCGCTGCGACCGGGTGGCCGCGAAGCTCCGCGCCGGCATCATCTGGATCAACTGTTCCCAGCCGACCTTCACCCAGGTTCCGTGGGGCGGCTACAAGAGCTCCGGCATCGGCCGCGAACTCGGCGAGCACGGCTTCGACAGCTATCTGGAGACCAAGCAGGTCACCCGCTTCGACCGGGACGAGGACTGGGGCTGGTATCTGACCGGCGACCAGGGCTGACCCGGGTCGATCGGCAGAGCTTCGGAAGACGGCCGGCATGAGCGCGACCCTCAGCTTCGAGACGGCAGTCCGCACGCCCTACTGGCGGGAGACGGTGCCCGATGCGGCGCCGTGTCCGCCGCCGGCGGGCGACATCGCCTGCGATCTCGCGATCATCGGCGGCGGCTTCACCGGGTTGTGGGCGGCGCTCAAGGCGCGGGAGCGGTGGCCGGACGCGCGCATCGTGCTGCTGGAGGCCGGCACCTGCGGCAACGCCGCCAGCGGGCGCAACGGCGGCTTCACCGCGCCGTCGATCTCCCACGGGGTCGGCAACGCGGTCGCCCGGTGGCCGAAAGAGGCGGAGACCCTGATCTGGCTCGGCCGCGAGAATCTCGACCGGATGGCGGCCGATCTCGACACCTACGGCATCGACGGCCAGTTCGAACGGGCGGGCAAGCTCACCGTGGCCGCCACGCCCTGGCAGGCGGACGGCCTCAAGGCCATGCGCGACAGCTATGCCCGCTTCGGGATCGACTGCACGCTTCTGGAAGGCGACGCGCTGAAGGAGCGGTTCGACAGCCCGAAATATCCGGCGGGCCTGTTCGAGCCGAATTATGCGCTGGTCAATCCGGCCATGCTGGTGGAGGGCCTCAAGCGAGCCTGCCTCAAGGCGGGCGTCGAAATCCACGAAGAGGCTCCGGTGACGGCGATCGCGCGGGACGGGGCGGGCGTCCGGCTGAGCCTGGAGGCGGCGGTGGTGTCGGCGAAGCAGGCGGTCATGGCGACCAATGCGGCGGTCTCTCTGATCCGGCGCTTCCGCATGGCGATCCTGCCGATCTTCGACTATTCGCTCCTGACCGCGCCTTTGACCGACGCCCAGCTCGACACGATCGGATGGCGCGGCCGGCATGGCATCGCCGACAGCGGCAACCAGTTCCACTATTTCCGCAAGACCGCCGACAACCGCATCCTCTGGGGCGGGTTCGACGCGATCTATCACTACGGAAGCAGCCGGGACCCGGCGCTGCTCCACCGGCCGGAGACCTATGCCCGGCTGGCGGCGACCTTCAACGAAGCCTTTCCGGCGCTTGCCGACGTGCCCTTCACCCACGCCTGGGGCGGGATCATCGACACCTCGGCGCGGACGACGTTCTTTGCCGGCACGGCGCTTGGCGGCGTGGTCGCCTATGCGCTCGGCTTCACCGGGCAGGGGGTGTCGGCGTCGCGGTTCGCCGCGCTCGCCATGCTGGACATGCTGGAAGGCCGAAAGACCGAGCGCACCGAGCTGCGCATGCTCCGGAGCTTCGCGGTGCCGTTTCCGCCGGAGCCACTGCGCTCGCTCGCGGTTCGGTGGGCACAGCGGGATCTGGCTGCGGAGGACCTCACCGGCCGGCGCTCGCTGTTCCTGCGCGGGCTCGACCGGCTCGGCATCGGGTTCGCCTCGTAGTCGTGGACGGGAAAAGGCGGACGGAAAACCCGTCCGCCATCAACCGCTCCACCACGCACGTCAGGCGGCCTGCGCCCAGACCCCGGAGCGGGCCGTTTCCGCCGCATAGACGGAGAAGTCCCGAGGCGGCCGGCCGAGAGCGCGCTCCACCCCGTCGGCGATCGAGCTGTTGCGCCCGTCGAGCACCTGGCGGGTGAGGATATCGAGCAGATCGACGAACTCCGGCGGGATCTGCAGATCCTTCAAAGTTGCGATGTAGTCGTCCACCGAAACCGGCACGTAGCTTATGTCGCGGCCGGAGGCCCGGGCGATTTCGGCGACGGCCTCGGGGAAGGTCAGGAGACGCGGGCCTGTGACCTCGTAGAGATTTCCGACATGGCCGTCCTCGGTCAGCGCCGCGGTGACCACGTCGGCGATGTCGTCGGCGTCGACGAAGGGTTCGCCGACATCGTGGCTCGGGAAGACCACTTCGCCGGCCGCGATCCCGTCCGCGAAGAAGTTTTCGGAGAAATTCTGGGCGAACCAGGAGGCCCGGACGATCGTCCAGCGCGCGCCCGACGCCTTCAGCACCTCCTCGGCCCGCTCGGCCTCCTCCTCGCCACGCCCGGTCAGGAGGACGAGCCGGTCGACGCCGTGCGCCATCGCGGTCGTGACGAGGGCCTCGATGGTCTCGACGGCGCCGGGCAGCGCGATGTCGGGATAATAGGTGATGTAGGCGGCGCGTGCGCCTTCGAGAGCCGCAGCCCAGGTCGAGCGGTCGGACCAGTCGAAGGGCGGATCGGCCTGGCGCGAGCCGATGCGCACCGGGATGTCGTGCGCTGTCAGGCGGTCGGCGACGCGGCGGCCGGTCTTGCCGGTTCCGCCGATGACGAGGACGGGATTGTCGATCGGGTCGGACATTGAAGGCTCCTGAATGTGAGGAATGCTCATGTTGTGTAGAAAGCGATAATCCCTCATATTCAGGGAGTCAACATAAAAGTGAGAGATACTCATATATGCCGAAGCATCAGCCTGCCGGGGGAGAGCACGGCGCGGCCCGCACCGCGCGTCCCGCACCGCGGATCGTACCGACCCAGAAGCGCAGCCGGGAGCGGATGGAGCGGATCCTGAATGCGGCGGTGGAGCTGATCTCCGAGGCGGGCAGCGACGCCATGAAGATGAGCGCGCTCGCCGAGCGCAGCGGCATCTCGATCGGCTCGCTCTACCAGTACTTTCCGGACAAGAGCGCGATCCTGGGGGCGCTGGCCGAGCGCTACCACGCGGAGAGCCGGGCCTGCATCGCCGAGAAGCTGGACCCGGTGGACACGCCGGCGGCGTTCGAGGACGCCTTCGACGGGCTGATCGAGATCTACTACCAGCTGTTTCTGGAGGACCCCGCGATCCGGGACGTCTGGTCCGGCACCCAGGCCGACAAGGCGCTGGCGGACGTGGATCTCC
The DNA here is from genome assembly GCF_030814015.1 of Amorphus orientalis. Taxonomy (NCBI): domain Bacteria; kingdom Pseudomonadati; phylum Pseudomonadota; class Alphaproteobacteria; order Hyphomicrobiales; family Amorphaceae; genus Amorphus; species Amorphus orientalis. The sequence goes on from NZ_JAUSUL010000001.1 coordinate 524,404, forward strand.
TGAACTGCTGGGAAAACGGCGATCTTCTCGCGGACACGCTGGCGCGGATCGGGAAGCGGGAGGCCGACCCGGAGCTGCGCGCGTCGGCGTTCACCGTCATGTCCCTCGGCGAGGCGGCCATGCGCCTTGCGATCGCCGGGTCGGCCGATGAGGGCCGCCGCGTGGTGGATGCCTACAAGCGGATGGCGCTCTGCGAACTCAAGCGCGCTCTCGGCGACATCGACAGCGAGAATGTCTGATCAGGCCGGGCTGGCGTCCCGGTCGGCCTCCTCGACGCTGACGGCTGCGAAGAATTCCGCTTCCGCGGCTGCCATGAAGGCGCGCATCTCCCGGCGCACGGCCTCCTCGTCGCGCGAGACGAAGGCGCTCGACAGGGCCTCGATCCCGGTCAGGACGATCACGCGGGTCCCGGCATTGTGCAGGGTTGCGATGCGGACGGTCTGGATGTGGTCGCGGAAGCTCTCGATGGTGTCGATCAGGCGCCGGTTTCCGACGGCCGACAGCCACGTGCCGCGGAACGCGATGTTCGCCTCCATCAGCGCTTCGGGCGCGTCGGTCTCGACGGCCTCGCGGGCCAGATCCCGGGCGGCGATCAGGGCCGCCAGGCCGTCCGCATCCAGGTTGCGGGCCGCGGCGGCGGCGGCTTCGGGTTCCAGGAGCCGGCGAACCGCGAAGATGTCGCGCACGTCCTGGCTCGACAGTTCCGGCACCGCGAAGCCGCGCGTGGTCGGCCGCAGGAAGCCCTGTGAGGCGAGGGCCATCAGAGCTTCGCGCGCCGGCATGCGGGACGTGCGATACTGGGTGGCGAGTTCCGTGTCGACCAGTCGGTCGCCGGGGCGGAACTCGGCGCGCTGCAGCTTGCCCCGCACGTCCGTGTAGATCTGCGCCCGGAGGCTGGCCGTGGTCCCGCCCCCGGAGAGCGGTGACGGGTTATGCGATGGAGGCTTCCGACCCACGAGCTGGTTCCTTCTTTGTCGGGCGCCGGCGACCCTGCCGCCCCGGCCGTACGGCCGCCTCCCGGCACCAATCGTCGCCGGGTCCGGAGAAAATTTCAAACTTGAAGTGGATACAGTTTTCGCTGAAGCTGGACGATGGTTGCGGCGGCCGAACCAGGCACGACCGCCCGCGACCGCGTCCAGTCGGCGCTTCATCATGGCGCCAGTTCTCGGGAATGGGATTGCGATGCCGGTTTTCGATCGTCTTGCCGAACCGCGGGCCTATGATCGCATCCGGCCCCAGATCATGGATCTGGAAACCGAGAACATCGCGGAACTCGCGGTCCGGGCCCAGTCGCTCACCGACGTGATCACGCTGTGGTACGGTGAGGGGGATCTGGTCACGCCGTCCTTCATCCGCGAGGCGGCGAAGGAGGCGCTCGACGCCGGCCAGACCTTCTACGTTCCGGACATGCGCGGCCTTCCGGCCCTGACCCGTGAACTCTCTTCCTATCTGACCCGCCTGCACGGACGCGAGATCGCGGTCGAGCGCTCGACCATCACGCCGGGCGGCATGCAGGCGGTGTTCCTGGCGCTGGAACTGATCGTCGAGCGCGGCGACAACGTGGTGTTCGTTGAGCCCCAGTGGCCGAACATCAAGCACGCCATCCACGTCGCGGGCGGCGAGCCGCGCCCGGTTTCCCTCGATTTCCGCGACGGCAGCTGGCAGCTCGATCTGGACCGTGTCTTCGAGCGCTGCGATGCGCGCACCAAGGCCATCATGTTCTCCACGCCCTCCAACCCGCTCGGCTGGACGGCGTCACCGGAAGAGCTTCAGGCGCTCATCGATTTCAGCCGGCGGACCGGCATCTGGATCCTGAGCGACGAGATCTACAACCGCCTGCATTTCTCGGGTGACCGGGCGCCTTCGGTGCTGCAACTGGCCGAAGACGAGGATCTGGTCATCAGCATCAACGGGTTTTCCAAGGCCTGGGCGATGACCGGCTGGCGGCTCGGCTGGCTCACCCATCCGAAATCCCTGGCGAGCCCGCTTTCGGCGATGACCCAGTACGTCAACAGCGGCACGGCGGCCTTCGTCCAGGCCGGCGGTCTGGCGGCGCTTAAAGAGGGCGAGACGTTCGTGGGCGAGGTGCGCGCGCGCTGCCGCGCGGGCGTCGACGCCGCCTATGACGCGCTGGCGGGATTGAACAGCGTGATCCTGCCCGAAAAGCCGGAGGGCGGCATGTACGTCACCTTCGCGCTCGCCGACGAGGCGGATTCCCGGGAGGCCTGCACGCGGCTCCTGGAGGAGGCGCGGGTCGGCCTGGCGCCGGGATGGCTTTTCGGAGACGCATCGAAGGCCTTCCTGCGCATGTGCATCTGCCGCGACACGGCCCAGATCGCGGAAGCCGGCGGGCGCATTGCCCGGATGCTGGGGGAGCCCGCCTGACGGCTCCGATTGGACCACGGGTGCTTCGGTCCGCCCGGGAACGCGGCGGATCCAGATAAAAGGAGAGGGGAATGAAGCTGAAGACGATCGCAATGGCGGCACTGGCCGCCGTGATGGCGGCGGGAGTGGCGACTTCGGCCAGCGCGGACACGCTGGTGGTGGGTGCCTATCCGGCCAATCCGCCGTGGGAGAACAAGACCGAGGACGGCTCCTTCGAGGGCTTCGAGGTCGATCTCGTCAAGGAGATCGCCAAGCGCCTCGGCGACGAGGTCGAGTTCAAGGATCTCGGCTTCCAGGCGCTGTTCGCCGCGACCAGCTCCGGCCGGATCGACATGGCGATCTCGTCGATCACGATCACCGACGACCGGCTGCAGAACCAGTCCTTCACCCAGGGCTACTACGATTCCGACCTGGCGCTGGTCTCCAACAAGGAGTCCGGAATCGGCAGCATGGCCGACATGAAGGGCAAGCCGGTCGGCGCGATCTCGACCTCCACCGGCGAGGCCTGGATCAAGGAGAACGGCGAGGAGTACGGGTTCGGCGACTACAAGGGCTACAACACCCAGCAGGATCTGCTCCTGGACACCCAGGCCGGACGGGTCGCGGGTGCCGTGGGCGACATCGCCGGCTTCCAGTACGCCTTCCAGCAGATGCCGGCCATGCACGTGGTCGAGCGCATCGGCACCGGCGACCGCTTCGCCATCATGATGCGCAAGGGCTCGCCGCTGCTGGAACCGGTCAACAACGCGATCACCGAGATCAAGAAGGACGGCACGATGGCCGCTCTCCACAAGAAGTGGCTCGGAGCCGACGCGGATCCCGGAACGGCGACCGTCACCGTGATGGACATCCCGCAGGCGAAATAATCGCCCGGGCAGCCCGGCGCGCGTCCGCCGGGCGATCGTGATCTCACGCCCGCGCCGGCACGGCCCGGGCGTGACGCTTGTGCGGCGGTGCGGACCGGGAGGCCCTGCGGGACATCCGCGCTTCGATCCGGCCGCGCCGGGACCGCGCCGTCTCCCGTCATGTCCACCGGTTCGAGGTCGCCGTGCCCAGCCTGATCGATACCTTCTTCAATTCCGAGGTCATGCTGCGGGCTCTGCCCATGCTGATGCGCGGGCTGATCAACACGGCCTATCTGACCGTCGCGTCAGTCCTGATCGGAAGCTTCGCCGGCGTGCTGATCTGCATCGCCCGGCTCTATGCCCCCAAGCCGGTCCGCTACCTGGCGGTGGGGTTCATCGACATCTTCCGGGCGCTGCCGGTGCTGGTGGTGCTGATCGTCATCTACTACGCCCTGCCGTTCGTGGGGGTTCGCTTCGATTCCTTCACGTCGGCGGTGATCGCCCTGTCGCTGGTGCTGGCCGCCTTCACGGCCGAGGTTTTTCGCGCCGGCATCATGTCGATCCCCGCCGGCCAGTTCGAGGCCGCCCGGGCACTGGGGATTCCGTTTCCCATCACCCTCTACAAGGTGATCATCCCCCAGGCCCTGAAGATCGCGACCCCGCCCCAGACCAGCAACTGCATCGCGATCGCCAAGGACACCTCGCTTGCCTCCGTGGTGGCGATGCCGGACCTGCTCAAGCAGGCGACCGACGCCCAGGCGCTGATGGCCAATCCGAGCCCGCTGATCGCGGCAGCCATCATCTACCTCATCATCCTGTGGCCGGCGGTCAGGGTGGTGGCCTGGCTGGAGACCCGGGGCGGTGCTTCGGCGGCAAAAATGGGACCCGATTGAGGAATTAACCCGTCCTTATTGCCGATCGTCCCTTGTGCCTGTCGGTCCCCATTGGGTAACCCAAGGCGGAGCCGGCGACCCACGTGCCGCAGCGCCCGAGACAGGACGGATCGGAATGGAAGCGACGAAATCAGAGAGCTGGCTTTCCCTTGCGCGCAAGGAAGGACCGTTCTTCGCCGGCGCCGTCACGATGGTGCTGTTCCTGCTCTACGGGAAGGGCTGGCTCGCCGATCTCTCCAATCCCTGGATCTCCGGGCTGATCTTCGTCTGGGTCTTCGCGGCGATGCTGTGGGGCGCGTTCGGCGTCGTCCGCCACGCCGACTGCCTGGCCGATCTTCTGGGCGAACCTTACGGCACGCTGATCCTGACGGTGGCGGTGATCACCATCGAGGTCGCCCTCATCTCCGCCGTCATGCTGGCGGGGGAGAACAACCCGACGCTCGCCCGCGACACCATGCTCGCGGTGATCATGATCGTGCTCAACCTGATGATCGGGCTGGCGCTCCTGATCGGCGGCGGGCGGCATGGCGAACAGGAGTTCAACCTTCAGGGTGCGCGCGCCTATCTGGGCGTGCTCCTGCCGCTGGCCACCATGTCGATGATCCTGCCGCGCTTCACCCAGTCGACCGCGGACGCGACCCTCACCCCGTTTCAGGAGGTCATGTTCGCGACCTTCACGATCCTGCTCTACGCCACCTTTCTCGCCATTCAGACGGTTCGGCACCGGTCCTTCTTCATGGAGCCGGCCGATTTGAGGCAGACGGAGACCGGCGAGGAGGAGAACCACGGACACGGCCATCCGACCGTCTCGACGCCCTATCACGCGATCATGCTGATCCTGACGCTGGTCCCGATCGTGATCCTGTCCAAGAAGCTTGCCGTGCTGGTGGAGTTCGGCATCGAGAGCCTCGGCGCGCCGGCCGCCCTCGGCGGTATCCTCGTCGCGATCCTGGTCCTGGCACCGGAAGGCCTCGCCGCCCTGGAAGCGGCCGGCAAGAACCGGTTGCAGCGTTCGGTGAACATCTGTCTCGGCTCGGCGCTGGCGACCATCAGCCTGACGGTGCCGGCCGTGATGGTGATCAGCCTCGTCACAGCCGAAGACATCATCCTGGGCGTGGGGCCTGCCGAAATGGCGCTGCTCATCCTGACGCTCGGGATGTCGATGCTGACCTTCGGCGGGGTGAAGACCAACATGCTCCAGGGGGCGGCGCACCTGGTCGTGTTCCTTGCCTATCTGGTCCTGGTCTTCAATCCTTAGGGTGCGCGCTCCGCTTTGAACCGGAAACCGGTTCCCACCTTTCCTGGGATCTGTCTTTTCCTGCGCAACGCCCGGGCGGAAAACCGCTTCGCACTTTTCCTGGCGTTGCTAGTCAGCGCGCGACCGCGCGCCGGCGTCGAGGGCCGGGGTTTGAGGTTGTTCCTTTGCCCTCACGCCGAGTTCGCTTGCGCTCACCGGCTCCGGGTGGGCGGCCTCCGGCCGGCGGACGGTCGTCCGCTGATGGGGTGGAACCGGATAGGCAGAACGTCACATTCGCGGCGGAAAACCGCTTCCCACTTTTCCTGGGATTTGCGCTACCGCGTAAGCGCGTCGATCGGCATCGGCCGGTCGACCACCTCGCGCAGGGCGAAGCTCGACTGCAGCCGCGCCACGTGGGGCAGCCGGGACAGCTCCACGGTGTGGATGCGCTCGTAGTCGGCGATGTCGCGGGCGGCGACCAGGACCAGATAGTCATCGGCCGCCGCCATCAGGAAGCAGCGGATCACCGAAGGACATCGGGCGACCGCCGTCTCGAACGCCGACAGCGCCTCCTCCGATTGGCTGTCGAGGGTGATGCGGACGATGACGGTGGTGCCGAGACCGAGCGCCTTGAGGCCGATCACGGCGCGGTAGCCGGCGATCAGGCCGCTCTCCTCCAGGCTGCGCTGACGGCGCGCCACCGCGGAGGCCGAGAGGCCGATCCGGTCGCCCAGCACCACGTGGCTGGCCCGTCCGTCCTCGGCAAGCGCCCGGAGCAACTTCAGATCCAGGCTGTCTACAGTCGTTTCGCGCATGAATCCCGCGTCCGGCTCGAACATTCCGATCGTATCGTGTGCCGTTTATCCTGAACAGACGAAAATTCGCGCGGAAATTGCGCGCGGATCTTCTTAGATGAGAGTGCATCGAGGACGATTGGAACCGAGGGAGGGTTCAGCCATGCGTGTCGGTGTGCCGAAGGAAATCAAGCCGCAGGAATATCGGGTCGGACTGGTCCCGGCGGCGGTTCGTGAATATGTGGCCGCCGGCCACAGTGTGATGGTCGAGACCGGCGCGGGCGCCGGCATCCACGCCGACGACGAGGCCTACCGGGCCGCAGGCGCGGAGATCGCGCCGGATGCCGCCACGGTGTTCTCCGATGCCGAGATGATCGTGAAGGTGAAGGAGCCCCAGCCGACCGAATGGGTCCGGCTGCGCGAAGGCCAGATCCTGTTCACCTATCTCCATCTGGCGCCCGATCCGGAGCAGACCAAGGGGCTTCTGGAGTCCGGCGTGACCGGCGTCGCCTACGAGACGGTCAGCGACAATCAGGGCGGCCGTCCGCTTCTGGCGCCGATGAGCGAGGTCGCCGGCCGGCTGTCGATCGAGGCCGCCTGCTCGACCCTGCGCCGCAATCTGGGCGGGCGCGGGCTGCTGCTCGGCGGCGTGCCGGGCGTCGCGCCGGCCCGGGTCGCCGTGATCGGCGGTGGCGTGGTCGGCACCCATGCCGCCCGCATGGCCGCGGGCCTCGGCGCGGACGTCTCCATTCTCGACAAGTCGCTGGCGCGCCTGCGCTATCTCGACGATCTGTTCGAGGGCCGCGCGCGCACCCTGTTCGCAACGACCGAAGCGCTGGAAAGCGAAGTGGTGGCGGCCGACGTGGTCATCGGCGCCGTGCTCGTACCCGGCGCGGCCGCGCCGAAGCTGGTGCGGCGCGACATGCTCAAGGCAATGAAGCCGGGGGCTGTGCTCGTCGACGTGGCCATCGACCAGGGCGGCTGCTTCGAGACCTCCCATCCGACCACCCACGAGGACCCGATCTTCGAGGTCGACGGGATCCTGCACTACTGCGTGGCGAACATGCCGGGCGCGGTCCCGATGACGTCGGCGGCGGCGCTCAACAACGCGACGCTGCCGTTCGGGCTGGCGCTGGCCAACAAGGGGCTGAAGGCGCTCACCGAGGACCCGCACCTGTGCGACGGGCTGAACGTGCATCGCGGCCACGTCACCAACAAGGCGGTCGCGGAGAGCCTCGGCCTGGATTACATGGCCCCCAAGATCGCACTCGGCCGGGCCTGAGCAACGACCGGAGAGCCGGCCTGCGCACAGCTGCGCCGGCCGGCTTCCGACCGACTAACTCTCTTCGACCGGCCGCGGCACGGAGCATGTCCCGTTCAGACCGGATGGGTCTGAACGAAAAGGATATGCTCAAGCTATTGAAACCTGAGCCATTTCTATCGCTCAGACATATCCGTCTGAGCGGAAAAGGCTCTCGAGTGCCACCAGATGCGCACCTCCTCCGCCAGTCCGTCCGGCGCCAGCTGCGCCACCAGAACGCCATCGAGCTCCATCCGCGGCAGCGGATCGCCGGGCTTGCGGTCGGGAAGACCGGTTCCGGTGGATTTGGCCCAGATCTGGAACAGCTCCTCCGACGCCACCTGATAGGTGACGGTCCAGTGGGCGATGCCGCCGGTCTCCGTCTCCGCCAGAACCTCGTAGGACACCTCAATGTCCTGCTGCAGCTTGATGCGGTCCCAGTAGTCCGCGCGCGCCTGGGGCGTGTCCTGCACCTGGAACGGGGTGTTGTGATAGCGCCCGTCCGGTTTGAAGAACGCGGCGAACCCTTCCGAATCCTGGCCCTCCCACACGCGCTTGTAGGCCGCCATGAAGGCGTGAATGGTCATCTGAAGTCCCCCCTTGATCGTTCTCTGTCTATCGGCTCGCGGACCGGATCGCCTCCCACACCCGGTCCGGCGTCAGCGGCATGTCGATATGGTCGATGCCGTACGGCACGAGCGCGTCGACGACCGCGTTGACAAGCGCCGGCAGCGAGCCGACCACGCCGGCCTCGCCGGCCCCCTTCGCCCCGAGCGCATTGGTCGTGGTCGGGACCGGATGGCAGCTGATGTCGAACAACGGGAACTCGCCCGCCCGCGGCATCGCATAGTCCAGGAACGAGGCGGTCAGCGGCTGACCGCTGTCGCGGTCATAGACCATCCGCTCCATCAGCGCCTGGCCAGCCCCCTGCACGATCCCGCCATGGATCTGGCCGTAGACGAGGGCCTCGTTCAGGACCGTCCCGACATCGTCGACGACGGTGTAGCGGAGGATCTCCACCAGGCCGGTCTCCGGGTCCACCTCGACCTCGCAGACATGGCAGCCGTTGGGAAAATTCGCGTTGTCGGCGGCTGAGAAGTCGTCGGCCTCGAAGCCTTCGCCGAAATGGCGGGCGACGTCCGGCAGGGTGATCCGGCGATCGGTGCCGACGATGGTGAAGGCGCCGTCGGTGAACTCCACGTCGGCCTCGGCGACCTCGAGCGCTTCCGCGGTCCGGGCGCGCGCCTTCTCCACCAGCACGTCGAAGGCGCGCAGCATCGCGGTGCCGACGGCGGCGGTGGTGCGCGATCCGAAGCTGCCGGTGCCGCGGGCCACCGCGTCGGTATCGCCGGTGGCGAAGCGGATTTTTTCCGGGTCGACGCCGATCCGCTCGGAGAGAATGCCGGCATAGGTGGTGCGGTGCCCCATGCCGGTGTCGCCGCCGCCGATCCCCAGCGCGACGGTTCCGTCCGCCTCGACTTCGATGCGGGCATATTCCGGCATCGGCTTCGCGGGCGGTCCGCCGGCGATCTCGATCGCGTAGGTGAGGCCGATCCCGCTCAGTCGGCCGCGCGCTTCCGCCTCGCGGCGCCTGGCCTCGAAGCCCGCCCAGTCGGCGCGCCGCAGTGCTTCGTCGAAAATCGTGGGGAAGTCGCCGCTGTCATAGGTGAACACGAAGCCCGTGTCGTACGGCATCGCTTCGGCCGGGATCATGTTGCGTCGCCGGATTACGGCGGGGTCGATGCCGAGCCGGCGGGCGGCGACGTCGGCCATGCGCTCGATGATGTAGATGGCTTCGGGCCGGCCGGCGCCGCGATAGGGCGCCATGTTCTGGGTGTTGGTGAAGACGCCGTCGACCGTCGCGGCGATCTGCGGGGTCGTGTAGACGCCGGACAGCGAGCCGACATTGGCGACCATCGGATGCACCGACATCGGACCGAGATAGGCGCCGACCGCAGCGCAGATCTCCACCTCAAGAGCCAGGAAGCGGCCGTCGTCGTCGAGGGCGAGGGCGGCCTGCACCACCTGCTCGCGGCTGTGGCTGTCGGCGAGAAGGGATTCCGTGCGCGCCGGCTCCCAGCGGATCGGCCGCCCGGTGGTCTCGGCGGCGTGCAGGATCACCGGATATTCGGGGTAGTGGGCGTTCTTCATGCCGAACGAGCCGCCGGTGTCGCGGCTGGTCACGTGGACGCTCCCAGGGGCGAGAGACATCATCTCCGCGACGCTCTCGGCCAGACGGTGCGGCGCCTGGGTGCCCACATGGAGCGTGTAGCGGCCGCTGTCGGGATCGAACGTGCCGCGTGCGCCGCGCACCTCCATCGGGGCGGCGGTCACGCGGGTGATCTCGAAGCGCTCGCGCACCACGTTGGGTGCCGCCGCGATCGCCTGTCGCACGGCCTGGGGATCGCCCGTGACGACCCGGAAGCAGATGTTGTCGGGACAGTCCGGCCAGACCGCCGGTGAGCCGCTCGAGCGTGCGGCCACCGGGTCGATGACCGGTTCGGCCTCGTCGATGTCGAACTCGATCAGCTCCAGCGCGTCTTCGGCGGCGGCGCGTGTTTCGGCCACGACCGCGGCCACCAGGTCGCCCACATAGCGGACGGTCCCGTCCGCGAGGGCCCGATAGGGCGGCACGTGCATGTCGCGGCCGTCGGGGCCGGGATGGAACAGGGCGGGCAGGATCGGGCGGAACGTCTCCGGCAGATCGGCCGCCGTCAGGACCGCGAGCACGCCCGGCGCGGCACGGGCCGCCGCCACGTCGAGGGTGCGGATGGAGCCGCTGGCGACGGGCGAGCGCAGGAACACGAGCGCGGCCTCGCCCGGCAGCGTCTCGTCTGCCGTGTAGCGGCCGTTGCCGGTGACGAGCGGCGTGTCTTCGAGACGGAATTCGGAGCGACCGATGCGGACGGACATGGACGAGTACCCGGGAGGAGGAGGGGGAGGGACGAAACGGTCAGTACGCCAACCATGTGGCCGACGGGCGCGATGCGCAAGTGCGGGAACCCCGGCGCCGGTGTGGCGGTTGCCGATCGGAGAACGGGCGCCAGATAGACGAAGGGCGCCGGACACAGGCGTCCGACGCACACAGGGACCGGCCCCGATCGGCCGGGAGACAGGCTTGGCCGACGGATATCCGACCCGACGCGACTTTCTCGCCGCCACCGCAGTGCTTGCCGGCGCGGCGAGCCTGCCGGCATGGCCCGCGTCCGCGCAGCCGCAGCTGCTCACGCGGACCATCCCGTCCACCGGCGAAGCGGTGCCAGCGGTCGGCATGGGGACATGGATCACGTTCAATGTCGGCACCGACCCCGCGCTGCGCGCGGATCGGGCGGGGGTGACGGCGGCCTTCCTGGAGGCCGGCGGCCGGGTCATCGATTCGTCGCCGATGTACGGCTCGTCCCAGGACGTGCTGGGCTATGCGCTGGACAGGGTCGGCCGTCCGGACGGACTGTTTGCCGCTGACAAGGTGTGGACCTCCTCAAAAGCGGCGGGGCCGGACCAGATCGCCGCCTCCGAGCGGAAATGGGGCGTGTCCGGCTTCGACCTGATGCAGGTCCACAATCTCAGGGCCTGGCAGGCGCACCTGCCCATGCTGTTCGACAGGAAGGCGGCGGGCGAGATCCGCTATGTCGGCATCAGCACCTCCGAAGGACGCCGTCACGACGCCTTCGAGGACATCATGCGCAGTCAGCCGCTCGATTTCGTGCAGGTCAGCTACAACGTCGCCAACCGGGAGGTGGAGGAGCGCATCCTGCCGCTCGCCCGCGACCGCGGCATCGCCGTGATCGTCAACCGTCCGTTCCAGCAGGACCGGCTGACGCGCTGGCTGGAAGGTCGGCCGCTGCCCGGTTTCGCGGACGAGATCGGGGCGTCGACCTGGGCCCAGGTGCTGCTGAAGTTCATTCTCGCCGAGCCGGCCGTCACCGTGGCGATCCCGGCGACGACGAAGGCCGAGCACGCGCGCGAGAATGTCGCAGCTGCCTCCGGGCCACTGCCGGACCGGGCGATGCGCGAGCGGATCGTCACCTATCTGCAGGAGCTCTAGGTCATGCTCCCGGAATTCGAGCAAATCGGCTCTGTCCGGACCATCCGGATTTATGAGTTCATGACCTGATGGGACCCTGGTGGACCTACCGGCCACAGGACTTCCTGCTGTTTTCGCCGTCGGTCTACTGGCGCCTTTTCGAGCTGGCCAACGCGGCGCTCTTCCCGCTTCCGCTGATCGCGCTGGTTCTCGGGTCTGTGATCGTCTGGCTCGGGATGCGCGGCCGACCGGGGGCGTTCGCGTTCGTCGGCGCGCTGCTGTCGGTGGGGTGGGCGCTGTCAGCCTGGCAGTTCCTCTGGGTACGCTATGTGCCGGTCAACTGGGCGGCGTCCTATGCGGTGCCGGCCTTCCTGGTCGAGGCGCTTCTGCTCCTGGGGCTCGGGTTCGCGGGTGGGTCGGGCCGCGGAGACGGGTCGGGGCGGATCGCCTCCACCGCCGGAGCCGCGCTGGCTGTCGGCGGTCTCGCTCTCTATCCGCTGTTCGCGCCGCTCTCCGGCCGGCCGATCGCCGGCGCCGAAGTGGTCGGGATCGCGCCGGACGCAACGGCGGTCTTCACGCTGGGTGTGCTGTGTCTCTGGCCGCGGTCGCGTCTGGTCGCGCTGGCGATGGTCGTGCCGGTGGCCTGGTGCCTGGCGAGTGCGGCGACGCTTCTGACCATGGGGACATGGCAGGGCTGGGTGCCGCTCGCCGCCGCAGGCGCGGCCGTCGCCGCCCGCGCCTGGCCGGCCAAAAACTAGCGCCGGATCTCGTCCAGGAGGCGCTTCAGGCTGGCCTCGAGATCGTCGGCATCGACGTCGGTGGCGGGAAGGTCGCCCATGCGCTGCTGGATGTCGGCAATGGCCTCGCCGAGCGCGCCTTCGAGACCGAGTTCGTTGACGGTCGTTGCGCTCTCGCGCATTTCCGCCGCCCGCCGGACGCCGTGCTTCAGGGTGCGCTCGAACTGGTAGGGGGCCAGCGTCTTCAGGTCGAGGCCGGGATAGGAGGCCGACAGCGAGCTCAGCACCCGGTCGAAGCAGCCCGAAGCGGCGGCGGCCAGAAGCGTCTCCACCGTGATCGCCTCCAGCCCCTTCACGAACTGGCTGCGGACCATCTTGATCGCTGTGGCGGATCCGACGTCCTCGCCGACGATCTCGAAGGCGAAGTCGAGACGCCGGATCGCGTCGACGAGCGGATCGGGGAGGCTGCCGGCCACAAGCACCGGCGTGCGGTGACGGCGGGGATGGACCGGCGCCATCACCGCCATGTCGACATAGACGGCGCCGTTGCCGGCGACGAGTTCCGCCGTCGCCTGCTTGCGGGCGGGCGAGACGGAGTTGATGTCGACAAACACCTGGCCGGCCTTTAGCGCATCGGCGACGGACCGGGCCGCGTCCAGGCTGGAGCTGGCGGTGACCGCGGAGATCACCCAGTCGGCGTCGGCGACCGCCTCGGCGGGGCCTGAAGCCACCTCGACACCCGCGGTCCGCGCGGTCTCCGCGGTGACACCAGCCGTCCCTTCGGAGGAAAACAGGATGTCGTAGGCGGAGAAGACGAGCGCCGGGTCCGTCTCGGCGAGGCTTTCGCGGAAGGCCCGAGCCGCCTCGCCGAAGCCGATGAATGCGATCTTCATGGGATCCCGTCCGGTTGCGGTCTTCGCTACTCGATGATGGTCTCGCCGATCGGCGGCGTACCGTGGGTGTGGAAGCTCTCGATGGTCTTGAGGCCCCAGGCCTGGCCCTTCTTGCGCTCCTCTTCCGTCCACACGACCGGCTCCCAGTCGGGGGCGAGGATCAGCCGCGCGCCGGCGTTGGCGACCTCGACCCGGTTGCCGGCCGGCTCGTAGACATAGAGGAAGAAGGTGCCCTGGATCGCGTGCTTGTGCGGTCCGGTCTCGATGAACACGCCGTGCTCCAGGAAGATGTCGGCGGCCCTGAGCACGTCCTCGCGCTGGTCCACGGCGTAGGTCACGTGATGGAACCGGGCGTGGGCGTTCGCGTGCTCCTCGGTGAAGGCGACGTCGTAGCCCTTGTTGTTGACGGTGAACCAGCAGCCGCCGATGCGGCCGTTGTTGAGCTGGATCATCTCCGTCACCCGGCTGCCGAGCGCCTGGACCATGAAGTCGCGGATGGCGGAGACGTCGGCGGCCAGGAGGTTCAGATGGTCGAGCCGGCGCACGGCGACGCCGCGGCCGTGATAGCGCTGGGCGATGTTCTTCAGCGCCGGCTTCTCGCCCTCCGGCGCCTCGTAGCGCTTCGTGTCGTAGTAGAGCTCGAAGACGTGTCCGTCCGGGCTCTTGAACCGGTAGGCGCGGCCGTGGCCCAGATCGCCGTCGACCCAGCCGATGCCGCACCCCATGGATTCGATCACCGCGACCCGGCGCTCCAGGGCGGCCTGGGACGAGGCGCGATAGGCCACGTGGCCGAGACCGGTGGTGTCGGAGGCGGTGAGCTTCAGGGTGTGGAACTCGTAGTCGTCCCAGGCACGGAGATAGATTGACGTGTCATCGCGGCCGCTTTCGGTCAGGCCGTAGACGTTGACGAAGAAGTCGAGGGTCTCCTCCGGCTTGTCGGTCAGCATCTCCACGTGGCCGAGATGGGCGACGTCGAAACAGGGTTCGCTCATGCCGTGATTCCCCGATTGGCTTGGATTCGGTTTCTGCTCAAAGACTCTCCGGCCAATAAAGGCGCGTGGGATTGTCGACAAGCAGCCGCTTCAAATGGGCATCGTCCGGCGCGATCATCTGGAGCAGGTCGACCAGATGGCCGTCGTCGGGCATGTGCTTCTTGATGTTCGGGTGCGGCCAGTCGGTTCCCCACAGCACCCTGTCGGGGAAGCGCTCGACCAGCATGCGGCCGAAGGGGACGGCGTCGGTAAAGGGCGGGCCGGCGCGGGAAATGCGTTCGGAGCCACAGACCTTCACCCAGAAGCGCTCGTCCTCCATCAGATCGAGCAGCATCCGGAAGGCCGGCTGGTCGGTGCCGAGGCTCGCGTCCGGTCGGCCCATATGGTCGATCACCATCGTGAGCGGAAGCTGCTTCAGCACCGGCGCCAGCGTCTCCAGCCGGTTCGCCTCGAAATGCACGACCGCGTGCCAGCCGAAGGGGATGATCTTCTCGATCGTGGTCCGGACGGCGTCGATGTCGGCGTCCTTGCCGAGATGGCTGACGAAGTTGAAGCGCACGCCCCGGACGCCGCCGGCGTCGAGCGCGCGCAGCTCGTCCTCGCTGATGTCGGGCTTCACCATGGCGATGCCGCGATAGTTGCCGTTGCCGTGGGCGATGGCGTCGAGCATGGCCGCGTTGTCGGTGCCGTGGCAGCTCGCCTGCACGATCACCGACCGCTCGATGCCCAGATGCCGGTGCAGCTCGAACAGCTTCTCCTTCGGCGCGTCGACGGGCGTGTAGGTGCGCTCGGGCGCGAAGGGGAACGCGGCGGCGGGGCCGAACACGTGGCAATGGGCGTCGCAGGCGCCGGCCGGCAGGGTGATGTCCGGGCTCTTCGGGGACGGATGGAACGGCAGATAGGTCGACGACATCAGGCCTTGGTACCTGCTTCTTCGGTTGCGGGGACAGGGCGGCGGTCGGCAAGCGGCCGCCAGATTGTGAAGCCGACGACGAGGAGACCGACCGCGCGGGCGCCGAGGGTGACCGGATCGAAGGCGGCAACGTCGGTGGGCCACAGCACGAGCAGGCAGCCGGCCGCCATGGCGAGGCGCTCCACGACGGACATGGACCGGCCGAGCCAGCCGGCGAAGGAGATGGTCAGACCGACGACGCCGATGCCGGCGAAGACGATCGACAGCGCGATCTGAAGACCGGAGCCGAGCATCAGGAGCCCCGGCATGGTGACGAACAGGAACGGCACCAAGAGCTTCACGAAGCCGAGCCGCACCGATTCCATCGCCGTCTTGTTGGCATCGCCGCCGGAGATCGAGGCGGCCGCGTAGGCCGCAAGCGCCACGGGCGGCGTGATGGCGGAGACGAGGCCGTAATAGAAGATGAACATGTGGGCCACGATCGGCGGGAGGCCGAGCTTCGTCAGCGCCGGCGCGACCAGCACCGCGAGCAGCAGATAGGCTGCCGAGGTCGGCAGGCCCATGCCCAGAACGAAGGAGGCAAGCGCCGTCAGGAGCAGGATCGCCCACAACTGCTGGCCGCCGGTCTCGACGATGAGGCTCGACAGCATGAGCCCGAGGCCGGTGAGGTTGAGCACGCCGATCACCGCGCCGGCGGCCGCCACGGCGGCGACGATCGGCAGCGTGGCCACGAGGGTGTCGCGGCACACCATGGCGAGGCCGACCGGGCCGATGCGCGTGGACTTCCGCCACGGCGAAATCAGCAGGCCGAACACGATGCAGATGACGGCGGCCTGGGTCGGCGTGTAGCCGAGCACCAGGAAGACGATCAGGGCGATCAGCGGCACCAGCAGGTAGCCGCGTTTCAGAACGGTTTCGCGCAGAAGCGCCAGGCCGGCGGTGGTGTCGCGGGCGAGGTCGAGCCGTCCCGCCTCGAGTCGAACGGCGACCAGGAGCGCGGCCACGTAGAGCAGCCCGGGCACGAGGGCCGCCAGTGCGATCTGCTGGTAGGGGACACCCAGGATTTCGGCCATCAGGAAGGCGGCGGCGCCCATCACCGGCGGCAGGATCTGGCCCGCCGAGGACGCCGCGGCCTCGATCGCGCCGGCGAGGTTGGGGGTGTAGCCGACGCGCTTCATCAGCGGGATCGTGAACGTGCCGGTGGTGACGACGTTGGCCACCGCGCTGCCGTTGATGGTGCCCAGGAGCGAGCTGGAGAGCGCGGCCGAAAGCCCGGGTCCGCCCTGCACGCGTCCGGTCAGCCCGCGCGCCAGGTCGACGAACACCGAGCCGGTGCCGATGCGCATGAGCAGGGTGCCGAGGAGCGCGAACAGGAAGATGTACTCGACCGCCACCCCCATCGGCAGGCCGTAGATGCCTTCGGTGGAGAGCATAAGCGTCGAGGTGAGGCGGCGGAGATCGTAGCCGCCGTGGCCGTACTTGCCGGGAATGAGGTCGCCGAACCAGGCGTAGGCCAGCGCAGCGACGACGAGGATGACCAGCGCCCAGCCAAGCGCCATGCGCACCAGCACGAGCACGACGGCCATGAGCCCGACGAAGATCCACAGGTCCGGCTCGGTCGCCATGGCGCCGCGCATGACGATGTCGATATAGGACTGCCAGAGATGGACACCCGGCACGAGGGCGACGGCGGCGAGCGCATAGCACGCCCACCGCACGCCGCTGTTTCTGGCCCTCAGGCCCACGAACAGAAGCCCTGCCGACGACACCAGCGAGAAGAACGCCGAGCGCAGGATCAGCGCGGTGATCAGGCCGAAATAGGCTCCGTTGATCACCAGCGCCGTCGCCCCGATGGCGAGCGCCACGAAGAGCCCGGAGACGACGGCCGTCTCCGGTGCCGAGCGTGTGTCCGGCGCCTGCAGGCGCAACTGTTCGAGACCGAAAGGCATCTTGGTCAGGCTCCGCCCGTCACTTCGCTTCGTCGAAGTAGCGCTTGGCGCCCGGATGCAGGTCGATCGGCGTGTTGGTCGCCGTGTCGAGCGAGATCTCCTTCGCCTTGGGATGGATCTCGCCGAGTTCGCCGAGATTGCCGAACAGCGTCTCGGTGATCACGTAGATCCGCTCTTCGTCGGCGTCGGCCTTGGTGAAGAGCGTGGCCGGATCGTTGATCACGGTGACCGCTTCGGTCTGGTCGGGATAGGTGCCGGCCGGGATGTCGTAGAGCTGGTAGAACGGGTACTCCTCGAGCATCCCCTTCACCTTCTCCGCGTCGACCGACAGGAGCACCATGTCCTCCTGGGCGTCCAGGTCGATGAGGGCCGCCGTGGGCGCGCCGGCAAGAGCGGCGGTGGCCTGGACCGAGCCGTTCATGAGCGCGTTCGTGCCTTCGGTGTAGGACAGGAACTGGGCGGTCGACGGATCGAAGACGCCGTAGGCCTCCAGGAGGCGCCGGGCGAGGACGGCGGAGTTCGAGCCTGGCGGGCCCAGGTTGACCGACTTGCCCTCGAGGTCCTCGATCGACTGGATGCCGGTGTCAGCGGTCGTCGCGATCTGCAGGACGGCCGGGTAGAGGTAGGCCATCGCGGCGACGGGCTGGGGATCGCCGTCGAATGCGCCTTCACCGTTCTTCGCCTCGTAGAGGGTGGAGGACGAAGAGAAGCCGAAATCCATCTGCTCGGCAGAGACGCGACGGATGTTCTCGATCGAGGCACCGGTCACCTCGGCGCGCGCCGTGGTGTTGTCCATGTGCTTGTTGAGCACATCGGCCATGCCGGCGCCGATGACGTAGAACAGGCCGCCGGTGCCGCCGGTGCCGATGGCGATGCGCTCCTGCGCCACGGCGGGCGACGCGACGAGCGCCGATCCGAGGGCGAGGGCCGTGAGTGCGTGGGTGAGTTTCACGTGGTTTCCTCCCTTGTAGAACCAGGTTGATCGGGAACTCAGCATGGCCCGTTCAAACCGAACCGGTTTGAACGATACGGCCATGCTCAAGCTATTGAACCTGGAGCCATTTCCTGGCGCCCCGACGTTTCCGTCCGAGCGGAAAAGGCTCTAGGCAGACTCAGCAACAGGGGCCGCACCAGCGTCCCGCCGGTCCAGCGCCCTGAGGCTTGCGAAGCTTGTTGCGACGAGTTCGTCGATGGCGCGCTGGTGGTCCGCGCCGTCGGTGCGTCCGTCGGAAAGCCGGGTGATCCGCTCCGGGTTGATCAGGGTGTAGTAGAGCGAACCGAGCAGGAACTGGCTGCGCCAGACGATGGCGTCGCGGTCGGCGCCGGGCAGGCAGTCGGCCACCGCATCGATGAAGGCGCGGGTGGTGGCGTCGAAGGCGCGTGCGATGATCTGGCGGGCCTCCGGATTGCCTTCGGCCGACAGCACGGCCCGGACCCGGGTGAAGCGCGCTCCGCCGCCGGCGTCGTCGTGGGAGGCGACGAAGGCCGGCAGGACGTAGGCGCGCAGCACCGCCATCAGCCGCTGGTCGTCGTCGCGAATGCGCATGGCCTCGCCGATCAGCTCCAGACGGCGGGCGTTCATGGGCGTCGTATGGGCGGAGTAGATCGCCTCCAGGAGGCCGAGCTTGTCGCCGAAATGATAGGTGACGCTGCCGACGTTGACGCCGGCGGAGCGGGCGATCTCGCGCAGGGGCGCCGACCCGAATCCGCGCTCGGCGAACAGGTCCTCGGCGGCTTCCAGAATGGCGGTTCTTGTATCGGGACGGGACACCAAAGTGCTCTTCGACAGGGGTGCGGATCGCCAGTCACCCGACTCCTAACGCGGCTTCGGTCGTCTGTCCATGCATTTTGTACGAGTGTACAAATCATCCGCCTCGGCTGTCCAAAGGCCGGGCAAGGCCGCGCGGGACATCTCTGAAATCGGCTCTAGCCGATCATGGAATCCGGCAGAATGAGCGCGATCTCGGGGAACATCACAAGAAGCACCAGGGCGACCAGCATCATCGCCCAGAACGGCAGGATGCCGATGAAGACGGTGCGCAGCGGAACGCTGGGAGCGACCGACTTCACGATGAAGCAGTTTACGCCCACCGGCGGACTGATCAGGCCCATCTCCAGGCTGAGCACCACCAGCACCCCGAACCAGATCGGGTCGAAGCCGAGCCCGGTGATGACCGGAAAGAAGATCGGCATCGTCAGCACCAGCATGGCGAAGCCTTCCAGGAAACAGCCGAGCACGATGTAGCAGGCGAGGATCAGCGCAAGGATGCCGTAGGGGCCAATGTCGAGGCCGGTGAGGAAGCCTCCGACCATCTGCGGAATATGGCTGAGCGCCAGGAACGGGTTCAGAAGGTGCGCGGAGATCAGGATCAGCATCACGGTGGCGGTCGTCATCACGGAATCGCGGACCGCGGTCCAGAAGTCGGCGAGCGACAGCCTGCGGGTGATCAGTCCGGTGAGGATGACCAGGGCGGCACCGACGGCGGCCGCCTCCACCGGCGAGAAGATCCCGCCATAGATCCCGCCGATGGTCATCAGGATGATCAGGATGATCGGCAGCGCGGCGACGAGCGCGCGCGCCTTTTCGCGCAGGCTGGTGCGCGGGCCGACGGGTCCGAGGTCCGGCCGCAGGGTGGAGATCACGGTGATCAAAAGGATGAAGAGGAGCGCCAGCAGGATCCCCGGCAGGACGCCGGCCAGGAACAGGCGCCCGATCGATTGCTGGGTCAGGATCGCGTAGACGACGAAGCCCGTCGAGGGCGGGATCAGGATGCCGAGCGTCCCGCCGGCGGCGACCGATCCGGTGGAAAGCCGGGGGTCGTAGCGGAACCGCTCCATCTCGGCCAGCGACACCTTGCCCATGGTCAGCGCCGAGGCCACGGACGATCCGCACAGCGCGGCGAAGCCGCCGCATCCGACCACGGTGGCGGAGGCGAGGCCGCCGCGCACCTGGCCGACGATGGCGTAGGCCGCGTCGTAGAGCTTGCGGCTGAGGCCGGTGACGGTGGCGATGTTGCCCATCAGGATGAACAGCGGAATCACCACCAGCTCCGCGCTGGAGGAGAGGGTGAAGGTCTCGCTGGCGAGCAGGCTCAGCGCGGAATCGACACTGCCGAGCACCGACACGCCCACGAAGCCGACCGCGAACATGGCGAAGGCCACCGGCACCCGGAGGACGAGCAGGACGATCAGGCCGGCAAGGCCCAGACCGCCGATCAGAGCCGAGCTCATAGGATCTCCTCGGTGTGCTCACCGGCGCGTCCGGCCGGGGCGAGGGCGAGACGGATCGCCTTGAGGAGCATGGAGAGCGACGTGAGTGCGGCGAACGCCGACAGCGCCCACTGGAACCAGGCTTTCGGCAGGGAGATGATGTTGGTGGCGAGATTGAGCATCAGCGAGATCTTCGAGGATTCGTAGACCGTCCAGGCGATGCCGGCGAAGATCGCCGCGCCCACCAGCGCCGACAGCACGTCCAGCCAGGCGTTCATGCGATCGGGAAACCAGTGCTCGAACACGTCCATGGAGACGTGCCCGCCGTTGCGGTCGCACACGGCCATGCCGCCGAACACGATCAGCACCATCAGCATCTGCGAGATGTCCTGGGCGCCGGCCAGCGGCGCGCCGAAATAACGGCCGACCACGTCGATCAGGATGTTCAGGGCGACGAGGATGAGTGCGGCCGCTCCGATCGCCGTGGACAGGTCGATCAGCCCGTCCACGGCCTTTCTGAGAAGGGTCATGCGGACAAGGCCCCGGTCAGTTCCCGCCCTTCATCGCGGCGTAGACGTCCTCGCCGCCCATCTCCTGGATCAGCCGATCGCGGGTCTCCGTCGCGACGGTGTCGAAGGGCGCGAT
Organism: Amorphus orientalis; assembly: GCF_030814015.1. Lineage (NCBI taxonomy): Bacteria > Pseudomonadati > Pseudomonadota > Alphaproteobacteria > Hyphomicrobiales > Amorphaceae > Amorphus > Amorphus orientalis. Next base: position 545,221 of record NZ_JAUSUL010000001.1, read on the forward strand.
CTCCTCCTCGCTCAGCCGGATGACGGTGTTGTCCGGGTCGGCGGAGACCTTTTCCAGCGTCTCCCGGGCGCGGGCGTTCCAGCCTTCCTCGCCGCTCCGGGAGAGGCCACGGCCGCTGTTGTTGTCGATGGCCGCCTTCTGGTCTTCCGGCAGGGCGTCGTAGGCGCCCTGGTTCATCACCAGATAGAACATGATGTGCCCGAGCGGCGCGCCGACGGTGTAGGAGTTCGCCACCTCGTCGAGCTTGAAGTCGGCCACCGCACTCATGCCGGTGACGACGCCGTCGATCAGCCCGGTCTGCAGCGCGTTGTAGATCTCGCCGGCCGGCATCTGCACCGGAGTTCCGCCAAGGGCGGTTATCATGGCGCCCGGAACCGAGCCAGACACCCGCACCTTCAGCCCCTGAAGATCTTCCGGCGAGCGGATCTCGTGATCCTTCATGATGAACACGCTCGGTTCCGAGGCCCAGATCGCCAGCGGCCTGGTGCCCGGGAACTCGCTGTCGAGATGGCCCGCGTCATAGGCGTTCCACAGCATGTCGTAACCGGTCATGCCGTCGGGGATCGCGTTCGGCATCTCCACGATCATGGATTTGGGGAACTGGGACGAAGTGTAGCCCGGCAGGCCCCAGGTGATGTCGGCGACGCCCTGGAGCGCGCGCACATACTGCTCCATCGGGCCGGCCCCCAGCTCGCCGCCGGGATAGACCTGGATCGTCAGTTCGCCGTTGGTGTCGGCGGAGACGCCTTCGACCAGCGGCTCGACGACCGATCCGGTGACCACGTGGGCCGGCGGCACGAAATGGGCGAGTTTCAGGGTTTCGGCAAAGGCCGGCGCGGCCGTGAAAGCGGCGACGCAGGCGCCCGTTGCCAGCGCGATGCTCAGATTGACGTGCTTCATGTATCGTCCTCCCTCTGTTTTTGACGTTCGGCCGGTTGCGGGTCCCGGCGCGACTGCGCCCGGGGAACCGGTCCGGATCTGCGGAGCCTGTTGTCCGGCTCTCTGTCGGATCACCGGATCGGTGCCGGCGGTTCCGAAAACCGTGCGTCGCGCGTCGGTCCTCCGGCTCGGCCGGCGATCGGATCACGCGGACTGAAGCGACGTCCGTGCCGCGGTGTGCCCCGCGTTCGGTTCGGTCAGCGCCCTGAGGCTTGCGAAGCTTGTTGCGACGAGTTCGTCGATGGCGCGCTGATGGTCGGCGCCGTCGGTTCGTCCGTCGGACAGCCGGGTGATCCGCTCGGGATTGATCAGGGTGTAGTAGAGCGAGCCGAGCAGGAACTGGCTGCGCCAGACGATGGCATCGCGGTCGGCGCCGGGCAGGCAGCCGGCGACCGCGTCGATGAAGGCACGGGTGGTGGCGTCGAAGGCGCGGGCGATGATCTGGCGGGCCTCCGGATTGCCTTCGGCCGACAGCACGGCCCGGACCCGGGTGAAGCGCGCTCCGCCGCCGGCGTCGTCGTGGGAGGCGACGAAGGCCGGCAGGACGTAGGCGCGCAGGACCGCCATCAGCCGCTGGTCGTCGTCGCGAATGCGCATGGCCTCGCCGATCAGCTCCAGACGGCGGGCGTTCATGGGCGTCGTGTGGGCGGAGTAGATCGCCTCCAGGAGGCCGAGCTTGTCGCCGAAATGATAGGTGACGCTGCCGACGTTGACGCCGGCGGAGCGGGCGATCTCGCGCAGGGGCGCCGACCCGAATCCGCGCTCGGCGAACAGGTCCTCGGCGGCTTCCAGAATGGCGGTTCTTGTATCGGGACGGGACACCAAAGTGCTCACGGACGCGCAGGAATGTCGCCGTTGAAACCTAGCGTGGTTTCGGCCGCCGGTCCATGGAGTTTGGACGCTTGTACAAGACAGCCTCCGGATCCGTTCCCGCCATTCCTGAGCGGTCCGCGCAGAATTTCACCGCAATTGTTGTGTTGGCCTAGCGCTCGTCCCACTCGGTTCGAGCGAACGGGACGTGTTCAGGTTCAATGGACGTTGAGGGCGCGCATGATGGATCGGACGGACGGACTGCGGATGGATCGGCGGCAGATGCTGACCGGGGCCGCGAGCCTTTTGGCGGCGCTCGGACTGCCGGCGCTGGCGACGGCGGCGCGGGCGCAGGGTGGGCTGCCTATGGAGGCGGCCCAGCCCTACAGCTTCGACGCGCTCAGGACGCGGGCGCGCAGGCTGGCTTCCTCGCCCTACGTCGCCCCGCCCGTGCCCCATTCGGAGCTTCTGGAGACGGTCGACTTCGACGCCTACCAGACGATCACGTTCAAGCCGTCGATGACGGTCGAGGAGACGCCGGACCCGGTCCGGCTGTTTCATCTCGGCCGCTACTTCAAGACCCCGGTCCGGCTCTATCTGGTCGAGGGCGACCGCGAGCGCGAGATCGCCTACCACCACGACGCCTTCGGCTACGACGACCCGGACCTGGAGGCGAAGCTGCCCGACGATCTGGGCTATGCCGGCTTCCGGCTGATGAACCCGGACGGCCGGACCGATTTCCTCGCCTTCCTCGGCTCCAGCTACTTCCGCTCGTCCGGCCCGGAGGGCCAGTACGGACTGTCGGCGCGGGGGCTCGCGATCGATACGGGACTTTCCCGGCCGGAGGAGTTTCCCCGCTTCTCCGCCTTCTGGCTGCATGCCGGGGCGGAGGGGGAGCCGTTCGTCATCGACGCGCTTCTGGAAAGCGAGAGCGTCACCGGGGCCTACCGGTTCAAGGTCTCCACGCCCGATGCGATCCTGATGGACGTCGATGCCTATCTCTATGTGCGCAAGGACGTCGAGCGGCTCGGCGTCGCGCCGCTGACCAGCATGTTCTGGTACTCCGAGGCCAACCGCCATCAGGCGACCGACTGGCGGCCGGAAGTCCACGACAGCGACGGGCTGGCGCTGTGGACCGGAAGCGGCGAGCGGATCTGGCGGCCGCTGAACAATCCGAAAGTGGTCCGCACCAGCACGTTCACCGATGCCGACCCGAAAGGCTTCGGACTTCTGCAGCGCGACCGCGTCTTCGGCCACTACGAGGACGACGGGGCGTTCTACGACAAGCGCCCCGGCCTCTGGGTCGAACCGCTTTCCGACTGGGGCGAGGGCGAGGTCCAACTGGTCGAGATCCCGACCGACGACGAGATCTACGACAACATCGCCGCCTACTGGAAACCGGCACAGCCGGTGCGGTCCGGCGATGCGCTTCATTTCGCCTACCGGCTGCACTGGGTCTCAAAAGAGCCGTATCCGCCGGAGCCGGTCGCCCACGTGGTGGCCACGCGGATCGGCCGGGCCGGCGTGCCCGGGCAGGAACGCTCCGACGGAAAGAAATTCGCGATCGACTTCACCGGCGGCCCGCTCGACGGCATGGAACAGCGGTTCGACATCGATGCGGTCGTCGACGCCTCGCGGGGCGAGGTCTCAGGCAGCTACGTGGTGAAGGTGGTGGGGACCGACCGCTGGCGCGCCGTGTTCGATCTGGAGGCGTCGGGAAGCGATCCCGTCGAGCTGCGCTGCTACCTGAAGCTCGGCGATCAGGTTCTGACGGAGACCTGGATGTACCAGTACCTGCCGTTCGACTTCGCGGGCTGACCCGCGCGACCCGCTGCCCCGGTGCGCTGTTCGCGCGCCGGCGGTGGCACCTGATCCGGCGGTCGCAGGACCGCCCGCTGTGGTGGTGGCCCACCGCCGCAGGTGGCTTCTGTTTTGCTGCAGCGCATCTATAAGATCGATCCGCGCCTGCCGCCGATCGCCTCCTGCCCCGTCACACGTCGCCTGCTCCTTCGCCTCGGAAAAAACGCTGCCATGCGAATGGCATAACCCGGCCATAAGAAGGTCACGATGGCGCTGACAATCATGTGACCGGAGAAGGGAACGAGATCGCGGCGAAGCTGTTTCAGTAGCACCTGGCTGGTAACGCCGCCCGTTTTCCGCAGCGCACACGCGCTTGCCCCGAGACAAGGTATCCGGAGGAATGATGATCACGCGTCGATCGGTGATCGGTGGACTGTCAGGGGCAATTGCGTCCAGCGCCCTGATCGGATCCGCCCGTGCCCAGGACACGGCGGCGGAGCCTTCAGCCGATCCCAATTCAAACGCGTTTTCCTTCGACGCACTGACCGAGCGGATGAAGGCGCGCGCCGCGGAAGCCTACACGCCGCCGTCGTCAAGCGTTCCCGATCACATCCGGCAGCTCGACTACGAAGCCTACAAGCAGGTGGCGTTTCGTCCGGACCGGGCTATCTGGGAAGGAACGGACCTGCCGTTCCGGCTCCAGGCGTTCCATACGGGCTGGCTGTTCAACGAACCGGTGCGGCTGTTCGAGGTGGTCGACGGCGAGGCGCGCGAACTGACGTTCTCGACGGAGGATTTCGAGTACCGGCCGCCGCTCGACGCCGAGACGTTCCGGAACACCGAACTGCCGGGCGTGGCGGGCTTCCGGGTGCATTTTCCGCTCAACCGCGCCGACGTGTTCGACGAGGTGATCGCGTTCCAGGGGGCGAGCTATTTCCGCGCCGTGGGCTATGGCAACGTCTACGGTATCAGCGCCCGCGGGCTTGCCATCGACACCGCCTCCTCGCGGGAGGAGGAGTTTCCGCGCTTTACCGAATTCTACATCGAGCGGCCGACCCCGCAGTCCCGCCAGATCCGCATCTATGCGGCCCTCGACAGCGAGAGCGTGACCGGTGCCTACGCCTTCACCGTCACGCCCGGCCGCGACACGATCACCGACGTGACGGCGCGCCTGTTCTTCCGCAACGACGTGCAGCGGCTCGGCGTGGCACCGATGACGTCCATGTTCCTTTATGGCGAGAACAACCGGGCCACGTTCGACGACTACCGGGCCCGGGTGCACGACAGCGAGGGGCTGCGGATCGTCCGCAACAATGGCGACGAGATCTGGCGCCATCTGAACAATCCGCGCGTCCTGGCGAACTCCTTCTTCGGCGAGGAGAATCCGGTCTCCTTTGCGCTGAACCAGCGTCACAGGGCGTTCGCCGACTACGAGGATGCGGAAGCGCGCTACGACAAGCGGCCGTCGCTGCGGGTCGAACCCCGGCACGGCTTCGAGAAAGGCCACGTGCAGCTCGTTGAAATTCCCGCCGACGCCGATCACATGGACAACATCGTGGCGTTCTGGACGCCGGCCGACCCGATCCAGGCCGGCGCATCGCCCGAATATGCCTACCGGATGGTCTGGGGAGACGCGGGTTCGGAAGAGAGCACGCTGGCGCTGGCCGTCTCGACGCGAACCGGCATCGGCGGCACGTCCGGCAGCCGGGACGACAGCATCCGGAAGTTCGTGGTGGATTTTTCCGGCGGCATGCTCCGCGGATTGCGGCCCGACGCGCCCGTCACCCCGGCCACCTATGTGGGCGGCGGCGAGGTGGTGACGTCGTCGCTCGCCCGCGTCGAGGACGGTCTCTGGCGTTTTGCCATCGATATTCGTCCGGAAGGGGAACGACCTGTCGAGATGGCCGTTCGTTTGACTGTTGCAGACCGCCCACTGACCGAAACCTGGCTCTATCAATGGAGGCGTGGTGATGAGAACCGACGCGACTGATCTGAAACCGGCCGAGCACTCCCACCGGGGTGCTGCGAGCATCGACGCGTTCGCGCCCGCTCACGCGCCGATGTCCATGCCGCAGCAGGTGCTGGAGGCGTCCTGGTTCGGGCGCAGCGTGGTGACCGCAATGACGCCGGCGATGCCGCAGGCCGTCCTGGCCCGGCGCTGACCTGCGCCTACGGAAATCCTGTGAATGGTCTATTACTACCGCCTCCTCACGCTCGCGGCGAGCCTGCTCCTGACCTTCCTCGCGGCTTCGCTGTTCTTCGACTATGTCGCCTCCGATGATCTGGAAGTGCTCGATCTGATCCGGGTCGCGCTTCTGGCGGTGACGTCGTTCGGCATCGCGTGGGGGGCGTCGCTCGCCTTCAGCGGTCTGTTTGCGGGAGCCCCGAAAGCCCCGACGCTGCCGGGTCTGCCGACCAAGCGCACGGCGGTTCTGGTGCCGATCTACAACGAGGACCCGTTCGCGACGTTTTCCCGGATCTCCGCCATGGACGAGAGCCTGGTGACGACGGGGGCGGAGGACGTGTTCGATTTCGTCGTCCTGTCGGACACGCGCAACGACGACATCGCCGCGGAAGAGGAAGCCTACTTCCTGCGCCTGGTGGAGGAGCGGCGCGGCAAAGGGCGCATGTTCTATCGCCGCCGGCCGGTCAATCACGGGCGCAAGGCGGGCAACATCGCCGACTTCGTGCGCCGATCGGGCGCAGCTTACGATTTTCTTCTGGTCCTCGATGCCGACAGTCTCGTGGAAGGCGAGACGATGGTCGAGCTGGCGCGCCGCATGGAGGCAGCGCCCGACGTCGGACTGATCCAGACCCTGCCGAAGGTCATCAACGCCAAATCGCTGTTCGGCCGGTCCATGCAGTTCGCCTCGTGGTTCTTCGCGCCGGCCTTTTCGCGCGGTCTCGCGGCGGTGCAGGGCGGAACCGGCGCGTTCTGGGGCCACAACGCCATCATCCGCACCGAGGCGTTCGCCGCCTGCTGCGGGCTTCCGCGCCTGTCGGGCAAGCCGCCGTTCGGCGGCGACATTCTGAGCCACGACTACGTGGAAGCCGTGCTTCTGTCGCGCGGCGGCTGGAAGCTGCGCCTCGACACCGATCTGGAGGGCTCCTACGAGGAGGCGCCCGACGACCTGATGGCGTTCGCCAAGCGCGACCGGCGCTGGTGCCAGGGCAACCTGCAGCACATCCGGCTTCTGATCGCGCCGGGCCTGCCGCTCTGGAGCCGCTACTTCCTGCTTCAGGGCATCATGGCCTATCTGGCTTCGCCGCTCTGGCTCGCCTTCCTGGTGACCAGCATCATGGCGCCCTTCTTCGCCACCGGCCCGGTCTACTTTCCCGAGCAGGGAATGCTGTTTCCCCGGTTCCCCCATGTCGACACGTCCAAGGCGCTGATGCTGCTGGCCACGGTCGCGGCCCTTCTGATCCTGCCGCGGCTGCTGATCCTGGCGCGCGCGTCCGGCCAGGCCTCCGACCGGGGGTTTTCCGGGACGGCTTCGGTCGCCTGGTCGACGATCGTGGAGGTGCTGTGGTCCAGCGTCATGGCGCCGATCATGCTCCTCTTCCAGAGCCGGGCGGTGCTTCAGATCGTGACGGGCGCCGACGGCGGCTGGCCGGTCTCCGCCCGCGACGAAGGGGTCTCGCTGGGCGAGGCCTGGAGCGGAAGCTGGTGGATGTCGGCGATCGGCATCCTGACCCTCACGGTCGCCGGCGTGGCGACCCCGGAGCTTCTGCCGTGGCTGCTGCCGGTCGGGGTCCCGATGGTGCTGGCGCCGCTGGTGATCTATGCGAGCGCCACGCCCCGAAGTGGACTGTCCGCCGCCCGAGTGGGCCTGTTCGCCACCCCTGCCGAGCTGACGGTGCCACGGGTGGTCGACCGTCATCGCTCGGTGATCTCGCGCTGGGGCGGCCGTCCGCCGGAAGATGCCGAGATCCCGGACGCGGAGACCACCGCCATTCCGACGTCAGAGGTCGAACCGGGCCGATAGGGGCGCGTGCAGCGAGCCCCGGAACGCGGCCGGTACGGACGCGTCGTCGAGCACGGCCTCGTTGTCGATCCGCACGTCGATCAGGCGCGCGGCAAGCGCTTCGCTCGTCAGGATATGATCCGGCAGGTGCCGGCGGCCCAGATGCGAGGCGCTGAAGCGCTGGTCGGGATCGATCCGGTCGGCAACGGGCTTAAGGGCCCGGGCCGCGAGGGCGTCGGTCTCCGTATCCTCCGGCAGGGCCATGAGCATGCGCAGCGGCGTTTCGGTCGTCTCGGCGTTGAGATCGCCGGCGACCGCGACCAGCGCGTCCGGATCGGCGTCCAGTATCGCGTCGACCGCGAGCCGGAGTTCCAGTGCCTGACCCATTCGCTTGAGAGCGGCGAGGGAGAGCCCGGCAGCCCATCCGCCGGCCGTCCGCCAGGTGTGCGCCGACAGCTTCTCGCCTTCGATCGGGGCGGCGAGCGGCGCGCGCAGATGGGCGTTGAAGACATGGAGGGGCCGGCCGGAGGGCAGTGCGATCCGCGCCTTCAGGACCGGCCGGTCGAACCGCACCTCGGCGGGCCCGGCCTGCATCGGCAGCTCCAGCCTCCACGGTGGGACGCGATCGTGCATCAGGGTCGCCGACTGGTCGATCGGGTGACGGGAGAGGATGACCAGATTGTGCCGGTCGGCGAGCCCGTCGCCGGGTCCGGCCGCGGCATGGTGGAAATCGGCAAGGGGCGTGCCGGCGACAAGGGCGTCCAGGTCCGACAGGTCCCGGCTCTCCGCTCCCGGCTCGCGCTGAGCGTTCACCTCCTGCAGGCAGTAAATGTCGGCGTCCAGCGACGTCAGGCGCGCCCTCAGGACCGGGATGCGCTCCAGGGTGGCGTCGCGGCCCGGCCGGTCGCCGCCGAAGGATTCCATGTTGAAAGTGGCGATGCGGATCATCGGGTCCGTGCGCGCCGCGCTCAGCCGTCGCCGCCGCCGTCATCGGTGCCGGGAGACCGGACCCGATCGCGGAAGGCGCGGCGGATGACCTTGCCCGTGGTGGTCAGGGGCATCTCGTCGACGAATTCGATCTCGCGGGGATATTCGTGCGCCGACAGCCGCTCGCGCACGAAGGTCTGGATGTCGGTGACGAGCGTCTCGTCGGCGGTCATGCCCGGTCGGAGCTGGACGAAGGCCTTCACGATCTCCGTGCGGACCGGGTCCGGCTTGCCGACCACGGCGGCAAGCGACACGGCGGGATGGCCGATCAGGCAGTCCTCGATCTCGCCCGGTCCGATCCGGTAGCCCGATGAGGTGATCACGTCGTCGTCGCGGCCGACGAAGCGGACATAGCCGTCTTTGTCCATCACGCCCTGGTCGCCGGTGAGCAGCCAGTCGCCGCGGAACTTGTCGCGGGTTGCCTCGGGACTGCCCCAGTAGGAGAGGAACATCACCGGATCCGGCGCCTGAACCGCGATGGTCCCCTGGCTGCCTGGGGGAAGTTCGGTCCCGTCGTCGTCGACGATGGCGACCCGGTGGCCGGGAACGGCCCGTCCGATCGCGCCGGCCCGATTGATCCCGAGTGCTGCGCAGGACGACAGAACGAGATTGCATTCGGTCTGGCCGTAGAACTCGTTGATGGTGAGCCCGAGGGCCTCGTGACCCCAGTCGAAGGTGCTCTGGCCGAGGGCCTCGCCGCCGGACCCGACGGACCTGAGATTGAGCGCCTCCGGCGGCCTGGAGCCGGCCTTCAGCATGCGCAGGGCCGTCGGCGGAATGAAGGCGTTGCGGATCTCCGCATCCACCATCAGCCGCCACGCCTCGTCGGGATCGAACCGGTCGAACCGCCGCGCGATCACGGGAACGCCGAGCTTCAGGGCGGGCAGCAGCACGTTGAGCAGGCCACCGGCCCACGCCCAGTCGGCCGGCGTCCACAGACGGTCGCCGGGCCGGGGCAGGAAATCGTGGTGCATCTGCACGCCCGGGATGTGGCCGAGCAGGACGCGGTGGCCGTGCAGGGCGCCCTTCGGCGGACCGGTGGTGCCGGAGGTGTAGATCATCATGGCCGGATCGTCGGCCGAGGTCCCGGCGGTCGCGAACCGGTCCGAGGCCTGATCCACGAGTGCGGCAAAGTCGATGGCGTTGCCCGGCCCGGCACCGTCGGTGGAGATCACCAGCGCCAGATCCGGCAGTCCCTCCCGAATGGTCTCGACCTTCGCCGCCCCGAAGCCGTCGGTGACGATTGCCCGGACGCCGGCGTTCGCCAGCCGGAAGGAGATAGCCTCCGGCCCGAAGACGTTGGCCAGCGGCAGCGCGATCGCACCGAGCTTGTAAATGGCGATGTGGCTGACGGCGACCTCAAGGCCCTGAGGCAGAAACACCGCCACCCGGTCGCCCGCTCCCACGCCGCTGGCGGCGAGACCGTTCGCCAGCCGGTTCGAAAGCCGCATCAGGGTGAGATAGGACACCTTGCGCTGCGACCCGTCGGCGCCGACCTCGATCAGGGCGGTCCGGTCGGGCTCGGAGGCCGCCCACTGGTCGCAGACGTCCTCCGCGATGTTGTAGGCCTCAGGCACCTGCCACCGGAAGCGGGCTACCAGCGTGTCATAGTCCGGCGCGTTCGGGAGAAGGGTCACGGGCACGCTCTTCTTGTTGTCGTTCGCCCGCGATCCGGCTCTCAGGACTCTGCCCCCGGAGGCATCGGACACAAGGCGGATGGCACGGCATCCACTATGGAAAGTCCGTCCTCCGCGTGCAATCGGCGATCTCGAGCCTATTGCTGCGCGGCCGGCGGGCCGGCGAAGATCGCCGCCCAGAAGACCTTGTACTTGCTGGCCGGCGCATAGGCGGTGGCGATGCCGAACCGGGTCGCCTCGGGGTTCAGCATGTTGGCGTTGTGGGACTTGAGTTCGCGCCAGCCGGAGAAGGCTTCGGCGACCGTCCGGTAGCCGGCGCTGACACTTTCCACCGACGAGGCGGCGCTGTAGCCGGCCGCCTTCAGCCGGGCGTCGATCGCCCGCTCGCCGGCGAGGGACAGCTGGATGCTATCGCGCTCGGCCAGAAGGTCGGCCTGGTCCTGGGCGATCGCGCTGAGGGCCGGATCGAGGGTCAGCGGCGCCAGGCCGTTGTTGGTGCGGTAGCTGTTGATCAGCCCGAGCGCCGAGGCGGCGTCCACCTGGGCGGTCGACGTGCCCAGGTCGCGATAGAAGGCCGGCTTTTCGGGCGGCTGCGCGCAGGCCGCCAGAAGGGCGACGCCGGTGGCGGCGATCAGAAGACGGCAGGCGCGGCCGAAATTCATGCGAGGATCCTTCCCGAAGGCGCGAGCGAGGCGGCGCGGGCCGTCCCCGATCGGATGGACGCCAGCATTATCCGAATCGCGGGCGCGCCGGAACGGAAATCGCGCGACGTGCGCGTGCGGACCGGGCGGGTGGGCCGATCGGCGGTGCGGGTCAGTAGTTCGGGCAGATGAGCTGCGGGCCGGAGGTGTAGCAGCCGCTCTGTTCGGGCACCTGCTGCGTCGGCGACGGCGGGCCGATCGCGTCCGCGCCGGGCTGCTGCCAGGGGTGGGACGGGCCGAGTTCGTTCGGGTCCGGCTCAGACGAATAGGATGAGGGCAACTGATCGTAGTAGCCGGGCGGCGGTCCGGAATTCTGCATCGACCAGTTGTCGATCGCATCGAGCCCGACGGCGCCGGCGGCGACCGCCGCACCCCAGTCGGCCGCGCCGCGCTTGTCGTACATCGACCAGCCCGGACGGTCCGGCCGCCAGTTCGGCGGCGGCGGTCCGGGGGGACGGTGTCCGGGCCGGGGCGGACCATAGGCCGGACCCGGCCGGGCGCCCCAGGCGTCGCCGACCAGCAGGATGTCAGGTCCTGTCGAGGCCGATGCGCCGGTATCGGCGGGTGCGGTGGTGGGCCAGGCAAGCGCCGGGGTCGCGGCTATCGTCAGCGCGATCGCGGCACCGGCGACGGCGCGACGCGCGGCCCTATGGATCTTCGTCGATGCGCGCATGAAAACCATCCCGGCCCGATTGTGCGGATGGCCGCATCAAAGCGTCCCTGGCTTTCTCCGGGCTTGCGCTGTCTTGAGCTACACGGCGTCGCCGCCGCCATCTCCGTCCCCGTCGGGCAGGTCCAGCGGCTCGGCCGGCTGGCTGCTGTCGGGCGGCGTCTGGCGCGGCTTGCGGCGGCGCTTGCGCGGGCGCGATTGACGCGGCGGCTCGTCCTCCTCCGCGTCGGCGTCCTCGGGCTTCATGAGGTGCTTCAGCGTCTCCAGATCGAGTATGTGCAGATCCCGCCTTGTGTAGGGGATCTCGATGCCGTTTTCCCTGAGCGTGCGGAAGGCGGCCATCCTCAGTTCCGACTTGGCGCTCAGCATGTAGTCCACGTTGCCGAGATAGCAGAAGATCTGGAACTCCAGCGCGGACTCGCCGAAATTGGACAGGTAAACCTTGGCCTCCGGGTAGGCCAGCACATTCGGATGGGTCTCGGCCACCTCCAGCAGCAGGTCGTGGACCTTGTCGGGATCGGAATCGAACGGCACCCGGACGTCGATGATGACGCGCCCCGACGTGTCGGTGTGCATCCAGTTCTTCACGACGCCGGAGATCAGGTCGGAGTTCGGGACGATCACCGTCGACCGGTCGAAGGTCTCGATCTCGGTCGAGCGCACGTTGATGCGCTTCACGTAGCCCTGTTCGGCGCCGACGACGATCCAGTCGCCGGCCTTGATCGGGCGTTCGGCCAGAAGGATCAGGCCGGAGACGAAGTTGTTGACGATGGACTGCAGGCCGAAACCGACACCGACGGAAAGCGCACCGGCGATGATCGCGACGTTCTGCAGGTTGAAGCCGGCAACCGAGAAGGCGATCACGCCGGCCATGATCACGCCGAGATAGCCGAGACCCGTGCGCACGGAGGTCTTCAGGCCGACATCCATGCGGGTGTGCGGCAGGAAGCGCGTGTCGAGCCATCGCTGCAGGGCGCGGGTGGCGACCATTCCGATCGCGAACACCAGGAGCGCCGTGACGATCGCCGCCGGCGAGATGGTGACGGAGCCGATGCTGAGCCCGGTGACGGAGCGCCGGAAGGTTCCGATCAGGTCGGCGCCCGTCACGCCGAACGGGGTCAGCAGCAGTGCCCCCGCGGTGGCGATCATCAGGAGGCGGCCGATGCCCGACAGGATCGCGCCGATCTGCTCGATTGTTGCCGGCCTGAGCCGCAGGTTGCGCAGCAGGACGCCGCCGATTGCCGTGCCCGGCCGGAATGCCGCCGTCAGGAATTCGTCAACGAGGACCAGTGCGAGATAGAGGATGCTGAGGACGAGCGCGATCCAGACCACCTGGCCGACCAGGAACCAGCCGAGTGTCAGGTATCCGCCGAACGGCGCGAGGAGCGCTACGATCGCCGTCAGCCAGGCCGGCGGAAGCAGCCAGCGCCAGACCGCGATCGACCCGCCGTCCGGGCTTTCGGAATCGTGGTTCAGACCGCGCGCGATGGCATGGAGCGTGCCCATCGACGCGGCTGCCGTGAGCACCGCGAACAGACCCTGCACGCCCTGCACCACCGGCAGCGGCAGCGCCAGCACGTTGGACATCGCGACCATGAAATGGCCGAGCGTGAACACGCTGCCGTAGAGGATCACCCAGTGCATGATCTTCTCGGCGAACGAATCCGCCACCGGCAGGAAGCGCCATGCCGGCCGGTTCGGGGCCACGATCGCCACCGCCAATCCCCGGATCGCCGCGAACAACGCAAGCGACTGAAGCGCGGCAAGCAGCATCTGGTCGATGCGCTGGGCCGACATCTGGAAGCCTTCCAGCATCGCGAACAGGGCGAGCATCACGGCCACCACGACGCCGAAATTGACCGAGGCGATCGCGGCCGCATGGGTGGCCATGGACAGCTTGGAGACGCTGGTCAGCGTGGGATCCCGGTTGGTGATCCGGTAGAGGTAGCGGCGCACCGGCCAGGCAAGGACGATGGCGAAGATCAGAAGGCCGGTCGACGCCAGTGCCAGCTGCCAGCCGCTGCGGGCCTGAACCAGGCCTTTCCAGTCTTCGAACAGATATCTCAGGCTCGTCAGCGCGCGTGGGGTCTCGACGATGATGTCCTGCCAGAGCGTGAGGTCCAGCATGCTGCGGCGCCGTTCGCCGATGCGTTCGGCGAACTGCTGGCGGCGGCGGTCCTCGATCGTCGCAATCAGTTCGTCCGCGCGCAGCCGCGTCGCATAGGCCTGCTTCAGGATCGCCTCGAGAGCGACCAGGAGACGGGTCTGGGCTTCGCGTTCGTTGCGCAGCGTCTCCGGCTCCAGGGCGCTCTGCTCCGCCGGCAGGTTGAGTTCGTCCAGCCGCGCCTGCAGGGCGTTCGCCCGCGGCTGCAGCCTGTCTATCAGCGGGGTGATCTGGTCGCGCAGGGTGGCTGCTGTCCGGCGCAGGTCGACGAGCGCCTCGTCGCTGAGATTGCTGTTGTTAAGGCTCGAGCCGATCTGGTCGAGCTGCGTGCGCCAGCTGTCGACCAGGGCCTGGTCGGCCGGATCGACATTTGCGGGAGCGACCGGCTCGCCGCCCTGGGTGCCGGGATGGGGCGTGGCCGGCGTCGTCGTGCCGTTCCCGGCGTCCCCGGTCTCCGCCGCCTGGTCGGCCTGGCCCGATGGCTCGGACTGGTTGAGCGGCGAGAGGACCTGGGGCACCTGGTCGGGCGCCTGGGTTACCGGCGAACTGCCCTGGGCGAGTGCGGCGACGGACCACGACCCGAGCACCGCGCAGACGAGGAAAAGGCCCGACAGGCTGCGAAGGCTCGAGCGCATGACACAATCCAAGCTTGGGCCGTCGTGAAGACCGACCGTCCGGCTCTGTAGGCCTGGGTTCCTCAACCCGAGGCGCGGCGGGCGGGGAGACGGTGACCGCAACCGCGCGGGCCAGGCAATCCGAATCCCCAGGTGCGGATCTTCCGCGAACCGGCGGGCAATGTGCAACAGAACGCGGCGGGGATATGGCATCGCCAGGCGCCCGCAGGCGTTTCGCGCGGCCCGGATTCAGGACAACGGACCGGTCGGCAGGGGTCAGCCGGTCCGCATCGCGGCAGAGCCCGCCGTACCGCCGGGGGCGACGGGTTCCGGCGGGACGTCATCTTCGGGTGGGGCGAGGACATCCGACATGTTCGCCGAGGAGACGACGCCCCTCAGGTGTCCGGCCTCGTCGACGACGGCGACCGGGTAGGCGGCCTCGAGCGTCGTGGGCAGCGCGACTTCCAGAGGATCGGTCTGGTTGAGGACGGGGTGGCCCTGGGCCACGTCCCATGTGGTCCGGGCGCCGTTCGGCTCGTCGATCGCGGCTTTGACCGCATCCTGGGTGACGATGCCGCGATAGCTGTCGCCGTCGACCGCATAGCCGTAGTCCGCCCCCATCCGGCGCATGTCGGCGAGGGCGCGCTCCAGGTTTTCCTCGGTGATGCGATGCTGCGGCGGTTTCATCACCACGTCGACGGTCAGAACGCGCGCCCGGTTCACGTCGCGCACGAAGGCGCGGACATAGTCGTCGGCGGGGCTAAGCAGGATCTCGGCGGGCCGACCGACCTGGGACAGTTGGCCGTCCTTGAGGATGGCGATCCGGTCGCCGATCTTGAGCGCCTCGTCCAGATCGTGGGTGATGAAGACGATGGTCTTGCCGAGCCTGGCCTGAAGGGCGACGAGCTGGTCCTGCATCTGGCTGCGGATCAGCGGATCGAGGGCGGAGAAGGCCTCGTCCATCAGAAGGATGTCGGCGTCGGTGGCGAGCGCGCGGGCGAGCCCGACGCGTTGCTGCATGCCGCCGGACAGTTGGCTCGGAAACTGGTTCTCGAAGCCGGACAGGCCGACGGCTTCGACCCATTCCTTCGCCTGACGCTGCCGCTCCGCCCGGCCGAGGCCGCGCACCTCCAGCCCGTAGGCGACGTTCTGGAGGACGGTGCGGTGGGGCATCAGCCCGAAGCGCTGAAACACCATGCTCATGCGTCGGCGACGGAAATCCTCCAATTCCCGGTTGCCGAGGGCCATGACGTCCTTGCCGTCGACGAGGATCGTGCCGTCGGTCGGATCGATCAGCCGGTTGAAATGCCTGATCAGCGTCGACTTGCCCGAGCCGGAAAGGCCCATGATGACGAAGATCTGGCCGCGTTCGATCGACAGCGACACGTCGTCGATCCCGAGCGTGTGGCCGGTCTCGGCGAGAAGCGCGTCCTTGCCGAGACCCTGCCTGACCCGGGCAAGCGCCTGCTTCGGGTTCGGGCCGAAGATCTTGGTGATGTGCTCGACTTCGATCAGCGCCATGGGGCCGGCCTTGTCTCTTCGTCGGTGAGCCGTGTCGGGGTGGAGACGGGGAGGGACGGGCCTCTGTGCATGGCCTAGCCGCCGGCCACATTCCGATAGGCCTGGGCCCGGGCGCCGATCGACTGGCTGATCCGGTCGAAGACCACGGCCAGGATGACGATGGCGAGCCCGCCGACGAGGCCCTGGCCGGAATCGTTGCGCTGCAGCCCGACCAGCACAGTCTCGCCGACCCCGCGCGCGCCGATCATCGAGGCGATGACCACCATCGCCAGCGCCATCATGGTGGTCTGGTTGATGCCCTGCATGATGGAGGGAAGGGCCAGCGGGATCTGGACGCCGCGCAGCATCTGCCACCGGGTCGCGCCGAACGCCCGGCTGGCCTCGATCACTTCGCTGTCGACCATGCGGATGCCGAGGTCGGTTAGCCGGATCAGGGGCGGAGTGGCGTAGATGACCGTGGCCAGGATCGCCGGCACCTTGCCGAGCCCGAACAGCATGGCGGCCGGGATCAGGTAGACGAAGCTCGGGATCGTCTGCATCAGGTCGAGGAGCGGGTTGAGCACTGTCCGCATCGCGTCGGAGCGCGCCGACAGCACGCCGAGCGGGACGCCGATGAGGATGCCGAGCCCGACCGAGACCAGCATGATGGCGACCGTCTGCATCGCCTGCTCCCACAGGCCCAGCGTGCCGATGAACCACATCATGGCCATCATGGCGACGGAGAGAAGAAGGCGGCGGCTGGCGGCGTAGGCGATGCAGCCGATCACCAGGATCACCAGCCAGGCCGGCGACGTGCGCAGCACCTGCTCCAGCGCGACCAGAACGGTCAGCAGCGAATCGGAGATCGCCTCGAAGAAGTCGCCGTAGTTCACCACCAGAAAGGTGACGAGATCGTTGGTCGCCTGCCGGATCGTGCGGCCGACATTCTCGCCGAGAAAGAAGGCTTCCTGGTTCATGGATCACATCCGTCGGAGGTTGGCAGGAGGCACTGCGGCGGTTCGGATACGAAAACAGGGGCCGGCTGCGGCCAGACCCCTGCGGGTCGGGTGCCCGTTGCCTGCGGCGATGCTCAGGTCTGTTCCAGGGCGGTCTTCACCGTCGCCGCCACCTCGTCCGGCACCCAGCCCGTCCAGATGTCGGGGTTCTGCTGCAGGAAATGGATCGCGGCTTCGTCGGCGGTGGCGTTGTTGTCGCGCATATAGGCGAGCGCCTCGGAGACCATCTCGTTGGTGGTCTGGTAGTTGGACAGGAATTCCACGATCTTCGGCGCGACTTCCTGAAACTCCGTGCTGACGGCGATGGAGACCTCGACAAGCGGATAGGCCGTGGCTTTGTCCACGTCCTCCGGATTCGAGGCGGCTATCAGCGCGCTCCAGATTTTCGGATCGTAGTCGGGCTCATCCAGCGCGACGATCCGGTCGGCGAACTTGCCGAGCACCCAGGTGGGCCCCCAGTAGTAGAAGACGATCGGCTGGTTGCGCTGGATATGGCTCTCGATCGCCGCGGACAGGGCCGCGCCCGTGCCCGGCCGGACGTTGGTATAGCTGTCGTCCAGGCCGTAGGCGTGCAGCTTCTTGGTGTTGATGACCTCGCACCCCCAGCCGAGAATGCAGTTGAAAAAGCGCCCCTTGTCCGGCTCTTCCGGGTCGGCGAAGACGTCCTTGTACTTCGCCAGGTCCTCGACGGAGGTCAGCCCGGCGGCCGGGGCGTCGTCGCCCTCGACCAGATATTTCGGGACGTACCATTTCTGGGTGGCGTCGGGGAAATTGACGCCGACCTCCACGACCCGTCCGCGCGCCACAGCCTGATCCCAGACGTCGCGGACGTTCGGGATCCACATCTCCATGGTGATGTCGACGGCGCCGCGGGCCATGGCGTTCAGGAGCGGGATGGTGGAGCCGGGGCTGGTCTCGGTGCCGCAGCCGTAGCCGTGCTCGAGGATGAACCCGGCGACGGCGTTGTGAAAGTAGCTGGAATCCCAGTCGAGGCCGGCAAAGACCACGGGCCGGTCGACCTCGCAGACCGGCGTCTGGGCGGAGGCGGTGCCGGCAGCGAGAAGGCCGAACGGGGCCGCGACGAGAGCGGTCGCGAGAGCTTGTTTCAGCACGGCAATCTCCTTTCGGCAGCACCGGAACGGTCGGCGCGAGGACCGACCGCCCGTCCGCCGCGGCATCGGCCCGCGGCCGGCCCGATCGAAGGCGCGATGTCCGCGCAGGTTGCGTGGAAAGAGTATATGGCCGTGCGTCCGCATGTGAAGTCATGCGTCGAGGCCGGGGAGCCCTCGTCCGAAACTCCGAAAGGCCCGCGCCGATCGGCACGGGCCAGCCGGGGCCATCTGGGACGTCGGTCTGGTCGGTTGCGCTAAAGCGCCGCCTTGACCTTGTCGGCGACGGCCTGCGGGACCCATCCGCTCCACACGTCCTCGTTCGCCTTGAGGAACGCTTCGGCGGCGACCGCCGCATCGCCGCCGTTGTCTTCCATGTCGGCCAGCGCGGCGCTGGTCATCTTGCTGGTCATCGAATAGGCGGTCAGGAACTTGGCCAGCTCCGGCGCGCTCTCGGCAAAGGTCTTGTTGGCCCCGATGATCACCTTGCTGACCGGATAGGCGGTTGCCGCGTCCGGGTCGTCGCTTTCCAGCATCTCGTCCCAGATCTCCTGGTTGAACTCCGGCTCCTGAAGCTTGACGAAGTCGTACTTGCCCATCAGCGCGGTGGGCGTCCAGTAGTAGAACAGGATCGGGTTCTTGCGCAGATAGGCCGATTCCACGGCCGCGACGAGGGCGGCGCCGGTGCCGGGGCGGAAATTGGTGTAGGACGACGTCAGCCCGTAGGCGGTGAGCTTCTTGGTGTTGACGATCTCGCACTGCCAGCCGGCCGGGCAGTTATAGAAGCGGCCCTTGCTCGGCTCCTCCGGGTCCTCGAACATGGCGGCGTATTCGGGGAGATCGGACGCCCGCTTCAGGTTCGGAGCGGGAGCCTCCCCGCCTTCGACGAGATAGGTCGGGACGTACCAACCCTCTTCGGCGTCGGGGAAGGTGGTGCCGAGAGCGACGACTTCGCCGCGTTCCTGGGCGTCGACCCAGGCCTGGGCCGGATTGGCGGTCCAGATCTCCATCACGATGTCGATGTCGCCGCGGGCCATGCCGTTGATCAGCGGAATGGTCGAGCCGGGAAGATCGTCCACGGCACAGTCGTAGCCGTGCTCGGTGATGAACTTGGCGACCTCGGTATGGAAGGCGGCGGACTGGTAGTCGAGGCCGGCGAACATGACCGGCCGGTCGAGCTCGCAGGTTCCGTCGGCCGCGCTGGCCGGGCCAAGCGCGAGCGATGACAGGGCGATTGCGCCGGCGAGCGCAAGGGCGGAAGAGGGGCTGGTCATGATGCGGGGTCCTGTTCGGCTGTCGTCGGATACGGCGATCGAACGGCGCGAGACGGCGTCATAGGGAAACCGTCCCGGCGATAGCGCGAGCGTAAAGCCATTTGCGATCAGGTGGAAACACCTGATCGACCCGGCCCGGTCCTCGAGGAGGGGGCCTTCGCCGGGACGATGGTCACGCCGCCTGCCGGCCCGCCTCCAGGACGTCGTCGAAGGTGCGAAGGCCCGTGGTCGGCGCGTTGACCAGAACGGCCATGTTGCCGGGGGCGTGCTCGTTCTTCCACATCTTGGTGTGGGCCCGCGGGATCTGGGCCCAGGGGAAGACCTCGCTCATGCACGGGTCGACGCGCTGGCCGATCACGAACCGGTTCGCCTCGGTGGCCTGCTTCAGATGCGCGAAGTGCGAGCCCTGGATGCGCTTCTGGTGCATCCAGACATAGCGGGCGTCGAAGGTGATGTTGAACCCGCTGGTACCGGCGCAGAACACGACCATGCCGCCGCGCCTCACCACGAACGTGGAGATCGGGAACGTGGCCTCGCCGGGATGTTCGAACACGATGTCGACGTTGTTGCCCTTGCCGGTGATGTCCCAGATCGCCTTGCCGAAGCGCCGCGCCTCCTTGGCCCACTCGCCGTATTCCTCGCTGCCCACCTTCGGCAGCTGGCCCCAGCAGTTGAACTCCTTGCGGTTGATCACGCCGCGCGCGCCCAGGCTCAGAACGTAATCGCGCTTGTCCTCGTCGGAGATCACGCCGATGGCGTTGGCGCCGGCGGCCGCGCACAGCTGCACACCGAACACGCCGAGACCTCCGGAGGCGCCCCAGACCAGGACGTTGTCGCCCGGCTTGAGGGTGTGCGGCGCGTGGCCGTAGAGCATCCGGTAGGCGGTGGCCAGCGTCAGCGTGTAGCAGGCCGACTCCTCCCAGGTGAGATGCCGGGGGCGGGGCATGAGCTGGCGCGACTGCACCCGCGCGAACTGGGCGAAGCCGCCGTCCGGCGTCTCGTAGCCCCAGATGCGCTGGGACGGCGAGAACATCGGATCGCCGCCGTTGCACTCCTCGTCGTCGCCGTCGTCCTGGTTGCAGTGAACCACGACCTCGTCGCCCACCTTCCAGCGGGTGACCCTGGAGCCGACCGCCCAGACGATGCCGGACGCGTCCGACCCGGCGATGTGATAGGGCTGCTTGTGGCCGTCGAAGGGCGAGATCGGCTGGCCGAGCGCCGCCCAGATGCCGTTGTAGTTCACGCCGGCGGCCATCACCAGGATCAGGACGTCGTGGCTGTCCAGCTCCCAGGTCGGAACCACCTCGATCTGCATGGAGGTGTCCGGCGGGCCGTGACGCTCCCTTCGGATCGTCCAGGCGTACATCTTTTCCGGCACGTGGCCGAGCGGCGGGATCTCTCCGATCTCGTACAGGTCTTTGTGGGCGTTCGCCTCAGCGATCGACATCATGTTCCTCCCTGTCGACTGCATCACGTTTATATTGCAGTGCAATATTCCCGTGTCCAGTGGTGGTTTTTTCTTCTTCCCAGGATCGTGGCACGAGCGGGTGCCGGCAACCAAGGCCCGAATCGACCATGAGCAGTCGCGCTCATGTTGCGCCGGAAGGTGGGTTGTCCCAAGATTTGATGCGCCGCACAGTGGTCTGGGGTACTCGGGTATCGAGATCCGGCCGGTGCGGTACGGACACAAGGGGAGGTGTGCGATGAGTGGCAATGCCAGCCAGGCGGGGACCCGGGACAAGCCGTGGATTTTCCGGACCTATGCCGGCCATTCCTCGGCGAAGGCGTCCAACGAGCTGTACCGGTCCAATCTGGCCAAGGGGCAGACGGGATTGTCGGTCGCCTTCGACCTGCCGACCCAGACCGGCTACGATCCGGATCACGCGCTGGCCAGGGGGGAGGTCGGCAAGGTCGGCGTGTCGATCGCGCACATCGGCGACATGCGGGCGCTGTTCGATCAGATCCCGCTCGACCAGATGAACACGTCGATGACGATCAACGCCACGGCGGCGTGGCTGCTGGCGCTCTATGTCGCCGTCGCCGACGAGACCGGCGCGGACCGGACGAAACTGACCGGCACGACCCAGAACGACATCATCAAGGAATATCTCTCGCGCGGGACCTACGTGTTTCCGCCGGCGCCGTCGCTGCGCCTGATCACCGACGTGATCGCCTGGACCGGGCGCGAGGCGCCGAAATGGAACCCGATCAACGTCTGCTCCTACCATCTGCAGGAGGCCGGCGCGACGCCGACCCAGGAGCTGGCTTTCGCGCTGGCCACCGCGATCGCCGTGCTGGATGCCGCGCGGGACTCCGGTGCGATCCCTCCGGAGGAGTTTCCCCAGGCGGTCGGCCGGATCTCCTTCTTCGTCAACGCCGGACTGCGCTTCGTGACCGAGGTCTGCAAGATGCGGGCGTTCGTGGAGCTCTGGGACGAGATCTGCGAGACCCGCTACGGGGTCGAGGATCCCAAATACCGCCGGTTCCGCTACGGGGTGCAGGTCAATTCGCTCGGGCTGACGGAGAGCCAGCCGGAGAACAACGTTTACCGCATCCTGATCGAGATGCTGGCGGTGACGCTGTCCAAGACCGCCCGGGCCCGTGCCGTCCAGCTGCCGGCCTGGAATGAGGCGCTCGGGCTGCCGCGTCCGTTCGATCAGCAGTGGAGCCTGCGCGCCCAGCAGATCCTGGCGCTGGAGACCGACCTTCTGGAGTATGGCGACCTGTTCGACGGCTCCGTGGTGGTCGAGGCCAAGGTCGACGAGCTGAAGGCGGCGGCGAAGGAGGAACTGGCCCGCATCGAGGCGATGGGCGGCGCAGTCGCGGCGATCGAATCCAGCTACATGAAGCAACAGCTGGTGGAATCCAACGGCCGCCGGCTCGCCTCCATCGAGGCCGGCGAGCAGGTGGTCGTGGGCGTCAACCGCTACACCGAGAGCGAGCCTTCGCCGCTGACCACCGGCGCGGGAGCGGTGATGACCGTGCCGGAGACCGTCGAGGCGGAGGCGATCGACAGCCTCAACGCCTGGCGCGAGAGCCGCGACGAGGTGGCGGTGGCCCGGGCGCTTGCCGACCTGGAGGCGGCGGCCCGGGAGGATAGCAACATCATGGAGCCGTCGGTGGCCTGCGCCAAAGCCGGCGTCACCACCGGCGAATGGGGCGAGCGGCTCAGGCGCGTCTTCGGCGAGTACCGGGCACCGACGGGTGTGGGCCAGGCGGCGCGCACGACAAGTGCGGAGCTCGCCGACATCCGCGCCGAGGTCGATGCCGTGTCCGAGCGGCTCGGCCGGCGGCTGAAATTCCTGGTCGGCAAGCCGGGGCTCGACGGCCATTCCAACGGCGCCGAGCAGATCGCCATGCGCGCCCGCGACTGCGGGATGGAGGTGGTCTACGAGGGCATCCGGCTGACCCCGGCGGAGATCGTGAACGCAGCCCTGGAGGAGGGCGTCCACGTGGTCGGGCTGTCGGTGCTGTCGGGCTCGCACCTGGCGCTGGTCGGCGAGGTGATGGACCGGATGCGCAAGGCCGGCCTCGACGACGTTCCGGTCGTGGTCGGCGGCATCATCCCGGCGGAAGACGCAGAAACCCTGAAGGCCCGCGGCGTGGCGGCGGTCTACACCCCGAAGGATTTCCAGCTGTCGGAAATCATGCGCCAGATCGTGAAGATCGTGGCGGCCGGGGAGAGCGCGGCGGCGTAAGGGCCGCGCGGGCGGTGATGTCTGCGTCGGGTGGCGCCGTTTCCGGATAACGGACGACGTGCATATGGGCCGCAGCGGCAGCGAGGCCAGCCGCGCGTCAGGTTCCGCTCTTATGGGTTGTGTTAGGTTGTGGTAACTGCCTGCAATGGTTGCGTTGACGGTTCGGATGACGTATATGGAATTGTGTTCATATCGACGGAGTTAGCGTCGTTCACCTCCGCGCTTGCGTGGCCAAGTGGCGAGGTGGACTGCCTCTTTCCGTTGACACTGCTCGGCGGTGGCTGCCCTGGCGCGCCGTGCGAGCGAATGGAGAGATGAGATGCGCCTGGTTCTGTTCGTTGCCGTCGCCGCCGCTCTTTTCGCCCCGACGACCGCCGCCCTGGCGACCGCCGTTCTGCCGTAGGGCGGGGCGTTTCTCTCAAGCGCCAGATATTCTGACCCGCCCTTATGAGAGCCGTCCGGGTGACGCGCGGGGGGGCCCAGCGATTGGGCTTCGGCATGATGCCGCGGCCCCGGGGGGGCCCGTTCAGGTCCTCCGCACTCACCAACGCTCTTCTCAGCGGGGCCTCTGGAAAGGGGCTTGCGCGCGCACTGCCCGTCCAGATCCGGTCCGATCTGGACGGGAACGAGGGCGGGCATCGGCTCTGGAGCCTTTCGGTCCTGACGCCCATACAGCTCGGATGCACTCACCCGAGCGCCAAAGAGCGGCTCTAAATCGAAATCCTCAAGTGGCTGAGCGCCCGGGCCCGGGTTGCCCGAAGCGGTGCGCCTGAATACGCGCTGGCCCCGGACGTCCGGCAGGATCAGTTGATTTCGTCGTTGACCAGGGCGATGAGGCTGTCCAGCCGGTCGATTTCGAGTTTGTAATCGCCTTCGTTCCGGACCACCATCCGGTACCACTCCGGGGGTTCCTCTTTGTCGGACGAGCGTTTTGCTCGGCTTTCGGCAATCGTCTGAGCCAGTTCCAAATGCTCACGCGCCAGCGACAGCTGGCGGAACGCCTCTCTGATTGCCTGCTTTCTTGATGTCGTCGCGCCATGCAGCAGCTGACCCGGCTTTTCCGCAAGCTGAAGCAGGATGTAACCGTAGATCCGGTGGATCTTCCCCCGTAGCGGGGCGGCCAGTTGCGGATTGGTCAGCGCGATCTTGTAGAAGCAGTCCGGCAGGGCGGCATTCCGACGAGCCTGCCCGAGCGCTGACGCATCGAGCACGTCTTCCGAAAAGGCGCTCATGACGTACAGGTTGGAGAAACTGATATAGCTGAGGACGAGACGCGCGGCCGCCTGCTGCGGCAAGAACGGAGCCGCCCCACCGGCTTCAAGTTCGACCCATGCGGACCGAGCCTTTCCGTCTTGTTCTTCAAACGCGCTCTCGATGCCTTCCAAAGTCCGGCAGGCGGTGTCCGATGTCCAGAGTTCCTGATTGCTCAGAAAGCGGCCGGCCGGATAATAGGGACTGGCCGCCAACAGGCGCTCGATATCGACCAGAAGATCTTTCAGCAGTTTGAAGCTGGCTGCCTCGAACTCATCGGAGGCGAGGCTGACATAGAGATACTGTTTTGCCCGCACCAGCGCCCAGTCCCGTGAAAGATCATCATCGCGCCCATTCTCCGTCGCTGCCTTGATCCATTCGGCCATGGTCCGAATTGCGGCTTCGTGGGCGCCTGTGGTGCTGAGCGCGAACGCGATCAGCATGGTCTGATAGAGGCTCGTCGCTGCGTGGGTGCTTACGGACTGAGCCCGGAACGGCCACCGGGTGAAGGCTCCCTGCGCGTAGCGCCGGCATGTCTCACGGGTGGTGTGGGCGTCGGCGGCATCCAGTTTCCCGAAGGCTTCTTTTCTCCGAGCGGCGGCGTTGGTGACGTGGATCGCTGGCGGGTTAAAGATCCACTCGCCGATCCCATCATCGAGGATGCCATTGGCGTCCATAAGTCGGTGACGGAGCCGATGCAGTAGGTCGCCGAAGGCATCGTGTACTTCTGTCGGATCCGACGTCAGATGGACCAGGTGGGAAATACACTTCCCGATCTGTTCATTTCGGTTCCGGTCGATACTGGCTTCGAAGAGCTGATTGTGCGTGATCTTGCCGGTCAGCAGATAAATATAGAACGGATCACTCCGTATGGTCTGCGGAATCAGGGGAATCATGCTGTCGGCGTAGTGATGGGCGCGGCTGAGCGGCGACATCCGGAATTCGCTCGTGTCCGTGCCGGCCGGCAGCACCGAAGAGAGCTCGCGGCGGGTTTCCTGCCGGCTCGGCGCCATGGCGATCGATACGCCGAGGGTGGGCGAGCCGATCTGGGTGATCCGGTCCAGGACCTGACCCGCCGCCGGCGCGACGAACGTGGCCACGAGGATCACAATGAGGCCTGTCCGCCACCTGTCGTGGGCCCGAATGTCGATGTCGTCCCGCGTCTGCGGAGGAACGAGCAGGAAGGCGGACCAGAAGCCGAAGGCAATGCCGAAAAGAAGGCCGAGATAGAGCGCGTATCCGATGTCGGAATCCGCGAACAGGTACATGTACCAGAAATGCCCGCCGATCCGCGGATGGAGCTGGAACAGGAAGCCGGCGACGGTGGCCAGCAGGAGCCCGGCAAACACGACGGTGGCCAGGGCCAACAGCGTCTTGGACGGCTTCAGCAGACCGGGCATGTCGCGCCGCACCTGACGGACCAGGTAGAAGCCGGAGCAGCCGAGCAGGGCGGCGAGTACGAACACGAGTACGGCGACAGCGATCATCAGCCCCTCCCTGTCCCGCCATGGTGGCGTCGCCGGGGAGATGTCCCTACCGGCGCCGTCGCGGCGAGATAGGAAAGTATACCGTATTAGTTGTATTATTTCATTATAATTCCCTTATCGCGTGTTCTCTTGCTGGGCATGCGATCTTGAACCGGCTCCGCGTGCCAAGGGTCGGCCGGGTCGCGCACAAAAAAAACGCCGCCGGAAAGCCGGCGGCGTCGAGATGGGGGTTGCGTCGAACAAAAAGGAAGGGTGAGCTCCCCGTTCGTAACCGATGTCAGTGCACCGTCGCCATGTGCAGGTCGTTCTGCTGGGCGTTGGCGATGACCGCCTCGCGGGAATCCGACAGCATGATCGGCGTGCCGTCAGCCGACAGGAGCGCCCAGAGCTTGTGGTCGTGGGAGAGCTGGGGCGCATCCGGGAACAGCGATCTCACCTCGTCGCCGTTCAGCGGCTTCATGTAGGCCACCTGGCCGCCGCCCAGCTCGGCGAGGGCTTCCTGGGAGAGGGCCGCCTTGGTGTCGTCTGTGGTGTCAAACGTGCGGTTCATACCGTTACTCCTTCCAAAATGGCGCCGCCGTCTCATGAGACCGGCTCGGCGCTGCCCCCGTCATGCGGCGGGCACGGTAGCCCGGTGCTGCGCGCGGTTGCGGCAGGGTCCGGGAGACCAGGTCGCGGCCCGGATCGGGCCGAAATCGTCGGTGAGCGCAAGCGCGCGTCAGTCGTGGGCGGTGATGTCGATCTTGCGCACGATCCGCTCCGGCTCCGGGCGGATGAGGTCGATCGACAGGAGCCCGTCCTTCAGTTCCGCGCTGCGGATCTCGATCCCCTCTGCGAGGACGAACGTGCGCTGGAACTGGCGGGCCGCGATGCCGCGGTGGAGGAACTCCCGGCCGCTGTCGTCGTCGATCTGACGGCCGCGAATGACGAGCTGATTCTCCTCCAGCGTCACGTCCAGCTGGTCGCGCCGGAAGCCGGCGACTGCGAGCGTGATGCGCAGGATGTCTCCCCGGTCGTCGCCGTCGGGAAGACGTTCGATGTTGTAGGGCGGATAGCCGTCATTGGCGGCTTTCGACACCCGGTCGAGCACGCGCTCGATATCGTCGAACCCGAGCAGGAACGGGCTCGAAAACGTCGTCAAACGCGACATGGCGTTCAAGTCCTTTCGACAAAGCGACTCCTGGAGCGGACCCGACTGCGGCGTCCGCGCCTGATTGGAAATATGGGAAAAGCCGGGGCGGCGTTCAAGCGGAAGGAGCCGGGGTGCTCGGGAGCCGCGACGGGGGGTCAGTCCCGCGAACGCCCGTCAGAGCGGGAGGCGCGCTCGATCAGGTCCGGCCGGCGGGCGCGGGTCAGCACTTCCGCCTGTTCCCGGCGCCAGCGGGCGACCTTGCCGTGATCGCCGGAGAGCAGGACGGGCGGGATGCTCCGGCCTTCCCACTCGGCCGGGCGGGTGTACTGGGGATATTCCAGCAGCCCGTCCTCGAAGCTCTCCTCGTGGGCGGAATCGGCCGCACCCATGACGCCGGGCAGCAGACGGACGACGGCGTCGAGCAGGACCATGGCGGCGATCTCGCCGCCGGACAGCACGTAGTCGCCGATGGAGACTTCGGTGAGGCCGCGCGCCTCGATGACCCGCTCGTCGACGCCTTCGAAGCGGCCGCAGAGGATGGTCACGCCGGAGCCGCCGGCGTAGCGCTTGACGTCGTCCTGGGTGAGCGGCTTGCCGCGCGGGCTCATCAGCAGGCGCGGGTGATCGGTCGCGGCCGGTGCGGCGTCGATCGCACGGGCCAGCACGTCGGCACGCATGACCATGCCGGGACCGCCGCCGGCGGGGGTGTCGTCGACGCTGCGGTGCCGGTCGGTCGCGAAGTCCCTTATATCGACCGCGTCCAGCGCCCAGGTGCCTTCGGCGAGCGCGCGCCCGGCGAGCGAGACGCCGAGCGGACCGGGGAACATGTCCGGGTAGAGCGTGAGCACCGTGGCGCGGAAGCTCACGCGTCGTCCTCCGTCTCCGCGTCCTCGTCCGCGTCGCCGCCATCCTCGAGCAGGCCGACCGGTGGCTCGACGACGATGCGGCCGGCCGCCAGATCGACGGTCGGCACGCAGGCCAGCGTGAACGGCACGAAGACGCTCTTGCCCTCCGTTCGTTCGACCTCGATCAGGTCGCCGGCACCGAAATCCTGCACCGTGCGCACCCGACCAAGCGCGGTGCCGTCGGTATCGACCACGTCAAGGCCGATCAGATCGACGTGGTAGAACGTGTCCTCGTCGTCGAGGTCGGGCAGCATCTCGCGTGCGAGATAGAGGGTCTGGTTGCGCAGGGCTTCCACTTCGGTGCGATCGGCGACGCCTTCGAAGCGGGCGACGATCTTGTTGCCCTGGGCCTCGATGGCGGCGATCGCGAGCGGCCGGCCGTCGGCCAGCCGCAGCGGTCCGCACTCCGTCAGGAGGTCCGGGTCTTCCGCGAAGATGCGGATGCGGGCGGCACCCCGCACTCCGTGGGCCGCGCCGATCTCGGCGAGCGCCACGTAGGCCGCCGGATTGGCCGCCGGCCCGTCTGCAGGACGCTGGGGGCGCCGCTTGCCCATCGTGTCGGCCTCGCGCGGATCGGCGGGCGAAAGCCGCCTTATTCGGCGGCGGCTTCCTCGCCGGCCGGCTCGGCCGCCGGCTCAGCGGCAGCTTCGGCGGCGGCAGCTTCGGCCTGACGGCGCGCCTCGTTGCGCTCCTGGGCCTTCTTGCCCGGCTGACCCTTGTTCGGGTTGTTGCGCGACGGGCGCGACCTGATGCCGGCGGCGTCGAGCAGGCGCAACACGCGGTCGGTGGGTTCCGCGCCGGCATCGAGCCAGTGCTTCACGCGCTCTTCCACGAGAGTGAAGCGCTCGGTGCTGTCCTTCGGAAGCAGCGGATTGAAGGTGCCGACCTTCTCGATGAAGCGGCCGTCGCGCGGGGCGCGGGCGTCGGCAACGACGATACGGTAGTACGGGCGCTTCTTGGCGCCGCCGCGGGAAAGTCGGATCTTGAGAGACATGGTTCGTCCTTTTCTATGGTCTGTCTGTCTGTGGATCGGTTGAATTCAAATCGTCAGGCGTCGGGAGCCGGGGTCAGCGCTTCTTCTGCTTGAAGCGGCCGCCGCCCGCGCCGGGAAGTCCCGGAAGGCCGCCCGGAGCGCCGGGAAAGCCGCCGCCGGGAAGCTTCGGCATGCCGGGGGGCAGGCCGCCGCCGCCGGGCATGCCACCCTGCCTGGCCAGCTTCTCCAGCTCCGCCGGATCCATCTGCGGGGCGCCGCCGCCACCGCCCATTCCGCCCATGCCGCCGAGCATGCCCGCAAGGCCGCCCTTCTTCTTGCCCATGGACTTCATCATGTCCGCCATCTGGCGGTGCATCTTGAGGAGCTTGTTGACCTCCTCGACCCGGGTGCCCGAGCCGGCCGCCACGCGCTTCTTGCGGCTGGCCTTCATCAGCTCCGGCTTGCGCCGTTCCTTCGGGGTCATGGAATTGATGATGGCGACCTGGCGCTTGACGATCCTGTCGTCCACACCGGCGGCTTCCATCTGCTTCCGCGCCTTGCCGACGCCGGGCATCATGCCCATCAGCCCGGAGAGGCCGCCGAGCTTCTCCATCTGCTGGAGCTGGCTCTTGAGATCTTCCAGGTCGAAGCTGCCCTTCTGCAGCTTCTTGGCCATCGCCTCGGCCTGTTCCTGGTCGATGTTGGCGGCCGCCTTCTCCACCAGCGAGACGATGTCGCCCATGCCCAGGATGCGGTCGGCGATGCGCTTGGGATAGAAATCCTCCAGCGCGTCGGCGCGCTCGCCGACACCGATCAGCTTGATCGGCTTGCCGGTGACGGCGCGCATGGAGAGTGCTGCGCCGCCGCGGCCGTCGCCGTCGACACGGGTCAGCACGATGCCGGTGACGCCGACGCGCTCGTCGAAGGAGCGCGCCACCTTGACGGCGTCCTGACCGGTGAGCGCGTCGGCCACCAGCAGGATCTCGTGGGGATCCGCGATGCGCTTGATGTCGGCCATCTCGTGCATCAGCGCTTCGTCGACATGCAGCCGGCCGGCGGTGTCGAGGATGACCACGTCGTAGCCGCCGAGGCGGCCGGCGGTCATGGCGCGCTCGGCGATCTGGGTCGGGGTCTGGCCCGGCACGATCTTGAGCGTCTCGATGCCGTTTTCCTCGCCGAGCACCTTGAGCTGTTCCATCGCCGCCGGGCGGCGGGTGTCCAGCGAAGCCATCAGGACCTTGCGCTTGTCGCGGGTGGTGAAGCGCCTGGCGATCTTGGCGGTGGTGGTGGTCTTACCGGAACCCTGCAGGCCGACCATCATCACCGCGACCGGCGGGGTCGCATGGAGATCGATCGGCACGGCCTCTTCGCCGAGGGTGGCGACGAGTTCGTCGTGGACGATCTTCACGACCATCTGGCCGGGCGTCACCGAGCGGATGATCTCGACGCCGACGGCCTTCTCCTTGATGCGCTCCACGAACGGGCGCACCACTTCCAGCGCGACGTCGGCTTCCAGCAGCGCGCGGCGGATCTCGCGCAGCGCCGCGTCGACGTCCTCGGCCGACAGCGAGCCGCGCCGGGTCAGCCGGTCGAATATGCCGCTCAGGCGGTCGCTCAGGCTATCGAACATCGGTCCTCGCTCCGTTCGCTCCCCGACCGATCGGTGAAGATCGTCGACCGACCAACGCAAAACGCACCCGCGGGCGAAACTCGCTGGCGGGTGGTGGCCTCCCGGATCCGGCCCGGGTCGGCTTCGTCTTGGTGATCGCTCAGGATCGGTGGAACCGGTTAGGTAGCCCTTTCGTTGGGCGCGGTCAAGCTGAGCCGCGGCGACCTGCCGCTCCGCCCGTCCACGCCCCCGGGTGGCGCACCATCTTGCCAGTGCGCCGCCGGCCTGCAATCTGTCGGACGATCCAGACCGTCGAGCCGAGAAAGGACACCGAGATGGCCGTCGAGCTGACCATTTCCCCAGATACCATCCGCAGCCTTGTCGAGAAGGCCCGGACGATCTCCGCCGAGGTCACCGACACCTACACCGACGGCGGCGAGCACGACACCGAGTTCGACCCCGACACCCTCGAGCGCAGTCATGCCCACGACGGTCTGGAGGAGGAAGAAGAGGGCAACCTGACCGAGGAGGAGCTGAAGGAGCTGATCGACGATCTCAATGTCGACGAAGCCGCCGACCTCGTTGCCGTCACCTGGATCGGCCGGGGGGATTTCGAGGCCGCGGAATTCGACCAGGCCCGGACGGAGGCCATGGAGCGCGCCGAAGGTTCGACCTCCCACTATCTGATGTCGATGCCGCTTCTGGCGGACCATCTCGAAGCCGGCCTCGACGCGCTGGAGTTGTGATTTTTTCGCTCACCCGAGTCGCGCTTTGCGCGACGGCTGCGCGGGCACGACCGGTTCTTTCATCCCGGTCGCTGCGCTCCGCGCCTCTTGGCCGGCCGGCGCGTGGTCGCGCGCTGGCTTCGCCGCGCTCACCGCTCGGGTTGAGCGGACCAACGGGGCCGTCTTCCGTCACGCCTTCGGCAGCAGCGCCTCCAGCGTCTCGATCCGGTCCGCCTCGCCGGGCGGCTTGTCCCATCTGAGCCGCGCCACCCGGGGAAAGCGCATCGCGAGGCCGGACTTGTGCCGGGTGGAGCGGTTGAGCCCTTCGAAGGCGATCTCGAGCACCAGCCCTTCGGCGGCGTCGTGGACGACCTCCCGCACCGGACCGAACCGGTTCAGCGTGTTGCGGCGGACGAACGCGTCGATCTGCTTCAGTTCGGCGTCGGTGAACCCGAAATAGGCCTTGCCCACGGGCACGAGTTCGTCGCCGCCCTCTTCGGCTTCGCGCCAGACCCCGAACGTGTAGTCGGAATAGAAGGATGAGCGCTTGCCGTGGCCGCGCTGGGCGTACATCAGCACGGCGTCGACGCTGAACGGATCGCGCTTCCACTTGAACCACAGCCCCTTCGGCCGGCCGGGAACGTAAACGCTGTCGGCACGCTTGATCATCACGCCTTCAACCGCGTCGGCGTCGTCTCCCGCCCCGGCCGAAGCCGGATCGCCGCGCGCGTCGGCGACCGCCTGCCAGCTCGATGCGGGCACCAGCGGCGACAGGTCGATCCGGTCGTCGGAAAGAGAGCCGACGAAGCTTTCCAGCCGGCGCCGGCGTTCGGCGAAGGGCTCGGTCCTCAGATCCTCGCCCTCCAGCACCAGCGCATCGTAGAGCCGGATGACGGGCGGAAACTCCGCCTGCATCTTCGGCGTGACGGCCTTTCGGTTGAGCCGCTGCTGCAGGACGTTGAAGGGCTGTACGCGGCCCTCCCGGACGATCAGCAGCTCCCCGTCCACCGACCCCTCGAAGGACAGCGCCTCCAGCAGGTCGGGAAAGGCCGCGGAGATGTCTTCCCCGGTGCGCGAATAAAGCCGCGCCACATGCCGGCCGTCGCTGTCCGTCCCGGCTGCGGCCTGGACCCGGATGCCGTCCCATTTCCACTCGATCAGGAAGTCGGCCGGGTCCAGCCCGGAAAAGTCGGCCTCCTCGATCGGATGGGCGAGCATGGCCGGCCGGAACGGGGCCGGATCCTCGAAGGCGGGCACGGGACCGCGTCCCTCCAGCCAGTCGAACAGGGGCTCGTAGGGCGCCGCGAGGCCATGCCAGACTTCCTCGACCGCGTTGACCTCCTCGTCGCCCAGCCGCGCGACGGCGGTCTTGGCGAGCCGGGCGGACACCCCGACCCGGAGCCCGCCGGTGATCAGCTTCAGGAGTGCCCAGCGGCCGATCTCGTCCAGCTCGTCGAGCCACCGCGCGATCTGGCCGGGAAGGTCCGACTTCGACAGCGTGTCGAGAGCGGCGACCACCTCCGACAGGGTCGGCGGCGGTTCGTTGCGGCCATGGGCCTGGGCGCTGGTCGGCCACATCAGCGCGACCGTTTCCGACAGGTCGCCGACATAGTCGTAGGAAAGCGCGAAGAGTTCGGGATCGGTGCGTTCGGCGGCAAGCGCCCGGATCACCCCGGCCTTGGCGTGGCGGAAGCTCAGCGCGCCGGTGAGCGCGGCGAGGCCGTAGCCCCGCTCGGGATCGGGCGTCTCGCGGAAATAGGCCTCCATGAGGCGCAGCTTGCCGAGCCGGCGCGGTTCGTAGGAGAGGCGGTCCAGAAGATGCGCGAAAGCCTGCATGCGTGCCGATAGGGTGGGAGGGGAGCGACGGTCCGGCTGACCTAAGGTAGGGGCTGGGGTCGCGCGTGGCGAGGGGTGCGGCCGATCCCCGCGACGGCGCGCCACCTTGGTTTTGGAACGCGGTCTGATGGAATCGGGTTCGATCGGCCGCGTCGCATGCCGCCCGTCACCCGGCTTTGCTTTCGAAGGAGACTTTCATGCGCATCTGGATCATTGCCGGCGCCCTCAACGGGTTCCTGGCCGTGGCGTTCGGGGCGTTCGCCGCCCATGGCTTGAGGGGCCGGGTGCCCGATGCGGATCTGACCATCTTCCAGACCGGCGCCCACTATCATCTGGTGCACGCTGTGGCGATGGTGGTCGTGGGACTGGCGGCGCTGCACCTGAGGCACCGGGGTGTGAGTGCGGCGGGGTGGCTGTTTCTTGTCGGCATCCTGCTCTTCTCCGGCAGCCTCTACAGTCTCGGCTTCACCGGCAGTCGGGCATTGGTGATGCTCACGCCCGTCGGTGGGACGGCGTTTCTCGCCGGCTGGCTGGCGCTCGCCTGGGCCGCGCTGCGCGCTCGGCCCGCCTCCGTCTGATCGCGTATCCGTCGTCGATGCGCGACCGGGTAAAGGTCAGGCCGCCGCCTCGTCCTCGTCGCCGTAGCCCACCATCCGCAACGGTTTCGCGGCAATGCCTTGGGTCTGGCACCAGTGGACCAGCGCGTCCTCCTGGCCGTGGGTGACCCAAACCTCCGACGCCCCGGTCTCCACGATCGTCGTGCACAGATCCTCCCAGTCGCCGTGGTCGGAAATGACCAGCGGGAGTTCCACGCCGCGCTGGCGGGCGCGCGCCCGGACCCGCATCCATCCGGACGCGAACGCGGCGACCGGATCGCCGAACCGGCGCGACCAGAGATCGGCGAGTGCGCCCGGCGGACACAGGATGATCTCGCCGGCGAGCGCATCACGTTCGGCCTCCTTCACCGGCAGCAGCGGACCGAGCGCCACGCCATGGTCCTCGTAGAGCGCGCACAGCTTTTCCATCGCGCCGTGGAGGTAGATCGGCCGGTCGTGCCCGGCTTCCCGCAACAGGGCGATCACCCGCTGGGCCTTGCCGAGCGAATAGGCGCCGACCAGGTGGCTGCGCTCGGGAAACAGCGACAAAGAATGGCGGAGCTTCTCGATCTCGTCGCGGGCTTCGGGATGGCGGAAGACCGGCAGGGCGAAGGTCGCCTCGGTCACGAACAGGTCGCAGGGCACCAGCTCGAACGGTGCACAGGTCGGGTCGGCCTGCCGCTTGTAGTCGCCCGAGACGACGGCCCGGCCATTGTCGGTCTCCATCAGCACCTGGGCGGACCCGAGCACGTGCCCTGCCGGATGGAGACAGTAGCGGTAGGGGCCGATCGTGACGGTTTCGCCGTAGGGAAGCGGCCGCGGATCCTCGGCGAAGTTCGCGCCGTATCGCGCCGCCATGATCGCCAGGGTTTCCGGGGTCGCATAGACGGTGCCGTGGCCGGCACGGGCGTGGTCGGCATGGCCGTGGGTGATGATGGCGGTCTCCACCGGCCGCACCGGATCGATGTAGACGCCCGCCTGCGGACAGCAGAGGCCTTCGCGGGCCGGTCTCAGATGGATGTCCCATCCCATGGGTCGATTGTCCTTCCTCGATCGGTCTGGCGATGCGGTCGTCCCCTGCTCGAGAGCGCGACGTCCCTGGTTGCCAGCGGTGGGGCGGCGCCGCCGCATCCCGCCTCCGTTCAGATGGGGCCCCGCCGGCACCTTTCCACCGGCGGAAGGTCGTCGGCGGTCACCCTGTCGGCTCGGTCAAAAGACCTTTTCCGTTTTTTCGGCAATTGGGTTCTGCTTTCGGCCGGTCAGGAATGCTAGTCCTGCTTCAGAACGATGGATCAGAGAAAATCGCAGGAGGCAACGATGGCGGAGCCCAACGCAGGACCGGCCGGATCGGTCGAGGGTGTGGAGATCAAGGCGGCCCTCGGCCCCGGCTACGACGAAATCCTGACGCCGGAAGCCTTGTCCTTCCTGGCCGACCTCCATCGCAACTTCGACAAGCAGCGCCAGGAACGGCTGCAGGCCCGCCAGGTCCGTCAGCGGGAATTCGACGGCGGAACGCTGCCCGATTTCCTGCCGGACACGAAGGACGTGCGGGAGGGGACCTGGTCCATCGCCGGCATTCCGGAGGACCTGAAGGATCGACGCGTCGAAATCACCGGCCCGGTGGACCGCAAGATGGTGGTCAACGCGCTCAACTCCGGCGCAAAGGTCTTCATGGCCGATTTCGAGGACGCGACGGCGCCGACGTGGGCGAACGTGATCGAAGGTCAGATCAATCTGAAGAGCCGGTGGGCCGGCACCCTCGACTTCACCGACGAGGCCAGTGGCAAGCGCTATGCGCTCGGCGAAAAGCCGGCGGTCCTGAAGGTGCGTCCGCGCGGCTGGCATCTTCCCGAGGCCCACATCGAGGTCGACGGGACGCCGATCGCAGGCGCATTCGTCGATTTCGGGCTCTATTTCTTCCACAACGCCAGGACGCTGCTGGAAAAGGGGACGGGTCCCTATTTCTACCTGCCGAAGATGGAGAGCCATCTGGAGGCACGGCTCTGGAACGACGTGTTCGTCTTCGCCCAGAATGCCCTCGGCATCCCGCAGGGATCGATCAAGGTGACGGTTCTGATCGAGACGCTGCCGGCCGCGTTCGAGATGGACGAGATCCTCTACGAGCTGAAGGACCACATCGTCGGCTGCAACGCCGGCCGCTGGGATTACATCTTCTCCTTCATCAAGACCCTGCGCCGGAACCAGGGCTACGTGCTGCCGGACCGGTCCCAGGTGGTGATGGGCAAGGCGTTCCTGCGGGCCTATTCCCTGCTTCTCATCAA
The DNA here is from genome assembly GCF_030814015.1 of Amorphus orientalis. Lineage (NCBI taxonomy): Bacteria > Pseudomonadati > Pseudomonadota > Alphaproteobacteria > Hyphomicrobiales > Amorphaceae > Amorphus > Amorphus orientalis. The sequence goes on from NZ_JAUSUL010000001.1 coordinate 580,901, forward strand.
GACGTGCCACCGGCGCGGCGCCTTCGCGATGGGCGGCATGGCGGCGCAGATCCCGAACCGGCGCGACCCGGAGGCGAACGCCGCGGCGCTGGAAAAGGTCAAGGCCGACAAGGAGCGGGAGGCCGGCGACGGTCACGACGGGACCTGGGTCGCCCATCCCGATCTCGTGCCCGTCGCGATGGAGGTGTTCGACCGCCTGATGCCCGCGCCCAATCAGATCGATCGCCAGCGCGACGACGTGCTGGTGGGCCAGCGCGAGCTCCTGGAGGTGCATCCCGGCACCCGCTCGATCGAGGGGCTGCGCGACAACATCCGCGTCGGTGTCCAGTATATCGAGGCCTGGCTGCGCGGCCGCGGCGCGGTTCCGCTCTACAACCTGATGGAGGACGCGGCGACCGCGGAGATCTCCCGCTCGCAGATCTGGCAGTGGCTGACCTTCGGCGCCCAGCTCGAGGACGGCCAGTCGGTGACCGAGCCGCTTTTTCTCCAGCTTCTCGAGGAGGAAATGGCCGGGGTTCGCAAGGAAATCGGTCCGGAGGCCTACGATGCCGGCCGCTTCGACGAGGCCATCGAGCTGTTCCGGACGCTCTCGACGGCGGACGATCTGGACCCGTTCCTGACCCTGTCGGCCTATCAGCTGATCAAGTAGGCGGGACGTATCGCGGAAGACGCGTCCACGCGTTCAGAGCGATCCGGGCGGCGGGATATCGCTGGCTCGGGCATGTCATTCCCGTTCAGGCCAGATCGGTCTGAACGGGACATGGCTCAGTCGTTGCCGTCTTCCACGTTGAGTTCCTCTTCGCGGATGACGTTCCGGCAGCCCTCGGAGAGCTCGCTTTCCTCGGCCTGCAGGCAGCCCATCACCGCGGTCGGATCGGAACTCTGGCAGAGGCGTTCGGCGTCCTCCCTGCAGGCGGCCCGGACGCTTTCCATCAGCTCCGGCGACTGGGCCATGGCGCTGCCGGCGGTCAGGACGGCGATCGCGGCGGTGGCGGCAAGCACTCTGATCATTGGTCATGCCTCAACGTTGTGCTGGCGACGGGCCGGGCGGTCCGCCACCGGTGAAGTCCTGTCGGCCGATCGGCTCAGTCGTGACCCATCGTGTCCTGTTCGCCCACACGGGCGACGGTGGCCTTGCAGCCCTCCGAAACCTCGTCGATGTGCTCCATCAGGCATTCCTGCACCTCGATCGGCTGGACGTTGCTGCACAGCTTTTCTACGTCTTCCTTGCAGGCGGCCCGCATCTCCTGGACCTGGGGTCCTGACTGGGCCAGCGCCATGCCGGCGGAGAGGGCGAGCGTAAGTGTTGCGACGGCAAAGGATTTCATGAGTTCAGCCCCTTGTTCTTGGTTAGAGAGGGATCGGACGCGACGCCGGCTCAGGATCGCAGCCGGCGGCGCCTGTCAGGACGGAGACTGTGGCGCGGAAGCCGGCCGGTCGCAATCCTTGCTTTCCCGGACACCTGCCGGACAACGAAGCGCGATTGGGGCAGACGGAGGTCCGACAAGGGTCAGTCGTGGCCCGCCTCGTCCTCCCGCTGGACCTCGGCGATCGTGCTCTTGCAGCCGTCGGAGACCTCGTCGACGTGTTCGCGCAGGCATTCCGGCACTGCGATCGGCTCGACCGTGCTGCACAGACGCTCCACGTCGTCCTTGCAGGCCGAACGGATCGCCTCGGATTGGGGTCCGGACTGGGCGAGCACCGCGCCCGTCGACAGGGCGATGGCGAAGCCTGCGACAACGATGGATCTGATCATGGTGTCCTCCCTGAAAAGGGTCTGCTCCAGAGCATTTCCCGTTCGGATTGGTCCAATCCGAACGATAAGAAACGGCCCCAGACGAGCAGATCCCCGCCGCACTGTCGTACGACGGGGACCAGGACGCAATTGACGTTTTTCAGGGACGCGATTCAGGCGAGGAAGCGGACCGTGAGGATCTCGTAGGAGCGCGCGCCGCCGGGGGCGCTGACCTCGACCGTGTCGCCAACGCTCTTGCCGATGAGCGCCCGGGCGATCGGCGACGAAATGGAAACCTTGCCCTGCTTGGCGTCGGCTTCCGCATCGCCCACGATCTTGTAGGTCTTTTCCTCTTCGGTGTCCTCGTCGACCAGGGTGACGGTCGCGCCGAACTTGACGGTGTCGCCGGTGAGCTTGGTGACGTCGATCACCTCGGCCCGGGAGATCTGGTCCTCGAGCTCGACGATCCGGCCTTCGTTGTGGCTCTGGGCTTCCTTCGCCGCGTGATACTCCGCGTTCTCCGAAAGATCGCCGTGCGCGCGGGCCTCGGAAATCGCCTGGATGATCCGCGGGCGTTCTTCGGACGTCCGCCGCTTCAGCTCGGCTTCGAGCGCGGCGTATCCCTCAGCGGTCATCGGAACTTTTTCCATCGATATCAAAACCTTCTTCGTGCCGGACACGGGTCCGGGTCCGATCGACACACACAACTCCGGCGGCCCGGACTGCGTTCCCGCCGACCGTGCTCCGTCCAATCGTCACTCAGCCGGAGTGAAATAGGATTGCAGCGGGCGCACTTCCAGAACGCCGGTGCTGTAGGCCTCGATCCCCTTGGAGGCTGCAATGGCGCCAGCCACCGTCGTATAGTAGGGCACCTTCTGAAGCAGCGCGGCGCGCCGCAATGACCGGCTGTCGGTGAGGGCCTGAGCGCCTTCCGTCGTGTTGAAGACCAGCTGAACCTCACCGTTCTTGATAGCATCAACGATGTGCGGACGACCTTCAAGCACCTTGTTGATCTTGCGCGCGGCGATGCCGTTCTCGGCCAGATAGCGCTGCGTTCCCGACGTCGCGATGATCGAGAAGCCGAGATCGGTCAGGCGGCGCGCGGTCTCCAGGATCTTGGCCTTGTCGTCGTCGCGCACGGAAATGAACACCGTGCCGCTGGTGGGCACGCGGGTGCTCGAGCCGAGCTGGGACTTGGCGAACGCGATCGCGAACGCGCTGTCGATGCCCATGACCTCGCCGGTGGAGCGCATCTCCGGTCCCAGGATCGTATCCACGCCGGGGAAGCGCGCGAACGGGAACACGGCTTCCTTGACCGCGACGTGGTCGAGCTGCGGCCGCTTCAGCCCGAAGCCGGCCAGCTTCTCGCCGGCCATGACCCGGGCGGCGATCTTCGCGATCTGGACGCCGATGGTCTTCGCCACGAACGGCACCGTGCGGGAGGCGCGGGGATTGACCTCCAGCACGTAGATCTCGCCCTTGCGGATGGCGAACTGCACGTTCATCAGCCCGACCACGCCGAGCCCGAGCGCGAGCTTGCGGGTCTGCTCCTCCAGCGCCTCGATGGCCGCATCGGACAGGGAGTGGGCCGGCAGCGAGCAGGCGGAGTCGCCGGAATGGATGCCGGCTTCCTCGATGTGCTCCATGATCCCGCAGACGAACACGTCCTCGCCGTCGGAGATCGCGTCGACATCGACCTCGATGGCGTCGGCGAGATAGCCGTCGATCAGGACCGGGCTCTTGCCGGAGACCACGACGGCCTGGGTGACGTAGCGCTCGAACTGGGACTCGTCGCGGACGATCTCCATGGCGCGGCCGCCGAGGACATAGGACGGACGCACCACGACCGGATAGCCGATGGAGGCGACGATCGCCCGGGCCTCGTCCAGCGAGCGGGCGATGCCGTTCTTCGGCTGCTTGAGATCGAGCTTGTGCAGAAGGCCCTGGAACCGGTCCCGGTCCTCCGCCAGGTCGATCTTGTCCGGATCGGTTCCCAGGATCGGGATGCCGGCGGCCTTCAAGCCCTGGGCGAGCTTCAGCGGGGTCTGGCCGCCATACTGCACGATCACGCCGTGCAGGGTGCCGCGGGTCTGCTCGACCTCGAGGATGGCAAGCACGTCCTCGACCGTCAGCGGCTCGAAATAGAGCCGGTCGGAGGTGTCGTAGTCGGTCGACACCGTTTCCGGGTTGCAGTTGACCATGATCGCTTCAAAGTCCGCGTCGCGGAGCGCGAAGGCGGCATGGCAGCAGCAGTAGTCGAACTCGATGCCCTGGCCGATCCGGTTCGGGCCGCCGCCGAGAATGACGACCTTGTTGCGCTCCGAGGGCGCCGCTTCATCGTGCAGCGCGCCGGCCATGGCGGGCTCGTAGGTCGAATACATGTAGGCCGTCGGCGCCGCGAACTCCGCCGCGCACGTGTCGATGCGCTTGAAGACCGGGCGCACGTTGAGGCGGTTGCGGAGCGCGCGGACGGCGTCCTCGTCGGTGTCGGCGAGCTTGGCCAGACGGGCGTCGGAGAAGCCCATCGACTTGAGATGGCGCAGCGCCTCCGCGTCCTGGGGCAGGCCGAGACGGCGAACCTTGTCCTCCAGCGCGACGATCCCGGCGATCTGCTCGATGAACCAGGGGTCGATCCGGCAGACGTCGTGGATCTCTTCCGGGCTGAAGCCGAGGCGCAGCGCCTGGGCTACCTGGAGCAGCCGGTTCGGCGTCGGGGTGCCGAGGGCCGCGCGGATTGCGTTGCGGTCGTCGCCGACGGAGAGACCGTCGATCTCGATGTCGTCGAGACCGGTCAGCTCGGTTTCCAGGCCGCGCAGGGCCTTCTGCAGGGATTCCGCGAAGGTCCGGCCGACCGCCATGACCTCGCCGACGGACTTCATCGAGGTGGTCAGCACCGAATCCGCACCCGGGAACTTCTCGAAGGCGAAGCGGGGGATCTTGGTGACGACGTAGTCGATGGTCGGCTCGAACGACGCCGGCGTCACGCCGCCGGTGATGTCGTTCTCAAGTTCGTCCAGGGTGTAGCCGACGGCGAGCTTGGCGGCGACCTTGGCGATCGGGAAGCCCGTCGCCTTGGAGGCCAGCGCCGACGAGCGCGACACGCGCGGGTTCATCTCGATGACGACCATGCGGCCGTCGACCGGATTGATCGCGAACTGGACGTTCGATCCGCCGGTCTCCACCCCGATCTCGCGCAGCACCGCGATCGAGGCATCGCGCATGCGCTGATATTCCTTGTCGGTCAGCGTCAGTGCCGGCGCGACGGTGATGGAGTCACCGGTGTGCACGCCCATCGGATCGATGTTCTCGATGGAGCAGATGATGATGCAGTTGTCGTCCTTGTCGCGGACGACCTCCATCTCGAACTCTTTCCAGCCGAGCACCGACTGCTCGATCAGGACCTCGTTCGTCGGCGACGCTTCGATGCCGGAGAGCACCAGGTCGTAGAGCTCCTCCAGCGTGTAGGCGACGCCGCCGCCGGTGCCGCCCAGCGTGAACGAGGGCCGGATGATGGCCGGCAGGCCGGTCACCTTGGAGGCGTTGAGCGCCTGGGTCTGGGCGGTCAGACGGTGCTCCTCGCGGCGCATCCGCTCCGATTCGCTCCAGGTCCGGTCGAAGGCCGCGACGGCCGCCTTGCGCTCGACCGGGTCCGGGTGACGGTCCTCAACCTCCTTGCGGGCGGCCAGGTATTCCTGCTTGAAGCGCTGCTTCAGCTCGGTCGTGTTGACGAAGCTCGCCTTCGGGGTTTCCAGGCCGATCCGCGCCATCGCCTCGCGGAAGAGCTCGCGATCCTCCGCCATGTCGATGGCCTCGGCGCGGGCGCCGATCATCTCGACGCCGAACTTCTCCAGAACGCCGTCGCGGTTCAGGGAAAGGGCGGTGTTCAGCGCCGTCTGGCCGCCCATCGTCGGCAGGAGGGCATCGGGCCGCTCCTTCTCGATGATCTTGGCGACCACTTCCGGCGTGATCGGCTCGATGTAGGTCGCGTCGGCCAGCTCCGGATCGGTCATGATCGTCGCCGGGTTCGAGTTGACCAGGACGATCCGATAGCCCTCTTCCTTCAACGCTTTGACGGCCTGCGCGCCCGAATAGTCGAACTCGCAGGCCTGGCCGATGATGATCGGGCCGGCCCCGATGATGAGAATGGTGTGGAGATCGGTTCGCTTGGGCATCCGGGCTCGCAGGCCGACCTCCGGAGACACGCGGGTGGTCCGGTCGGTCGATCGGTTGCGGGAAACTGTGGGCAGGTTTCTGGTTCACGACCGAAACCCCGAAGGGTCGGGCTTTCGACGTCCGCCCGCCGCGCAAACTCGACCGAATTCAAGTCCGCGCGGCATGCCGGCAGCCGGAGGTCCGACCCTAAACTCGCGGGCTTATAGAAGACTTCTCAAGCCCAGGAAAGGGCCGTCTCCCGCTTCCCGCCGCCATCGGGCCGCCGGGCGCTCGGAGCGGCCCCGGATGTCACTCGGCCGCGGGCGCTTCGGCTTCGCCTGCGCCGCCCTCGATCGCCTGCAGGATCACGGGGCCGTCTCCGGGCACGACGGGGCCGCTGGAGACCCGCTTGCCGTCGAAGTCGAGAATGCGGTGAGACAGGGCGTAACAGGCGAGGCGAACGGTCTTGGGAATCTTGACCGCCTTTCCGTCCCGGTTGCCCTTCTCGTAGTACTGGATCATCCGCTTCTTGAGACCGAGCCGGTCGGCCGCCTCTTTTTGCTTCAGACCCAACGACTTGCGCCAGGCCCGGAACTCCTCCGGGCCCATCTCGAAGGCTTCGTCGATTTCCTTCGTCTTCAGGTCAGTCACAAAACTCACTCCTTACTGAAGCGCATGAATTGCGCCTGCGCGTTGAGCCAATGCAGGAGGTGCGCACATCCTGTCATGAAACGCGCACCCGGTACTCAAAGCTGATCGTTGAACACGCGCGTGGGCCGGCGAAGAGGCTTCCCGTTGCAGGAACCAGCGTCCGCCTCTGCCGCCGCCGGGGTGCTTGGCTGTCGCGACGCCCCGCGGAGAAAGGAATCGGCCGACCCTCAGACGGTGTTCCGATGTGACCTCATTTCGTCAGACCGTTTCGGCTTCCATTCCGGCTCTGATCATGCGCACACAGCGCACTTTTCGATACCTCTAATCCATCTTTTCAGGATGCGGTAGTGTCTCTTTTCGGTCCGGCCGACTTCGTGGGGCGGGTGTGAAGCTCAGCGCAATGGCGTGCCGCGTGCGGTGCCCGGATTGCCGGCTCACCAGCGTGGTGCCCATCGGCGGATTGCAGTTCGCGCGGCAAGCGTGTTTGCTCGGCAGAAGGCTTTGGACCAGGGGATGGGAGACGACGATGGGATGGTGTGTGCGGGCAGCGGGTGTTGTGTCCATTCTGGCGGCCTCCACCGGTCTTGCGCTGGCAAACGACTCTCCGTGTCAGTCATCGCTCGACTATCTGTCGCAGCAGTATGACAGCGATGCGGCGACACGCGCGGCGTTCGACGCGGTGTACGAGGGACTGCAGCCGCTGCCGCCGGGCTATGCCTATGGCGGATCGACCGACAATCCCTGGACGAGCGCCGGGAGCGGGGAGGGGCTGGCGAAAGCCGTCGGCGCGTTCTACCGGGAAGTCTGCACGCTGGTGCCGCAGATCGTCGGCACCAACGACAACGCGCTGGACTCCATCCAGTATTTCGCCTGGCTCTATTTCCGCAACGAGGCCGGCATCCGGATGGTCAAGGGGATCGATCCGACCGATCCCGATCGGCCCCTCGACACCCTCAAGACGTTCCTGATCCGGTTCGGAGACGACTACAAGGCCTTCATGAACAGCCCCGCTTCCACCGGCCCGGTGGCCGACTGGGTCGCCGATCCCCGGCTCGAGATCGAGGACTATGAGTTTCAGAAGGCCGATCAGTACAAGAGCTGGAACGCCTTCTTCGCGCGCGCGCTCAAGGGCTCTTCGAGCGAAGGCTATCCGGCGCGCCCGGTGACAATGCCCGATCGGGACTATGTGATCGTGTCGCCGACCGACTGCATCATGAATCCGCTGGTTCAGGCGGTGAAGCTGGATCCGGGGCCGGTCACCCGCAAGCTGGTCGACAATCCGCTCCAGCTGGACACGGTCCTCGACGTGAAGGGCATCCCGATCTCGGTGACGGATCTTCTGGCCGACGCGCCGGAGGATCTGAAGGCGAAGTTCGCCGGGGCGACCGGGCTGTCCTGCGTTTTGATGCCGAACACCTACCACCACTTCCACAGTCCGGTGGACGGGGTGATCCGCTATGCGGAGATCGTCGAAGCCGGCAGCCCCGGCGCCTATGGCACCTACGGCTACAGCGACTGGCCGAACTGGGTGCCGCTGTCCGGCAATGTCGGCCGGCCGGGAACCGACTTCAGCCAGTTCCAGGGCTTCCAGCGCGGCGTCGTGGTGATCGAGGTCGAGTACGCCAATCTTCCCGGCAAAACGCCGGAGACCCTGACCGGATATGTCGCCTCGATCCCGGTCGGGCTCGATACGGTCGGCTCGGTGGTCTTCGACGCGACCGTCACGGAGGGCGCCCGGGTAACCAAGGGCGTCACCCGGTTCGGCAACTTTCTGTTCGGTGGCTCGTTGAACATCCTGCTGTTCTCCCCGATCGAGGGAACGGACGGCGCACCGATGGTAAGTCCGGCGGTGCAGACGCGCATGGGCAATCAGATCGCGATCATGAACACGCCCTATCCTGCGCCGAAGACGCCGTGGACGCCCGACGACTGACCGACGGACACCGTGCCCGGATCCGTCCATGCGAAGGATGACAGGCAATGCGGTGGCGGGGGCGGCGTCAGAGCAGCAATGTGGAAGACCGGCGCGGCCGGGGCGGCTTCGGCTCCGGCCTCGGGAAGGGCGGACTTAGCTTTCCACGCGGCGGCGGGTCCGGCGGCATCGGTGGTCGGGGCCTGATCGGCCTGGTCGCCATCGTCGCCGTCCTGTGGCTGCTCGGCGTCAATCCGGTCGACCTTCTGCAGGGGACTCTCTCGCCGGATCGGCAGACCGCCGGGACCCGGTTGCCCGAGACATCGGCGCAGAATCAGGCGTCGGCGCCCGAGGACGAGCTGAAGCAGTTCGTCTCGGTGGTGCTCGCCGACACCGAGGACGTGTGGCACGAGCTCTTCCGCGCCTCCGGCGAGACCTACAGCGAGCCGACCCTGGTGCTGTTCTCCGATCAGGTCAGGTCGGCCTGCGGGTTCGCCGGCGCGGCGATGGGGCCGTTCTACTGTCCCGGCGACAGCACGGTCTATCTGGACCTCGGCTTCTTTCGCGAACTCAGGGAGCGCTTCGAGGCGCCCGGCGACTTCGCGCAGGCCTATGTCATCGCCCACGAGGTCGGCCACCACGTCCAGAATCTCGTCGGCATCCTGCCGAAATACAACGAGCTTCGGCAGACGCTGAGCGAGCGGGAGGCGAACGCGCTCTCGGTCCGCCTGGAGCTGCAGGCCGACTGCTTCGCCGGGGTCTTCGCCTATTTCGAGCGGCAGAGAGGCGTGCTGGAGGAGGGGGACGTGGCCGAGGCGCTCGGGGCCGCCGCCGCCGTCGGCGACGACGCCATCCAGCGGCGAACCCAGGGGCAGGTGGTGCCGGACGCCTTCAACCACGGCAGTTCCGCCGACCGTCAGGCGTGGTTCCAGGCCGGGTTCGAGACCGGGGACGTCACCCGATGCGACACCTTTTCCAGAGATGATCCCTGAGGGTCGCCGTCGGCGGTCGGCTGCGGCTCAGGACTTCTTGGAGATCATCAGCAGGAACGGGATCTCGCCGCCGTTCTCCCGGATCAGTGAACCGATCGCGGTGACGACGCCGATCTGGCGGTTCTTCATGGCGGCGTTGAGCTCGTAGTCGATCTGCTCGGCCGGCAGGAGTTCCCTGTCGACGATTTCCATGAAGTGGCGAATGATGCGCACCGGGGTCCGGTCGAGCAGGTCGTCGGGCCCCTGGAACGGGTACTTGTTCTCGCCGCCCGTCGCGGCATCCATCATGCTCGCCACATAGTCCGCCATCAGCCCTCTCCCATCCCTGTCTCGCGCCGCCGTTGCTTCGCGCGCTGGCGAGCGGACGCAATTGGTCGGCCCGAACCCGAAACACCGAACGCTCCGGTTCGACGGCGCCCGCCCGGGCACCGAACCAAAACGCGCCGGTAACAGCTTCCTGTAACGCTAGGATGACTCTGCGGCCGGCGTGCGTTCGGCAGCGGACGTCGGGCCTACTCGGACTCGGCAGGCTCGCCCTTGCGCTCGCGGATGAAGTCGACGAAGCGCTTGAACAGATAGTGGCTGTCCTGGGGGCCGGGGGAGGCTTCCGGGTGATACTGGACCGAAAACACCGGCCGGTCCTTGAGGCGCAGGCCGCAGTTCGATCCGTCGAAGAGCGAGACGTGGGTCTGCTCGACCGTGTCCGGCAGGGTGTCCGGATCGACGGCGAACCCGTGGTTCATCGAGGTGATCTCGACCTTCCCTGTGGTGTGGTCCTTCACCGGATGGTTCGCGCCGTGGTGGCCCTGGTGCATCTTGGCCGTCTTGCCGCCGAGCGCCAGCCCGAGAAGCTGATGTCCGAGGCAGATGCCGAACACCGGGACGTCCTTCTCGATCAGCTGCCGGATCGCCGGGAGCGCGAACTCGCCGGTTGCGGCCGGATCTCCGGGGCCGTTGGAGAGAAACACGCCGTCGGGCTCGTGCATGAGGATGTCGTCGGCCGTGGCGGTCGCCGGGACGACAGTTACGCGACAGCCTTGATCGGCTAGAAGACGCAGGATGGTGCGTTTGATGCCGTAGTCGACGGCGACCACGTGATAGCGCGGCTTCGTCTGATGGCCATAGGATTGCGTGGTCCAGTCCCAGACGGTCTCGTCCCAGCTGAAGCTCTGGGCGCCGGTCACGTCGCGGGTCAGGTCCATGCCTTCCAGGCCGGGCCAGGCCTTCACTTCGGCCATCAGGGCGCCGAGATCGAAGCGGCCGGACGGGTCGTGGGCGATGACGGCGTTCGGCATGCCCTGTTCCCGGATGCGGGCGGTGAGGGCGCGGGTGTCGATGCCGGTGATGCCGATGATGCCGCGTGCAGCCAGCCAGCGGTCAAGATGGCGCGTGGCCCGGTAGTTCGACGGTTCCGTCACAGGCGCGCGCAGAACGCAGCCCAGCACGCCGGAACGCGCCGCCATGTTCACCGTTTCTATATCGTCGTCGTTGGTGCCGACGTTGCCGATATGGGGAAAAGTGAAGGTGACGATCTGGCCGGCATAAGAGGGATCGGTCAGGATCTCCTGGTAGCCGGTCATCGCGGTATTGAAACAGACTTCGCCGACGGCATATCCCGTTGCGCCGATGCCGTAGCCGGCGATTTCGGTGCCGTCGGCCAGAATCAGGCGCGCCGTTGTGGTCGGCGCAGCCCAGCTCTCGGAGCCGCTGTCTTGTCGAGACGACATGAACCAATTACCTCTTGCATCGTTGAAACGCGCGCGATACACGCGCCGCGTTCGTCGACACGCGGCAGGGAAGCCGCGGTCGGATCGCGAACACCGACGATGTCGAGGCGATCGAGGTCAGGACGCTAGGCCATGAAGAGGCGCGCGTCAACTTGCGATCTGAGTTCTAAACGCGAGAAATTTCAACGCTTTAACGCGGGCGACATGACGTCGCCTCGCCGGGCTGCCGTTTCTGCGCAGCCGACCCCAGGGACTGACGAGATCGATCATGCGGGATGAGATCAACAAGGCGCTCAAATGCGCGGTCAACGACCAGGACAAACGACGCGCCTGTACGCTTCGTCTGATCCAGGCGGCGATCAAGGATCGCGACCAGGCCGCACGCGATCGCGGCGAAGAGGGCATCGGCGACCGCGAAGTCTTTGACCTGCTTCTAAAAATGATCGAGCAGCGCCGCGAGTCGGTGAGCAATTTCGAGGCCTCCGGCCGCATCGACCTCGCCGAACAGGAGCGCGAGGAAATCGCCATCATCAGATCCCTGCTGCCGGCCCAGCTCGACGAGATCGCCATGCGATCGGCCTGCGCGGAAGTGGTCGAGGACATCGGCGCCAACGGCCTGCGCGACGTGGGCCGCACCATGACCGCGCTGAAGCAGCGCTACCCCGGCCAGATGGACTTCGGACGCGCGAGCTGCGTCGTGAAGGACCTGCTGCGCTGATCCGCCGATCGGGCGCGGATCGTTTTTCCCCGCAGTTTTCCACTGATAATTTGAGGTTCGCCTGACGGGCCGGCGTGCTCTTGTCTGGAGTGGACCTTGCCGCCGGGTTGGCGCACTGTTCGGGTCGCGCCTGCGGTGGTTGCGCGGTGTGGACCCATTCTCGGAGCGACACGCGTATGCGCTTTGCGCCTGAATTCCTGGATGAACTGCGCAATCGCCTGCCGCTCTCGGAGGTGGTCGGCAAGCGCGTGACCTGGGATCAGCGCAAGTCCCAGTTCTCCAAGGGCGACTACTGGGCCTGCTGCCCCTTCCACGAGGAGAAGACCCCCTCCTTTCACGTCGACGACCGCAAGGGCTTCTATCACTGCTTCGGGTGCGGGGCCTCGGGCGATCATCTCCGCTTCCTGACCGATGCGGAGGGGCTGAGTTTTCCGGAGGCCGTGGAACAGCTCGCCGAGCAGGCGGGCGTGCCGATGCCGGCGCCCGACCCGGCCGCCGCCCGCCGCGCCGAGGTCCGGGCGAGCCTGGCCGACGTGGTCGCCATGGCCTCGCGCTTCTTTCAGGACCAGTTCCGCAGCGCCGCCGGATCCGAGGCCCGGGCCTATGCCGAGCGGCGCGGTCTCGACCGCGACACGCTCGCCACCTTCGAGGTCGGCTACGCGCCGGGTACGAGGGACGCGCTGAAGCGCCATCTCGCAGCCAGCGGCGTATCGGAAGGCCAGATGGCGGAAGCCGGTCTGGTGATCGTACCGGACGATGGGCGCGCGGCCTACGACCGGTTCCGCAACCGTCTGATGATCCCGATCCACGACATCCGCGGCCGGATCGTCGCCTTCGGCGGCCGGGCGCTCGCCGCCGATCAGGAGCCCAAATACCTGAACTCGCCGGAGACGCCGCTCTTCAACAAGCGGGCGGTCCTGTTCAATGCCCATCGGGCTCGCTCGGCCGCCCACGAGGCGGGCGCGGCGATCGTGGTGGAAGGCTATCTGGACGCCATCGCCGTCCACCGGGCCGGCCTCCGCCACGTGGTCGCGAGCCTCGGGACCGCCTTCACCGAGGACCAGATCCGCGCCATGTGGAAGCTCGCGCCGGAGCCGGTGATCTGTTTCGACGGCGACAAGGCGGGCGTTTCCGCGGCCAACCGCGCCGTCGACCGGATCCTGCCGCTTCTGGAAAGCGGGCGCTCGTTCAATTTCTGCTTTCTGCCCGACGGCAAGGACCCGGACGACCTGATTTCGGCCTCCGGCGTCGACGGCTTTCTGAGCCAGATCGCCGCCGCGAAGCCGCTGGTGGACGTGGTCTGGGACCGCGAGCGACGCGCCGGCCGCCTCGACACGCCGGAGCGCAAGGCCGCGCTGGAGGCCCGCATCGAGCAGCTTGTGGAGGCGATCCAGGACCAGCGGGTCCGCCGGCGCTATCATTTCGAGATGCGCGGGCGCCTCGGCGATCTGTTCCGCGGCCCGGGCCGCAAGCCGAACCGGGAGAGCGGCGGCGCCATGGACACGGTCGCGGCCACCGGGTTCGCGATCGACACCGATCTCGCCGAGCTGGAACGCATCGTGCTCGGCATCTGCCTCGGCTTTCCGGGTTTCGTGGATCGGCACTGGGAGCAGCTGGAGCGCGTGGCGTTCTCCTTCGCGCCCCACGAGCGGCTGAAACAGGCGATCCTGGGTGCTGCCGTGGACGAGATCGAGCCGCCGGCCGAGCGGGTGCGGTCCCGGCTCGACCCGGGCCTCGCCCGGCTGTTCGACGATGTCTATGGGAGCGAGCCCGCGGGCGGCCGGTTGGTCTCGCGCTTTCCCGTGGTCGCCGCGGCCCCGCCGGAGGGCTATGTGGAGCGCTGCCTGCTGCATTTTCTCGACCGCCTGGATCTGAAGACGCTCGAGGCGGATCTGGAGACCGACATAGCCCAGGCCGGGCCCGACCTCACGGCGGACGGCGAGGCCCGGATTCTGGCGCTCTCGCGCGAGCTGGTGCGGCGGCGGCAGGCCTTTCAGGAGGAAGATCGGGACCTGGCGGATCAGGCCAAGGAGATCCGCGGCGCGAATGCCGACGCCGCGCGCAGCACGTCGGCGCTTCCCGTGCCCGGCTGAAGGCGCGGCGCCCGGATCGCACACGGATCAGGCGGAGAATTTCGCGCGGTGAGACGAGTCAACCGATTCACTCTGCTTGCGAAATTCAACAGCGACGCTATGTAAACGGTTCCTGTTGGGGGGCGGATCTTGAGGATCGGCATATTGGGATTCCGGAAACCGAATCGGGGCACACTGCTTGCATCACCAGATGCCTGCGCCGCAGACGGGCATCTGCGATCCGATCGGTTTCCGTGACGCACAGCAACGATCGACGAGCGACGAGCCGGACGCGCGCCAGGCGCGATTAAGGCTGCGTCCGACGCTAACAAACCCGGGCAGCGAGCGGCCGACCGGCCTTTCGGCACCGCGACTGGGATAAGGAGAACTCGGCATGGCGACCAAGACGACGGAATCCGAAGCGCCCCAAGACGCTCAGCCGGAGACGAGCGACGGACCGCTGCTGGATCTGTCCGATGCCGCCGTCAAGAAGATGATCAAGACCGCCAAGAAGCGCGGTTACGTCACTTATGACGAGTTGAACGAGGTTCTGCCGTCCGAGGAGGTGACCTCGGAGCAGATCGAGGACACCATGGCGATGCTCTCCGACATGGGCATCAATGTGGTGGAACAGGAAGAAGCCGAAGCCGAGGAAGGTGGGGACGAGGAGGGCGGCGATCTCGTCGAGGTCGGCACCCAGGCCGTCGCGAAGACCACCACGACCCGCGAGCCCGCGGAACGCACCGACGATCCGGTGCGCATGTATCTGCGCGAGATGGGCTCGGTGGAGCTTCTCTCCCGCGAGGGCGAGATCGCCATCGCCAAGCGCATCGAGGCCGGCCGCGAGGCGATGATCGAGGGGCTGTGCGAAAGCCCGCTCACCTTCCAGGCGATCATCATCTGGCGCGACGAACTCAACGACGGCAAGATCCTGCTGCGCGACATCATCGATCTGGAAGCGACCTATGCCGATCCGGAAGGCAAGGGCGCGCCGGACGCGACCGCTTCGGGCGAGGGGGCGCAGGCCCAGACCGGCGAGCAGAGCTCCCAGGGCGAGAGTGACAGCGACAGCGAGAGTGACAGCGACAGCGACGACGACAGCGACGACGATTTCGAATCCAACGTCTCGCTGTCGGCGATGGAAGCCGAGCTGAAGCCGAAGGTCCTGGAGACCTTCGACAACATCGCCGAGAACTACAAGAAGCTGCGCCGTCTGCAGGACCAGAAGGTCGAGATCCGGCTGCAGCAGAACAAGTCCCTGTCGCCGAGCCAGGAAAAGCGCTTCAAGAAGTTCCGCGACGACATCATCACGGACGTGAAGAGCCTGTCGCTCAACCAGAACCGCATCGATTCGCTGGTCGAGCAGCTCTACGACATCAACAAGCGCCTGATCGGCTACGAGGGCCGTCTGATGCGGCTGGCCGACAGCTACGGCGTGCAGCGCGAGGACTTCCTGCGCCAGTACCAGGCCTCCGAGCTCGATCCGAACTGGGTGCGGCGCGTGGCGAGCCTGGCCAGCCCCGGCTGGCGCCCCTTCGTCCAGAAGGAGAAGGAGACGATCCGCGAGCTGCGCCAGGAGATCCACACGCTGGCCACCGAGACCGGCCTGGAGATCACCGAGTTCCGCAAGATCGTCGCCAAGGTCCAGAAGGGCGAGCGCGAGGCCCGGATCGCCAAGAAGGAGATGGTCGAGGCCAACCTGCGCCTGGTGATCTCCATCGCCAAGAAATACACCAACCGCGGCCTGCAGTTCCTGGACCTGATCCAGGAGGGCAACATCGGTCTGATGAAGGCGGTGGACAAGTTCGAGTACCGGCGCGGCTACAAGTTCTCCACCTACGCCACCTGGTGGATCCGGCAGGCGATCACCCGCTCGATCGCCGACCAGGCCCGCACCATCCGCATCCCGGTCCACATGATCGAGACGATCAACAAGATCGTGCGGACCTCGCGCCAGATGCTGCACGAGATCGGCCGCGAGCCGACCCCGGAGGAGCTGGCCGAAAAGCTGCAGATGCCGCTGGAGAAGGTCCGCAAGGTCCTCAAGATCGCCAAGGAGCCGATCTCGCTCGAAACCCCGATCGGTGACGAGGAGGACTCCCACCTCGGCGACTTCATCGAGGACAAGAACGCGGTCCTGCCGATCGACGCGGCGATCCAGTCGAACCTGCGGGAAACCACCACCCGGGTGCTCGCCTCGCTCACGCCGCGCGAGGAGCGCGTCCTGCGCATGCGCTTCGGCATCGGCATGAACACCGACCACACCCTCGAGGAGGTCGGCCAGCAGTTCTCGGTGACCCGCGAGCGTATCCGTCAGATCGAGGCCAAGGCGCTGCGCAAGCTGAAGCACCCGAGCCGCTCGCGGAAGCTCAGGAGCTTCCTGGATAGCTAGGTTTATCTAGCGCTCACGCCGAGGTCGCTCCGCGACCCGGCTCCGCGGGGGCGGCCTGTTCTTTCGTCCCGGTCGCTTCGCTCCTCGCCTCTTGACCGGCCGGCGCGCGGTCGCGCGCTGGTGGGTGTCGTCCGGCGAATTCATGCCGGTTCACTCTGTGGTTGCCCCAACCTCCGCTCATCCCCGCGAAAGCGGGGATCCAGGGCGGCGGTATCCGAAGCTGCGGTTTGGCGCCGCGGGGTTTCTTTTCCGCTCACGCGAGTTCGCTTCGCTCACCGCTGCGCGGGCGCGGCCTGACCGACCGGCGCGCAGTCGCGCGCTGGTGGGATAGTCCGGCGACGTCGGTTCTTTTCCGCACGGGGCCTGCCCCAAACTCCGCTCATCCCCGCGAAAGCAGGGATCCAGGGCGATCCGACTGCCGCCTGAGAATCTCGCCCTGGATTCCGGCTTTCGCCGGAATGGACGGAGGATCAGGCGAGTATCTGCCCGACGTCCGTCGCGTGATCGCCGGTGGTGAGGCCGAGCCTTTGACCTCCGAGCATGTCCGGGTGCTCACCCGGGGCGTGCTTTCCTGAACCGGCCCGTTCAGCTATCGAGGGCGGCATGACCACCCACCGCATCTATCTCGCCGGACCCGAGGTCTTTCTGCCCGACGCGCTGGACGTGCTGGCCGCCAAGAAGGCGGTGTGCGCGGAGGCCGGGCTGGAGGGCGTCTCGCCGCTCGATGCGGAGATCGGCCCAGTCATGGACGGCTCGGCCGATGCGGCCGGGGCGATTTACGCGGCCAACCGGGAGGCCATGGCGAGCTGCGGCTTCGCGATCGCCAACCTGACCCCGTTCCGCGGCGTCTCCGTCGATGCCGGCACCGCCTTCGAGATCGGCTTTCTCACGGCGCAAGGCGCGGTGGTCTACGGCTACACCAACGATCCGTCGCCCTATCACCTGCGCGTCGCCGATCACGCGCCGCGGAACCCGGCCGTCGGCGCCCACGTTGACGGCGGCTGGATGGTGGAGAATTTCGGCCTGGTCGATAACCTGATGGTGCCGCTCGGCATCGCGGAAACCGGCGGCGCGGTGATCGCCCATCCCGCCGGGGATCGGAACACTCTGTTTCACGATCTCACCGCCTTTTCCGAGTGCGTGGCGCACATCGCGCGCCGCATTTCGGACGGGTGAGGGGGCCGGGCATCGCCTGCCGATGATCGCAGCCCGCCGGCCCGCCGGTCACAGGGTTGCGATCCGCGGCCCCGGGGCTCTGGAACCAAGCCGGCGAAAAACCATATGAACCGGAAGCCCCCGTCGTGGGGCTGTTCGTGGCCGCCGGCCGGGTCCGCAGGGACCCGCCGGGTTCGGCCGTGCTTGCGCGGAGTGCCGCCCGGTTCCGGCTCGTTCCGCTGCATTCGTCCGAAGTTCTTGTAGATCGTGACCCGCATGACCGATCAGACGCCGTCTTCCGAAACCTCGCCGGCCGCTTCCCGGCTCGCCCCGGAGGTGATCGTCGACTGGCTGGTCGAGGAGGCCCCGCGGCTGGAAGCCGGCGCCTTCATCGACGGTCTCGGCTGGCGCCTGCGCCGCGCCGGCATGCCGCTCGACCGGATGATGATCTCGCTCCGCATGATCAGCCCGAACCTGCTGGCGGCCGGGTTCGTCTGGCGGCCGTTCCAGCCGATCGGCTACTTCACCTACGACTATGCCGACCGAGACAAGGGGTTTTACGAGCACAGCCCCTTCAAGGTCGTCCACGACACCGGCGAATGGCTCGAGCTCGACGTGGCCCAGACGCCGGACGAGCGCTTCGGGATCATTCCGGATCTCAAGGAAGAGGAGATCCGGCACTATCTGGTCGTGCCGCTCTGGTTCACCGTCGGCCCGCCCAACTCGTTGAGCTTCGCCACCAAGGCGCCCCAGGGCTTTTCCGACGCCGACAAGGCGCTGATCAAGCGGATCCTTCCGGCACTGGCCAATGTGCTGGAGATCAAGCGCCTCAGGCGGACGCTGGACGAACTGCTGGCGACCTATGTCGGCACCGGGCCGGCCGCCCAGATCATGGACGGCGTGGTCCATCGCGGCGAAGTCGTGCGCATCGATGCAGCGATGATGATGGCCGACCTGCGCGGCTTCACCGCCCTGTCCACGCGCCTGCCGGTGGAGGAGACGGCGGATCTTCTGAACCGCTACTACGACGCGGTGGTGCCGGCGATCGTCGCGGAAGGCGGCGAGGTCCTGAAATTCATCGGCGACGCCGTGCTGGCGATTTTCCCGGCCGAACCGGTCGGCGCGCCGGATGCCTGCGCGCGGGCCCTGCGCGCCGCCGAGGCCGCCATGGCGACGGAGATCGAACCGGTCGTGGTGGACGGCGAGCCCCATACGATCCAGTTCGGGATCGGGCTTCACTTCGGCGAGGCCGTCTACGGCAATGTGGGCTCCGGCAACCGGCTGGATTTCACCGCCGTCGGCCGGGACGTGAACGTGCTCGCCCGGATCTCCCAGCTCTGCAGCGTGCTGCAGCGGCCGCTTCTGGCGTCGGAGAGCTTCGTCGGCGGGCTGGGGGAGGCCGACGGAGCGTTCGCTTCCCTCGGCGGGCACTCCGCCCGCGGCCTGTCGGATCCGCTCTACGTGTTCGAACCGGCGGCGGAAGCCGCAACCGCGATCGTGACCGAGCCGAACCCGGTCGCCGCCGTTTCCGGAGAGCGGAAGGACCCGCCGCCGGAAACGGTGGTGTTTCCCGCCGCCGCCGGCTCGGCCTGAGCCGGCCGGCCGACCAGCGCTCGCGCTACTCCTCCGTGGGCTCGATCTCGAACACCATCCGCACCTGGGCCGAAATCGTCTGCTCTCCGGCTTCGACCGGCACGGACGAGGCGGACATGGCCTCCATGCGCATCATCGGCTGGGGCCGCGGCGAGCCGGCGCCGCCCTCGTCGATCGACCGGACCTGGCCCAGCTCGACGCCGGCCGCCTCGGCAAAGATCTCCGCCTTGTGCCGGGCGTCGGCGATGGCGGCGATGCGGGCGGTGTCCTCCAGCTTGGAGGTGTCGGTGATCTCGAACTGGATGCCGCCGATGTCGTTCGCACCGGCCTTCACCAGCGTGTCGAGGAGCGTGCCGAGCTTGTCCAGATCGCGCACGCGCGCCGTGATCGTGTTGGAAACGCGGTAGCCGTCGATCGTCGGCGCGCCGGTCTCGTTCTCGCGGTTGACGTAGCGCGGCGAGACGGAAAAGCCGGAAGTCTGGATGTCGCGCGCCTCGATGCCGGCCTGCTTGATCGCGTCCACCACGGACTGAACATTCCGCGAGTTCTCTTCCAGCGCGTCGGCCGCTTCATCCGCCTCGCTCACGGTGCCCAAGCGGACCGTCGCCATGTCCGGCTTGCCGGCCGCTTCGCCGTAGCCGGTCACGGTCATCCGCGCCGGGTCGTCGGCCCGGGCGGGAAGTCCGGCCGTGGTTGCGAGAGCTGCGGCCAGAACGGCAACAAGGGCGAGACGCATGCTGGTCCTCCATTCAAATCCTGCGATCGGCCCGGCGGACACGCCGGTCCGGGCAGCGGCGCCCGGTCGCGACGCGCTGCCGGCCTGATCGCGTTGACTTTACCTTCTTTCGTCGCATCTCACGGGATTGCGACGCGAATGCGACGTGGTATCAACGGACGGCTTGGTGTGGCAGGGCCTGTAGCTCAATGGTTAGAGCCGGCCGCTCATAACGGTCTGGTTGCAGGTTCGAGTCCTGCCGGGCCCACCAATTTCCCGATCACGCCGAATTCGCTTCGTCCATCGACTTCGTCCGGGCGGCCGATAGCCCGTCCGCGGTCGCGGCCTTGTGTCGGTTTGCGGCTCCCCTCTCTTCTCCGCCTTCCGCGCGCCGGGAGCGATCGGCCAGCCCAAGGCGGCCGGCCGGATGTTTCCGGTCCGGATCGGGCGTTCTTCATTCCGCTGATTGCCCAAAGCCCTAAATCATGACAATAGAAGTCCGGATTAGAGTTCGCTCAGATTCCGGGGGTGGGTCCTTTCGTGGCTGCGTCGATCGTGCGGCGGCTGGCATTCGGCACCGGACTGCTTCTTGCGGTCTCCGTTCTCGGCTTCTGCCTGCTGCGCCTGATGCCCGGCGACTTCGCCGAGGTCCTGCTGATGGCGCAGATGGACGGCGAGATCCCGAGCGCGGAAGCCCTGCGGACGTTCGAGATCCAGAACAATTTCGACGAGCCGCTGCCGCTGCAGTATCTGCGCTGGCTGGGCGGCGTGCTGACCGGCGATCTCGGCACCTCTCTGATCACGGGTGATCCGGTCGGCCGGGAGATCATGCTGCGGCTGGGAAACTCGCTGCTTCTGGCCGGGGCGGCCCTGGTGCTGTCGCTCCTCATCGCCATTCCCATCGGCTTCATGTCGGCGCGCTACCGGGGAGGCATCTTCGATCGTCTCAGCGCGGTGGTCGCGGTGCTCGGCATGTCGATCCCGAATTTCTGGTACGCGCTGCTGCTGGCGCTGGTCTTCTCGCTGATGCTCGGCTGGCTGCCGTCCTCCGGCTACGGCAGCTGGCAGCATGCCGTGCTGCCGACGATCGTCATCGGCACGTCGGTATGCGGAGTGAGCGCGCGCTATATCCGCAGCCTGCTCATCGACGAGATCGGCCGGCCGTACATGCGCACGGCCGCCATGAAGGGGCTGCGGCCGATTTCCGCGCTTGTCCGGCATGCCGGGCCGAACGCGCTGCCGGCGATCCTGACGCTCGCCGGGCTCCAGTTCGCCCGCATCTTCGACGGCGTCATCATCGTGGAGACGCTGTTCGGCTGGCCGGGGATCGGCCGTCTTCTGGTGGAGTCTCTCCTCAACCGGGACTTCCCGCTGATCCAGGCCTGCTTCCTCGTCATCGCGGCCGCCTATGTCCTCACTAACCTGCTGGTGGACCTGGCGATTTCCGCCGTCGACCCGCGCGTCGGGGAGGTGGTGTGATGGCGATCGTTCTGCGCGCCGGCGTCGCCCTGCCGCGACGCCGGCCGGCACTTCCCCGCCCCATCTCGCTGGCCGTCGGCCTTGGGCTGTTCGCGCTCCTTCTCGTCGCGGCGCCGCTGCTCGCCCCCCACGATCCGAACCTGGCCGATATCCTGAACCGGCTGGCGCCGCCGAGCTGGACCTATCCGCTCGGCACCGACGCCCTGGGGCGCTGTCTGCTGAGCCGGCTTCTCTATGGCGCGCGGCTCACGGTCTCGGCGGCCTGCCTGGTCGTCGTCGTCGCCGCCACGATCGGCACGGTGATCGGGCTGGCGGCGGGCTATGCGGGTGGCTGGCTCGACAGGCTGGTCATGCGCCTGGTCGAAGGCGTCTCGATCCTGCCGGCGCTCGCCGTCAGCCTTGTGATCGCCGGCACGCTGGGGCTCAGCCTAGCGTCGGTGCTGGTGGCGCTGACGGCGGTCCACTGGACCGAGTACGCCCGGGTGGTGCGGAACATGACCGTCGTCGAACGCGCCAAGCCCTACGTCATGGCCGCCCATGCGATCGGGGCGCCGGGGCGCACGATCGTCTTCCGCCACCTGTTTCCGAATGTCGGAGGCCCGCTCCTGGTGCTGGGGGCCTATTCGCTGTCGTGGGTGATCCTCGCCTTCGCCGGGCTGAGCTTTCTCGGCCTCGGCGTCGAGCCCGGCACAGCGGAATGGGGCCGCATGATCGCGGAAGCGCGCAGCCACATGCGCAGCTATCCGCGCCTCGTGCTCGCTCCCGGCCTCTCGATCATGGCGTTCGTGGTCGCCGTCAACCTGCTCGGCGACGCGCTCGGCGACCGCTGGCGCGTCGATCAGGCCCTCGCTCTCACTCCCAAGAAAGGACGATCCGCATGACTTTCCTCAAACGGACGATGGTCGCGGCGGCCGCTGTCGCCGCGCTCGCGGGTGGACCCGCCGTTGCCCAGGACAATGGTGCGCGCGCAGACACGCTCGTGGTCGGCACCATGTGGGAATCGCTGCCGCTGGCCATGGCGCCGCGCCGCAGCCGGTTCTTCAACGAAAGCGAGATCCTCGATACGCTGATCAAGCTCGACTACGACATGGCCCTGGTGCCCGGGCTCGCCACGTCCTGGGAGCGGGTCTCGCCGACCGTCTGGCGGTTCGAGCTACGCGACGGGGTCGAGTTCCACGACGGCACGGAGCTCACCGCCGAGGTGGCGAAAGCCTCGCTGCAGCGCGTGGTCGACCTGCTGCCCTACGCCTCGGACCTGCTCAACATCGAGCGCATGGAGGCGGCTGGCCCGCTGACCCTGGAGATCGAGACGACCGAGCCGTTCGCGGCGCTGCCGAACCAGCTCACGGACGCGTTCACGGTCATCTACGCGCCGTCCTCCTTCAACGAGCAGGGCGAGTTCGTGAAGCCGGTCGGCACCGGGCCGTGGCAGTTCGTGGACTACGTCAAGCAGGACCGCACCGTCGTGGAGCGCTTCGACGGCTACTGGGGCGATCAGCCGGAGCTGGAGCGGATCGTCTATCGCTACATCCCCGACCACAACGCCCGGGCCCTGGCGCTGGAAACCGGCGAGATCGATTTCGCCACGAACCTTCCGCCGGCCGACGTGTCGCGTCTCGATGCCGATCCGGATTTCACGGTCTATGCCGAGCCGACCGCCGGCCTCTATTACGGCGCCCTCAACACGGTGGGCGACACGCCGCTGGCGGATGCACGGGTGCGCCGGGCGGTCAACTATCTGGTCGATCGCGATATCCTCGTGAAAGGCGCGCTGGACGGTGTCGGCGAGCCGGCCTGGCGCTTCTTCGCGCCCCAGTTCGACTGGGTGCCGGAGGGCGTCGTGCCCTACGAGATGGATGCGGACAAGGCCGCAGCGCTGCTCGAGGAGGCCGGCTACACCAAGACCGACGGCCAGTGGCAGAAGGACGGCGAGCCGCTGACCCTGCGGATCCTCTCCTACTCGAGCCGGACCGAGATGGCGGCGATCACCGAGGCGCTCGCCGCGCTGCTCGCCAATCAGGGCATTGCCAGCGACGTTCAGCTCTTCACCTGGGAGGGCATGCTCGATCTCGTCCGCAAGGGCGACTACGACGTCTCCGTCGTCTTCTGGACGCCGGAAATGACCGGCCATCCGGACCTGCATCTGAAGTCCCAGTTCCATTCCAAGGCGCAGATGAACTACCAGGGCTGGAACAATCCGCGCTTCGACGAACTGGTCGACACCGGCCGCACGCTCGATCGCGGCGAGGCCTGGGACGACACCTACCGGGAAGCGCTGCAGATCCTGCAGGACGACGCCCCGATCCTGCCGCTCGTCCACAAGGTGTTCGTGGTCGCCTCAGCCGACGAGGTCGGCGGATACCGGGTTCATCCGTCCGGGTTTTTCTTCGATTTCAAGAACGTCTCGAAAGGAGAATGACCGGAGGGAGCGGAGGCGGACGCCGCCTTCGCTCCTTTTCTCCATGCATTGACGAGAAGGAGCGTCCGTCCATGGGCCGCTGCCTGTTCCTGAAGCCCATCAAGGGCGCCGGCGGGGATCTGCCGAGCGTCATGGGCTTCGTCGACGACGCCGACGAGATCGGTCACTACGAGTTGCACGAAACGGAGCTCGCGCGCTACGCGGCACTGCTCCTGCCGGCCCATCTCGACCAGCGCTATCTCGGCGAGATCACCCCGGTCATCGAGGCCTTTCTCGACCAGGGCGGCACGCTGGTCTTCAACGGCCACGTGGCCTGGAAGATGCTCCCGGAATTCTCGCCCTTCGTGCCGCTGCCGAAGGGCGATCTGGAGCACCTGCAGGTTCACCGCGTGACCCCGCATCCGGTGTTCGAGGGCGTCGACATGGCCGACCTGACCTATCGTCGCAACGTCGCCGGCTTCTATGCCCGCGGCCACAACCCGCTGCCGGAGGGCGCGGTGCCCCTGATCGGGCTCGGGCCGGATCGTGCGCCTTGCGACTGGATCTATGAGCGTCCGCGCGGGGGCCGCATCTTCATGCATGCGGGCAACGATCTGTGGATGTATGCGGGCGACGGCACGACGGCCGCGCGGATCGTGCCGCAGCTGTGCGCATGGGCCCGGAGCGGCGGCGAGGGAGGGGGTGCATGAACCGGATCGCAGCGCTCGACAGCGGCACCTACTACCACCACCGCACCCTCTACGAGGCGCGCTACCGCGATGCCTTCGACGAGATCGTCTATGCCCGGCGGCTGGACGACGCCGACCTGTCCGGGATCGACGTCCTTATCGTCTCCTGCCGCACCGATCCGTCCCTGCTCGTGCCGAACCGGGGCAAGCTCGCCGGTTTCCTGGATGGCGGCGGGACCCTCGTCGCGATGGGCTCGACCGGGCCGCATCAGTGGCTCGATCAGGTGACCTGGACCGACACGCCGACGAATTTCTGGTGGTGGAAGGAGGGCGGCAGTCTGGGCCTGCGCTGTGTCGCGCCCGATCATCCGCTGTTCAAACACATCACCCTGGACGACGCGACCTGGCATCATCACGGCCACTTCGCGCCGCCGCCGGGGGCGCGCTCGCTGATCGATGTCGGGGAGGAAGGCTCGATCCTCTACGAGGACCGGGCGAGCACGAACGGCACCCTGATCGTCACCGCGCTCGACCCGATGTATCACCATGGCAGCCACTTCATGCCGGCCACGACCCGCTTTCTCGACGGCTTTCTGCCGTTCCTGAAGACGTGGCGCGGTATGTCCTGAACCCAGCGCTGCCACCGGATAAAGGCGCGTCGTTCCGCGCGCACGCCGGCCGCGACAGAGCCTCAGCCCTTGTGCGACAGCGCTGCCGCGATCGCCGTGCCGATGCCGGCCCCGAGCGCGACGCCGAGCGCCGTTTCTCCGAAGCTGACGCCGAGCGCGGTTCCCACGCCGATCCCCAGCGCCAGCCCGACGCCCGCCTTCTGATTCGAACTGCGCATGATGTCCTCCGACCGTTTCCATGCCTGCGGCCGCCCTTGGAGCCGGTTCGGCTCACTCTCGCGCCGGACAGGGATGCACAATTCAGCATAGCTGTAGTATTTTTCAAAATTTTTAAAAGAAGCCTCGAATTTGCTTTATCATGAACAAAAATACACTTGGCAGCTGCAGCCCGATGTCTAAACCATCCTCTGCCCGGCCGGCACTGATCTGATCGTCGAAAATCGGATCAAGCATCTGATTTTCTGAATATTTCTTCTCGTCCGGGAGACGCCGTCATTGGGCTTTCGGCTCTCCTCGCTGTCGGTCGCGACCATGCCCGGCGTGCCACGTGTTGGGCGCATTTGGGCACAAGGATCGGAACTGGCGATGGGGGGCTTCCTGTTCGCTGCCGGGATCTCCGCAGCGGACCGACGCGCGCCTCCTCTTGTCGCAGGGCTGACAACGGGCCTCTATCGGGGCCGTTTGGGGTGACACGATCTGATTTGGCGGGCTCCGGAATGTCGATGTATCGCAGCACTCTTCCTCAGCTTCAGGGCACGCCTTTCCTGATTGCAGACGATCTGGATCCGGCGCTCCCGGTGCCGGCTGCGGCCGAGACGGGGGTGCCGGATCTCTTCGACCTGTTCGCCGAGGACCGGGTGAAAGCGGGCATCGAAGCGTCCTGTCGACGGTACGCCCATGTGGCCGAGGCCGCGGCATCCGGTCTGGTGCTGGAAGGTCCGACCTGGCAGATGAACCCCGACCGCGCCGGAGAACTCGGCCTGACCGACGCCGACCTGGAAAGCGCCAACCGCACCGCGGTCGAGGCGTTCCTGACTATCCGGCAGGTGTTGGAGACGTCGGCCACCCCGGTCCTGGTGAGCGGCTGCATCGGACCGCGCTGGCCGGAGGCGGCTGCCGGGGACAGGATGATCCCGTCCGAAGCGGCGGCCTATCACGCTCCCCAGATCGGCGTGCTCGCGGACGCAGGCGCGGACCTGGTAACCGCCGTCGACATGACGGATGCCGACGAGGTCATCGGTATGACCACCGCGGCTCAGGTCGCGCGGGTGCCCATTGCCGTGTCGCTCAGCAGCGATGCCGAAGGCCGGCTTCCGTCGGGAGAACCTCTGGGCGACGCGATCGAGAAGATCGATCGCGCCACCGGTGACGGACCGGCCTATTACATGATCAGCTGCGTTCGGCCCGACCAGTTCGAGACCGTTCTTCAGGACCCCTGGACGTCCCGGATACAGGGACTGCGGACACGCGCCAACGATAAGGCCCGAGCTTCGTCCGGCTCTCCCGGTTCATTCGCACGCACGTGCATCCATCCAAGGGAACTGGGGGCTTTCTACAAGGCGGTGCTGGCGCGCTTCCCCCATATCAACATCCTCGGCGGCTGGTGCGTCGAGGACGATGAATGCCTCGAGGCGATCGCGTCGGTGCACCGGGCCATCGCTTAGCGATTGCACGCAGGCCTGGTGGTTTCAAGATATTGAAATATAAAGGTTTCCTGTCGCCTGGATGGCCCCGGCTGAGCCGGTGAATCTCTAGAGATTTTCCTGCAGCAGCCGCTGGACGTGGCGGCGTTCCCAGATCGCGGAAATCTGTTTCGTCTCGACCGTGGCAGGCACGATGCTGTCGCCGGGTGCCTCCGGCTTGAAGTTGAAGGTTCGCTTGGCGCCGATGGTCAGGGCGTCGGAGCTGTGGGCGGCCACCACGATAAGCTCGAATTCCTTGAAGACGGTGCTCGGATCTTCGTCCGTATCGGGCAGGTCCGTGCATCTCCGCGTCCGTTCGACCAGGCTGCCGAGCGTGCCGATGTCCATGTGGTCGCCCTGGCACAGGGGCCCCTGGTTGGTCGCTTCGCTGGCGCGGGGCGTGCCCTCGTCGAGGCCTTCTACGTCCGTCACCGCCATCATCCAGCTCCGTGTATCGGTCTTCAGGATGGCCAGGATGCTCTGCACGTAGATCGGTTCCTGGCTCATGTTGCTGACGATGCAGTGGGCCTTCATACCCGTGCCGCCGCCCCGGTTGATCAGGATCTTCGGTTTGCGCTGGCGCAGATAGGCGACCAGGAAGATCTGGAGATAGAAGATCCAGACGATCAGCATCGCCAGATTGATCACGACGCTGAGCGCGCTGCTGTTGTCGCTCACCCAATTCAGCATGTCCGTCCCCGCGCGGTTGTCAGTGCCCTCACGGCCGGAGAACCCGCGGAAACCGGTTTGGTTCGCATTTGGCAGGCGGAAGCGTGCCGCGCGCGGCCCT
This sequence comes from Amorphus orientalis, assembly GCF_030814015.1. Lineage (NCBI taxonomy): Bacteria > Pseudomonadati > Pseudomonadota > Alphaproteobacteria > Hyphomicrobiales > Amorphaceae > Amorphus > Amorphus orientalis. The sequence continues at coordinate 608,382 of NZ_JAUSUL010000001.1, forward strand.
ACTCCGGCCGAAGCGCTGCAGTAAGCAGCACGATGCCGATCCCGACCAGCGCCAGCTTCCAGGCATCGGACCGGCGCGACAATCCGGGCAGTCCGAACGGCCGGATCACGTGGGCGATCATCGCGAGCACGACGAGGACGGTGACGATCCGGCTCATGCGGGTTTGGCGTCGTTGCGGATTGCACTGCGGGCCATGACCGGACACCATGGCCGGCAACCGCTCGACCTTTTGGCCTTCCCGGGAGTTTCCATGCTGATCGACCCCTCGCTCGCTGAGACCGACGCGCTGCGCCGGCGCATCCGTGACGACATCCGTGCCGACGAGGCCACTGTCGCCAGACGGCTGATCGACGCCGCGACCGTCCCTGCCGAGCAGGCCGACCGGATTGCCGAACAGGCGCGCAATCTGGTGCGCGGGGTCCGGTCCGGCCGTGTCGGGCGCGGCGGCATCGATGCCTTCATGCACGAATACGAGCTCTCGTCCAAGGAGGGCGTCGTGCTGATGTGCCTGGCGGAGGCGATGCTGCGGGTCCCGGACGCCCATACCGTGGACAAGCTGATCGACGACAAGATCGGCGGCGCGGAGTGGGACAGCCACCTCTGGAAATCCGACTCCTTCTTCGTCAACGCCTCGACCTGGGGGCTGATGCTGACCGGGCGGGTGACGCGTCTCGACGACAACGAGGGGCGGGATGCGCGCGCGGTGCTCGGCCGTCTGGTTCACCGCGCCGGCGAGCCGGTGATCCGCCGCGCCGTGCGCGAGGCGATGCGCATTCTCGGGCGCCAGTTCGTGATGGGGCGGACCATCAAGGAGGCGCTGTCGCGGGCGAAGGACGCCGAGGAGGACGGCTACCGCCACTCCTACGACATGCTCGGCGAGGCGGCGCGGACGATGGAGGACGCCGACCGCTACTTCGAGTCCTACGCCAACGCCATCAAGGCGATCGGCGCGGCCTCCAAAAACCGGTCCGGCATGGAGGCGCCCGGCATCTCGGTGAAGCTCTCCGCGCTGCATCCGCGCTACGAGTTCGCCCAGCGCGATCGCGTCATGAATGAACTGACGCCGAAGCTCGCCGATCTTGCCGTCATGGCGAAGGAGGCCGACATCGGCTTCACTGTCGATGCCGAGGAGGCCGACCGGCTTGACGTTTCCCTCGACGTGTTCGAGGCCGTCGCCCTGGATCCGCGGCTGAAGGGCTGGGACGGCTACGGCCTCGCCATCCAGGCCTACCAGAAGCGCTGCTTCGCCCTGATCGACTGGCTGGAGGATCTCGCCAAGCGCGCCAACCGGCGGCTGGCGGTGCGGCTGGTCAAGGGGGCCTACTGGGACAGCGAGATCAAGTGGGCCCAGGAGCGCGGCCTTCCCGGCTATCCGGTGTTCACCCGCAAGGTGCTGACCGACGTCTCCTACATCGCCTGCGCCAAGAAGCTGCTCGCCGCCAACGGCGCCTTCTATCCCCAGTTCGCCACCCACAACGCCCACACGGTCGCGACCATTCTGGAGCTTGCCGGCAATCGCGACGACTTCGAGTTCCAGCGCCTGCACGGGATGGGCGAGGCGCTCTACACCCAGATCGTGGGCAAGAAGGCGCTGAACCGGCCGTGCCGGATCTACGCCCCGGTCGGCACCCACGAGGACCTGCTTGCCTATCTGGTCCGCCGGCTTCTGGAGAACGGTGCCAATTCCTCCTTCGTGAACCGGATCCAGGACGAGAAGCTCCCGGTGGATTCCATTGTCGCCGATCCGATCCAGCAGTCGCGCAATCTCCCGTCCTATCCGAACCCGAACATTCCGCTGCCGCGCGCGCTCTATGGCACCGCCCGGGAGAACTCCCTCGGCCTGGACCTGACCGACCCGCAGGTGCTTGCCCCGGTCGCCAAGCGGATGGACGAGGTGGCCGCCACGAAGTGGCACGGCAAGCCGTCGGTCGGCGGAGCCCTCAAGGACGGCACCGCCCGCGAGGTGCGCGATCCAGCAGATCACTCCCGCGTCATCGGCACCGTCACCGACGCCACGCCGGAGCTTGCCACTCAGGCGCTGGAGCGGGCGACCCGCGCCTTCCCGGCCTGGGACGCGACCCATGCCGCCGACAGGGCCGCTCTTCTGGAGCGCACGGCCGATCTCTACGAGCAGAACATGGCCGAGCTCTGCGCCATCTGCGTCCGCGAGGCCGGCAAGATCATGGCCGACGCCGTGGCCGAGGTGCGCGAGGCGGTCGACTTCCTGCGCTACTACGCCTATCGCGCCCGGATCGACTTCGCCGGCCCTGAGGTGATGCCCGGACCGACCGGCGAGCGCGACGAGTACTGGCTCGCCGGCCGCGGCACGTTCCTGTGCATCTCGCCGTGGAACTTCCCGCTGGCGATCTTCACCGGCCAGATCTCCGCCGCCCTTGCCGCCGGCAACTGCGTGCTGGCCAAGCCCGCCGAGCAGACCCCGCTTGTGGCTGCCCGAGCCGTGGAGCTGATGCACGAGGCCGGCATTCCCGGCGACGTGCTGCATCTCCTGCCCGGCGACGGCGCGGCGATCGGCGGTGCGCTGATTCCGGACCCCCGCGTCTCGGGCGTCTGCTTCACCGGCTCGGTGCCCACCGCCCACATCATCAACAAGGCCCTGGCGGAACGCGAGGGCGCCATCGTGCCGCTGATCGCGGAGACAGGCGGCCAGAACGCGATGATCGTGGACTCCACCGCGCTCACCGAGCAGGTCGTCGTCGATCTCTGTCAGTCGGCGTTCCAGTCGGCCGGCCAGCGCTGCTCCGCCGCCCGCGTTCTGTTCGTGCAGGAGGACGTGGCCAAGCGCACCCTCGGCATGTTGGCCGGGGCCATGAAGGAGCTGAAGGTCGGCGATCCGTCGGACCTCTCGACCGATATCGGCCCGGTGATCGATGCGGAGGCCAAGGAGAATCTCGAGGCGCACATCGCCCGCATGGAGAAGGAGGCGAAGCTGATCGCCCGCGCGCCTTCCACCGCGCAGATGGAGAAGGGCACCTTCGTTGCGCCGGTCGCCTTCGAGATCGACAGTCTCGACCGGCTCACCCAGGAGGTGTTCGGCCCGGTCCTGCACGTGGTCCGCTACAAGGCGGAGAAGATCGACCAGGTGATGGATGCCATCAACGGCACCGGCTACGGCCTCACCATGGGTCTGCACACCCGGATCGACACCGAGGTGGAGTGGATGCGGCGGCGCGCCGGCGCCGGCAATCTCTACGTCAACCGCAACATGATCGGCGCGGTGGTCGGCGTGCAGCCCTTCGGCGGCGAGGGCCTGTCCGGCACCGGCCCCAAGGCCGGCGGTCCGCGCTATCTCTCGCGCTTCGCCTGCGAGCGGGTGATCTCCATCAACACCACGGCGGCCGGCGGCAATGCCTCGCTGATGAGCATGGGCGACGACCTGCCGGGCTAGGAGCAAAGCCCGAGACAAAGTGGGAACCGGTTTTCCGTCCGGCTTTGCGGGAAAGGAGTCTTTCTCGCTCACGCGAGCTCCCGTCGGTCGCCGCTGCGCGGGCGCGGACGGTTTTTATGTCCCGGTCGCTTCGCTCCGCGCCTCACCGCGAGACGATTTCGGGTCCCATCAGGGCGTTCGGGATCGCCGTGGAGAGGAACGGCGCATAGGTGACGATGATCAGGAACAGGAACAGCACGGCGACGAACGGCGCCGCGGCCCTGACGACCTGAACGAGACTCATCCCGGTGATGCCTGAGGTGACGAACAGGTTCAGCCCGATCGGTGGCGTGATCATGCCGATCTCCATGTTCACCACCATGATGATGCCGAGATGGATCGGGTCGATGCCGAGCTCCATGGCGATCGGGAAAACCACCGGCGCGACGATCAGGAGCAGGCCGGACGGCTCCATGAACTGGCCGCCGATCAGAAGCAGGATGTTCACGGCGATCAGGAAGGTGAACCAGTTGAAACCGTAGCTCAGCAGCAGCTCGGTGATCGCGTCGGGAATGCGCTCCGAGGTGAGCGTGTGGGCGAACAGCAGCGCGTTGACGATGATGAACATCAGCATCACCGTCGTCTTGGACGCGTCGACCATCACCTTGCGCGTGTCCTGATGGGTGAGCGCCGGGAAGAACCCGATGCCGATGGCCTTGAGGTTGCGTCCCCAGATCGAAAGCCCCTGGACGAGCGTGCTAGGTACGGTCGCGATCCCGCCCTCGCCGCGCCAGAGCGGATAGGCGATCAGGATCAGACCGACCCCGATGGCGCCCACCACGACCCGGACGCCGATCGTGGACTCTCCCGCCTCGCCCATGGCGAAGAAGGACAGGATGAGCCAGACGAACAGGAAGGCGACCGCGTAGACCATGGCCTTGAAGCCGATCCGCTCGCGCTGGTCGCGGTGCGGCAGGATCCACGGGACGCCCTTGAGCGGACCCATGTCCCGGTAGACGAAGAGGGCAATGAAGGCGGAGTAGACCGCGGCGACGGCGGCGGCCTCGGTGGGGGTGAACACGCCGCCATAGATGCCGCCGAGGATGATGACGATGAGGAAGACGCCCCAGCCGGCCTCCTTGCCGCCCTCGATGATTTCCTTGAAGCCCTTCCACTCCTCCGCCGGCAGGTTGCGCCGGCGCGCCACGATGTAGATGGCGATCATCAGCATCAGGCCGGCGACGAGACCGGGCAGAATGCCCGCCAGGAACATGCGTCCGACGGAGACGTTCACGGCCGCGGCGTAGACCACCATGACGATCGACGGCGGGATCAGGATGCCGAGCGTTCCGGCGTTGGCGATCACGCCGGCGGCGAACTCCTTCGAGTAGCCGACCTGGCGCATGCCGGCGATGGCGATGGTGCCGATCGCGACGACGGTTGCCGGCGACGAGCCGGACAGGGCGGCAAACAGCATGCAGGCCAGCACCGACGCCATGGCCAGGCCGCCCCGGAAATGGCCGATGGTGGCGATCGCCAGGCGGATGATGCGGCGCGCGACGCCGCCGGTCGACATGAAGGCCGACGCCAGGATGAAGAACGGGATGGCCAGCAGCGTGTAGTTCTGGCTGGCGGTGAAGAGCTGCAGCGCCACCGAACTCATGGAGTCGTTCGAATGCAGCGCGATTGTCAGGACCGACGCGAGGCCCAGCGAGATCGCGACCGGGACGCCCAGGAACAGCAGCCCGAACAGAACGATGAAGAGAAAGCCCGTTTCCATGGCCGGCTCAGTCCCTGACCGCGTTGCGGTTTTCCGCGACGAGGTCTTCCGCCTCGTGGCCGGCGACGATCAGCTCGCGCTTGCCCTGGGCGATCTGCACCATGGCCTGGAGCGCGCGGAAGGCCAGTAGCGCCAGACCGATCGGCAGCATCAGATAGGCGACCCAGCGCTGGACCCGGTCCTGCAGCCCGAAGGTTTCCTGCATCCAGAGCGGATAGCGCAGCTCGTCGAGGCCGGTGCCGCGATCGAACATGAAGGTCCAGTAGCCGATGGCGCCGCTCTGGCGCCAGTTGGTGGAGACGTCGGCACCGAACCACGCGAGCCAGCCGGAATACAGAAGCAGCATCGCGTAGACGAAGGTGGCGAACGCGCCGAACAGCGCGGCAGCCTTGAACAGACGGCGCGGAAACATCCGGATGATGGCGTCGACGCCGAGATGGATGCCGGTCTTCACGCCATAGGCCATGCCGAACAGGATCAGCCAGGCGAACAGGATCCGCGTCGCCTCCAGGGCGCCCTGCCAGCCGGAGTTGAAGCCGTAGCGGCCGACCACCTGGGCGAAGGAAATCAGCGTGATCGCCGCCATCAGGATGGCGATGACGTTTTCCTCGAAGCGATCGACGGAAGCTGGAAATTTTCGTTCGGCCAGGAACAACACGAACACGATCACCAGCAGGGTGATCGTCATGCCCATCAGTTCCATCGGGTGTCTCCCCAGCTTCCCCGTTGTGCAGTGATGGTGGCGGCCGGCCCGAACGGACGGGTCGGCCGCGGCAGTTTCGGTCGGTCGCGGATCTAGTTGGTGGCGCTGTAGGACGCCGCCTTCTCGATCACGTCGGCGCCGATATCACCCTCGAACTCCTGCCACACCGGCTTCATGACGGTGACCCAGGGCTCGCGCTGCTCCGGCGAGAGCTCGCGGATGGTCGAGTTGGCGTCGAGGATCGACTGACGGCACTCGGCCTCCTTGTCCGCGACCTGCTGGTTGGCCTGCTTCAGCGTGTCGGTCAGGATCGTGAGGAACTGGGTGCGCGTCTCGTCGTCGAGGGAGTCCAGGAACTCCTGGCTGGTGATCACGCCGTAGGCCAGCAGCTGGTGGTTGGTCTGGGTGATGCCGTCCTGCACCTCGAAGAACTTCTGGGTGTAGATGTTGCACCAGGAGTTTTCCTGCCCATCCACGACGCCGGTCTGCAGCGCGCCGTAGACCTCCTTGAAGGCCAGCTTCTGGGCCGACGCGTTCAGCGCCTCGATCATGGCGACGGCCACGTCGGAGGTCTGCACGCGGAACTTCAGACCGGAGGCATCCTCGGGCTTGATCAGCGGCTTGTTGGCGGAAAACTGCTTCAGCCCCGAGGCGATGTAGCCGAGCCCGACATAGCCTTCGTCCTCGAGCGAGGCGAGCAGGTCCCGGGCGTCCTCCGAGGCCATGTAGGCGTTGGCCGCCTCGATGGACGAGAACAGGAACGGCAGGTCGAACAGCCGGAGCTTCTTCGTGTAGGCCTCGAACTTGGACAGCGACGGCGCGGCGAGCTGGACGTCGCCGAGCAGCATGGCCTCCATCACCTTGTCGTCGTCATAGAGCGTGGAGTTCGGAAAAACCTCCATGCACGCCGTGCCCTCCATCTGCTCGTTGATGTTCTTGGCGAGCAGCTGGGCGGCGTCGCCCTTCGGATGGCCGCTGTCGGCCACCACGTGGCTGAACTTGATCACGGTCTCGCCGTCGTCGCAGCCGGCCGGGTCGGCATTGGCCGTGCCGAACGAGAGCGCGACCGCCATGATGGAGGCGGAGGCTGCCAGGATCGTCTTCTTCATGGGTGTCTCCTCTGGATGACGGCCCGCGTTCGGGCCGTCCGGTGATGGAATCGGCCGGCCGGCGGGCCGGACCGTTCGACATCGCTTCTCGGGATTGGTGACCGCGGTCCCCGCACGGAGCTTCGGCGTCTCCTTTGCCGGTCGCGGCGCGATGCCTCCCGTCATCGCGAGAGGCGAGTGTGCGCGAGAGGCGGGGTATTATGCAACTGGAGATGAAAAGGGGAGGGGAAAGCACGGCTGTGGGGCTGGGGTTTGTTTCTCGGCGCCAGCCCCAGTCTCCGCTCACTCCCGCGAAAGCGGGAGTCCAGGGCACCACGACGGGCCTGGACTTGTGGCCTGGTTTGTTTTCGCTCACGCGAGTTCGCTGTGCTTTGTTTGCGCTCACGCCGAGCGAGCTTTGCTCGCCGGCTGCGCGGGCGCGGCCAAGTATGGCCGGCGGACGGTCGTCCGCTGATTGGTGCGTTCCGGCCCGGCTTAAGTTGGTTTTCCGGGCGTCAACCCCAGTCTCCGCTCACCCCGGCGAAAGCCGGGGTCCAGGGCACCACGACGGGACTGAGCCCTTGGCCCTGGATTCCGGCTTCCGCCGGAATGAGCGGTTGTGGAGAGGGCCGGGCATACTCAACCACCCCCGCGCCCGCATGGCGGGCCGGAGTGTCACACAACAGGGATCGGTGGGGCGCGAAACGGCGGCCATCCGATTTTATAGTGTGCGGTCGCCCTTCGGCGCCCCACCCTGACGTTCGAACCGATGCAGCCACCCTTCTTCCGAGAGCGGGAAGGGCTAGGACCTTCCGCTCCTCCACCGGGCAGCGGACGCCGCGCACATCGCAGCGCACCTCTACTGGGGCGGTTTGCGACAACCGCGTCTTCGAGGGCATGCGCGGCGCTGCCCGCCTTTGGTCCCGGCAGACACCACACGCCATCGGCCCACCCAGCCCGCCCGTCCGTTACACGGGCCGCAGCCAAGCCGTCAGATCCTCGACCCACGTGGCGGACGGTCCGGCACGGCTCCCCGCGGATCAAGCGACACGGGAACTGTACGGGAGGATTCCGGGGCGGGGATAAGTTGGGGGAAGGTGGGAGGCGCGCAGGCGGAGTTTGGGGCGGTTTGTTTGCCGCTCACGCGGGTTTGCTGCGCTGACCGCTCCGCGAGGGCGGCCGGTTCTATATGCGCTCACGCGAGCTTCCTTCGGTCGCCGCTGCGCGGGCGCGGCCTCCGGCCGGCCGACAGTCGTCGGCTGGTGGGAGAAATACGGCATGGCCGAGGTTGTCTGACCATACATGGACCTGCGGTACGAGGGCACCTGCGGCGCCAACCTCCAATCTCCGCTCATCCCGCGCAAGCGGGAATCCATTGGGCTTTTCTCGATAAATCCAGCGTTTTGACTCGGCGGATGACGCCTCAGTGAATCTCCTCGCCCCTTGCTTTAAATTGCATCTATCTGAAGCTTGAGTTTACCGGAGTTCGTCGAAGCGAGGAGGGGGAATTTAAATGTCTGAAAAGTTTGATAAGATCTCAGAGGAAGTAGAAGAGCTGGTTAAGTTTGGCGAAATGCTTCATATGGCAATGCAATATGAAGCACATCCTACGGCGTTTAGGGATAGCGTTGAAGGGGCATTGGGAAAGGAAGAGGCCAAAAAACTCCTGGATTCACTGCCGAAGTTCACGAATAGTTATCAATCTTGGTACTCGAGATCTTTATCCTTAGTTAAGCAAATTATTCCCGATAGGATTTCAGATTTTATTTCGTACTATGAGTACCCAAGGGTTCGAAAGGAAATAGATTTTCAGAATTATATGATAAAAGATTATCTTCAGGGGCTTGTAGTTCGGCGAGGAGGCAGTTTGATTGCGGATGGTAAGGCGGCTATACCGGACTTTGTTCAGCAATTGCAGATTGTAGTGGCAGCTAAAGAGGCGCTTGAAAGTTCTCTGGTCGACATTAAAGGCATAGTACAAGCGGATCTATTTGATTCTGAGATTGATAGTGCGAGAGCTCTTGCAAAATCGGGTTACTTGAGGGCTGCTGGAGCGATTTGTGGCGTGGTTCTTGAAAAGCATCTTTCCCAAGTGTGCAGCGTGCATGGTCTTGGTACAAGAAGGAAAAATCCCGGAATAGCCGATTTTAATGAACTTCTAAAGGAGGCGGATATTATTTCGTTGCCGCAATGGCGATTTATTCAGCATTTGTCTGACATAAGAAATATATGCGATCACTCAAAAAAGAAGGATCCCACGGCCGATCAGATCGAAGATTTGTTGTCGGGGTCAGATAAGGTTCTAAAAACGATATTTTAGTCACGATGAGGATTGAACATGGGCGGAGATAGTAGCTTTTCAGATCGATACGGTTTTCGCGGACCGTCCGCCGAAATCACAATTCGAGAGGATGCTCCTGCCTCAATTCGTGATGGCGTGTTGATGTTAGCCTATTCATTGGGGTTGAGCCCGGGCGCAGTTCGCGGTGCCATATCTAACGTCCTCCTTATACATCCAGACCCCAACAATTGGTCAGCAGGAAATATCAAAAGTGAAGTGTATTCTCTGATTCACAATACTAACTGGTATAAGGTTTATGACATCGCTGAACAGCTTTGGATCGAGGTTGGTGCGGATGATGTTACAGGCGAAAAGCAGGATGCTTATGCAAAGAGGCTCAATCAGCTTTTTCGCGAGTATGGTGTCGGCTGGGAAATGAAAGGCGGAGAGATTACCGTCAGGGGGGCGGAGAGTTTCGATCTGGTCACTCAAGAGGCAAGATCGGTCATGCAAGACGCTGAGATGCCTATTGCTGCAAACGAAATCCACGAGGCGCTACGTGATATGTCTCGCAGGCCAGAAGCCGACCTCACGGGTGCCGTGCAACACGGTATGGCGGCCCTTGAATGCGTCGCAAGAGAGATTGGAAAAACAAGTGATACACTTGGGAGTATTATTCCAAACCTGAAGCTAACGCCGCCTCTCGATAGGGCGCTTCACAAGCTTTGGGGGTTCGCCTCACAACAAGGTAGGCACGTTCGAGAAGGCGGATCGCTCACATTTGAAGACGCTGAACTCGTTGTTACGGTAGCCTCCGCAGTAAGTGTTTATCTTATTCGGCGGCAGAGCAAGGCGTTTAATGAAAATCTAGAGCTGGAGTAAGAGTTACCCCCTACCGCTCCTTCTTCGGCAACGGGCCCCGGCGCTTCGGCTTTTCTGTCCGGCCCACCGTCATCTCGTCGAGCGTGTTCTTCCGGGCGCGGGTCTTCGGCGCATCGGCGCCGCCGCCCGGGCCTGAGCCGCCGCCGGACCCGCCGCGCGCGCCGGCCTTGGCGCCCCTGGACGTCTTCGTGGTGCCGGGATCGTCGGCATAGGCCAGCGCCTGGTCCTGCAGCCGCTTGATCTCGTCGCGGATACGGGCGGCCTCCTCGAACTCCAGGTTGGCGGCGGCGTCGCGCATCCGCTTCTCCAGATCCTCGACGGTGGCCTCCAGATTGTGGCCGATGCGGGAGCCGTCCTCGGCGAAGCCGGTGTCGACCCGGACGTGGTCGCGCTCGTAGACGGAATCCAGAATGTCGCCGATGGAGCGCTTCACCGATTCCGGCGTGATGCCGTGCTCCTCGTTGTAGGCGAGCTGCTTTTCGCGCCGGCGGGTGGTCTCCGCCAGCGCCCGCTCCATGGAGCCGGTGGTGCGGTCGGCATAGAGGATCACCTTGCCGTCGACATTGCGCGCGGCGCGGCCGATGGTCTGGATCAGCGACGTCTCGGAGCGCAGGAAGCCCTCCTTGTCGGCGTCGAGAATGGCGACCAGCCCGCACTCGGGGATATCGAGGCCCTCGCGCAGAAGGTTGATGCCGACCAGCACGTCGAAGGCGCCGAGGCGCAGGTCGCGGATGATCTCGATGCGCTCCAGGGTGTCGATGTCGGAGTGCATGTAGCGCACCCGCACGCCCTGCTCGTGGAGATACTCGGTCAGGTCCTCGGCCATGCGCTTGGTCAGCACCGTGACCAGGGCGCGGTAGCCGGCCTGGGCCACGTCGCGGACCTCGCCGAGCAGGTCGTCGACCTGGTGGCGGGCCGGGCGGATCTCCACCGGCGGGTCGATCAGCCCGGTCGGGCGGATGACCTGCTCCACGAAGACGCCGCCGGCCTCCTCCATCTCCCAGGAGCCGGGGGTGGCGGAGACGGCGACCGACTGGGGCCGCATGGCGTCCCATTCCTCGAAGCGCAGCGGCCGGTTGTCCATGCACGACGGCAGGCGGAAGCCGAACTCGGCCAGCGTCGCCTTGCGGCGGAAGTCGCCCCGGTACATGCCGCCGATCTGGGGAATGGTGACGTGGCTCTCGTCGACGAAGACGAGGGCGTTGTCGGGCAGATATTCGAACAGGGTCGGCGGCGGCTCGCCCGGCTTGCGGCCGGTGAGATAGCGCGAATAGTTCTCGATGCCCGGGCAGGAGCCGGTGGCCTCCATCATCTCCAGGTCGTAGCGGGTGCGCTGCTCCAGCCGCTGGGCCTCGAGCAGGCGGCCGGCGTCGTTGAGCTCGGCGAGCCGCGCCTTCAGCTCCGCCTTGATGGACTTGGTGGCCTGGTTGAGGGTCGGCTTCGGCGTGACGTAGTGGGAGTTGGCGTAGACCTTCACGAACTCCAGCTCGTCGGACTTGTGGCCGGTGAGCGGGTCGAACTCGGTGATGGATTCCACCTCGTCGCCGAACAGCGAGACGCGCCAGCCGCGGTCCTCGTAGTGGGCGGGGAAGATCTCGATGGTGTCGCCGCGCACCCGGAAGGTGCCGCGGACGAAGTTGATGTCGGCGCGCTTGTACTGGAGCGCCACCAGATCGGCCAGGAGCTGGCGCTGGTCGAGCTTGTCGCCGACCTGGATGGCGAAGGTCATCGCCGTGTAGGTCTCCACCGAGCCGATACCGTAGATGCAGGAGACAGAGGCGACGATGACCACGTCGTCGCGCTCCAGCAGGGCGCGGGTGGCGGAGTGGCGCATCCGGTCGATCTGCTCGTTGATCGACGATTCCTTCTCGATATAGGTGTCGGTGCGCGGGACGTAGGCCTCCGGCTGGTAGTAGTCGTAGTAGGAGACGAAATACTCCACCGCGTTGTCCGGGAAGAAGCTCTTGAACTCGCCGTAGAGCTGGGCCGCCAGCGTCTTGTTGGGGGCGAGGATCAGGGCCGGGCGCTGGGTCGCCTCGATCACCTTGGCCATGGTGTAGGTCTTGCCGGAGCCGGTGACGCCGAGCAGCACCTGCATGCGCTCGTGCTCGGTGACGCCTTCGACCAGCTCCCTGATGGCGGTCGGCTGGTCGCCCTTCGGCTCGTATTCGGATTTCACCACCAAGGGCACGCCGCCCTCGGACTTTTCCGGGCGGGGCGGGCGGTGCGGCATCCAGGTGCCGTCCTGGAATTCCGGCCGGCCGGTCTGGATCAGCTCCTCCAGCGCGGCGACGGACTTGGTGGCGGCGGATTCGGGAAGCGCCTCGGCCTCTTCCAGGCCGATGTCCATGCCGGCGACGGGATTGAGCCCGCCGGCGGCACGCTCTTTGGCCGTGGCTTTGCCGCCCATGGAGGTGCCGCGGGCGGTCTTGGTGGCGCCGTCGGATTTCTTTGCAGCGGACTTGCCGCGAGCCTTCGGTTTCGGGGCGGGCGCGCGCTCGGGATCGGGCGGCTCCGCCGAGGCCTCCCGGTCGGCCAGCTCTTCGATCTGGCGGGCCCAGTCGCCGACCGGGCCGGTGAACGCCTCGCCTGCGTCGAACGCGGACTGAGGCGCCTCGCCGAAGCCGGTTTCCTCCGGCGGCGCGGCGGTGTCGGCCTGGTTCGGGGCGTCGGACTTGGAGCGGCGGGGGGAGGAGGAGCGTGCGGCCATGGGGCCGAATATGGGCCGATGATCGCGGCGATGGAAGGGCCGCGACCGCCGATGCTGACAGGTCCCGTCAGCGGTGATGCGCGGTCCGGCCGAAGGTCAGGGCCGGGGCGCTCCGACGGTCAGGGCTGGGGCGCTTCGCGCCGGGCTTCCATGCCGCACGACCGCACGATCGCGTCCACCTGCGCCTGGTCGTCGGAGGTCAGGTTCTGGGTGATCATGCGCTCCCACAGCCCGGCCTGCTCGACGTTGTCGGCCGAACAGCCGCAGATCGCCTCGCAGGACCCGGCATCGCCGACACGGGGGGTGCACTGATCCACGCAGGCCCGCATGAAGCTCGCCCGCTGGGCGTCGGTCGCCGCCGGGGTCGCACCGCCGGTGCCGAGCGCGAACGCCACGCCCCACAGGAGCCCCAGCAAGATCGGCTGGTGGGCGAGATAGATCCACAGCGACTGCCGGCCCGACCAGGCGACGGCCCGGGTGACTTTGGTGCGGGCGCGCCAGGCGGCCCAGGCTTCCCGGGCGCGGAAGCGGAGCGCCAGCCGGGCGAGGGCCACGCCGGCAAAGGTGCAGCCCACCCAGGGGAAGATCGGCACGTAGTCGTTGGCGCGCGGCGGCGGCAGGGTGCCGAGCCCGACCCAGACCAGGAAGGGCTCGTTGAAAATGTCGGCGCGCACGAACTGGGGCAGGGCGAAGAAGACGACGGCCAGCACGGCCGGAACGGCGATCGGCAGCCGGACGGTGAGGACGGCGAGCAGGCTTGCGGCTGCGATGCAGTGCAGGATGCCGAAATAGATCCAGGCGTTGGGGAAGGCGAAGTAGGTCGCGCCCGAGATCGCGGCGGCGGCGGCGACGATGATGCCCAGCCGGATCAGGAAGCCCTTCCAGCGGTAGCCGTTCTGGTGCGCCACCACGAGGCTCACGCCGACGACGGTGAGGAAGCTGCCGGCGATCAGGCGGGCGAACCACTGCCAGCCGGCATTGGTCTCAACCGGCCATGAGACGAGCTGATAGAAGCTCAGGTCCCAGGAGAAGTGGTAGACGACCATCGCCAGGATCGCGATGCCGCGCACCATGTCGAGAAGGTCGATGCGCCCGGAGGACAACGGGGACGGCGTCGGGACCGCTTCGGCGTCGTCGTCCTCGGGCCCGGCTTCGGCCATCGGCGCGGCCTCGGTCTCCGCCTCAGCCTCAGCGTTCGTGTCAGCCTCAGACTCGGCCGTCGTGTCAGCCTCGGTCTTGCCCTCAGCCTCGGTGCCGGTCTCTTTCTCGTCTTCGGTCTCGGGCTCCATGGCTGACCTCTACGCTCCGTGGGAGAACGCGTCCAGATCCGGGCGGCCTGTCGCCAGACAACGGCCGGATCCGCGTCATTGTTGTGCCGCGTGTCCGTGAGGAAAGCCGGTTTCGCCTTGTCCCGGCCTTGCTAGTAGGTCCAGGCCTCGGCCTTCGCGACCAGAAAGTCACGGAACGCACGCACCCGTGCGGTGGTCTTCAGCTCGGCCGGATAGACGAAATAGGTCTGATAGCTGGGCAGCATCTCTTCCGGCAGCAGGCGGACGAGACCGGAATCCGGCTCGATCAGATAGTCCGGAAGAAGGGCCAGGCCGACGCCGCGCTGGACCGCGCGCTTGATGGCGATGACGTTGTTGACCTTCAGGATCGGCTTGCGCGGCTGTTCCGAGGCGCGGCCGGCAGTCTCCAGCCAGTTCAGTTCGCGCAGATAGGCAGGCCCGCTGTCGCCGAAGGTGACGATGCGGTGGTTGTCGAGGTCCTCCAGCGTTTCCAGATTGCCGAACCGCTTCAGATAGGCCGGGGACGCGTAGAGGTGCAGGTGGACGGTGAACAGGCGCCGCTGGATCAGGTCGGGCTGGACCGGCTGGCGCAGCCGGATCGCCACGTCCGCCTCGCGCATGTTGAGGTTCAGCTCGTCGTCGTCCAGCAGCAGATGGAGCTGGACCTCGGGATAGAGGTCGACGAACTCGTTGATGCGGGCCGCGAGCCACGACGCCCCGAGGCCCATGGTGGTGGTGACGCGCAGGACGCCGGTGGGCAGGTCGCGGGAATCGGTGAGCCGCGCCTGGACGGCGTCGAGCTTCATCACGACTTCGCGGGCCGTGCGGAACAGATGCTCGCCCTGTTCTGTCAGCACCAGCCCGCGGGCGTGGCGGTGAAACAGCGGTACGCCGAGTTCCTGCTCGAGCGCGGAAACCTGCCGACTGACCGCGGACTGGCTCATGTTCAGCGCTTCGCCCGCGTGGGTGAAGCTGCCGGCCTGAGCGGCGGCGTGGAAAACCTTGAGTTTGTCCCAGTCCATCGGCCCCGTCGGGCGCCGGTTGCTTCCGGCGCTCGTCCCTGCGTCGTTGCTATTGGGCCGGCAGGCCGCTGAGCGGCGCGCCGGCCGGCATCATGCCGCTGCGGCGGCGTCGGTTGCGTGTTCGGCGATGAAGCGCTCGGCCTCGAGGGCGGCCATGCATCCCATTCCGGCCGCCGTGACGGCCTGGCGATAGGTTTCATCGGTGACGTCGCCGGCGGCAAACACGCCGGGAATGTTGGTCGCCGTGGAATCCGGCGCGGTCCAGAGATAGCCGGAGGGCTTCAGCTGAAGCTGGTCCTTGAAGACCTCCGTCGCCGGCTGATGGCCGATCGCCACGAAGACGCCGTCGACGGCGATCTCGCGGGTCTCGCCGGTCTTCACGTTCTTCAGACGCGCGCCCGTGACCGAGGGCGGGGCGCCGCTGCCGAGCACCTCGTCGAGCACCGTGTCCCAGACCACCTCGATCTTCGGATGGTTGAACAGGCGGTCCTGCAGGATCTTTTCCGCGCGCAGGAAGTCGCGTCGATGGACGAGGGTCACCTTGCTGGCGTGGTTCGTCAGGTACAGCGCCTCTTCGACCGCGGTGTTGCCGCCGCCGATCACCAGGACCTCCTTCTCCCGATAGAAGAAGCCGTCGCAGGTGGCGCAGGCGGAAACCCCGAAGCCCTTGAAGATCGATTCCGATTCCAGGCCGAGCCACTTCGCCTGGGCGCCGGTGGCCACGACCAGGGCGTCGCAGGTGTAGACGGTCCCGGAATCGCTCTGCAGCGTGAACGGACGCTTCGACAGGTCGGCCGAGGTGATCAGGTCGTAGACGATCTTGGTGCCGACGTGCTCGGCCTGCTCGCGCATCTGCTCCATGAGCCAGGGGCCCTGGATGACGTCGGCGAAGCCGGGATAGTTCTCCACGTCCGTCGTAATCGTCATCTGTCCGCCCGGCTGGATGCCGGCCACGATCACCGGCTCCAGCATGGCGCGCGCGCCGTAGATGGCTGCGGTATAGCCGGCGGGGCCGGACCCGACGATCAGAAGCTTCGTGTGGAGCGCGTCGCCCATCGCTCGATCTCCCTGAAGGGGGTGGTGTGCGGACGGATCGCCGACCTCATTGCCGGCACCACGCCCAAGCGCTTCGTCCAATATAGGTATGCAATCCGAAGCCGCCCGAATGACTTTGCCCGAACCGCATTGTCAAGTCGCCCCACGCTACCGGTGGCCGCCGTGCCGGCCCGACTGCGTCCACAGGTCACGCGGTCGGTGCGGCGAGTTTCTGTCGGATCGCCGTCGCGATCTCACGAGTGGCGTCCATAGGCGCATAGCTGGCTTTCGGCAGGCTGCCATCGAACCAGTGCATTGCACCATGGGAAACCAATGCGGCGTGAAAGCGATCAAATTTTCGTCGGCCTCCCGGCATCGGCCAGGCAAGGACCGGCTTGCCGGTGAAGGCGGCCTCGCCGAGCATGTTGACGGAATCGCAGGTGACGACGAAAGCCTCGGCGGCTCCGTAGATGCCGAGAAGCGGGTTCTCGCCGTCGCCCTGCCAGATCCAGTGGGGCGTGTCCGACAGGGCCGCGGCGATCGCGGCGACGTTCTCCGCACCGGTGCGCCGCGACGGCGTGATCAGCAGGCTCGCCCCATGGCGCCGGGAAAACGCGGCGAGCGCTTCACCCAGGGAGCGGGCATCGTCGAGACCGAACCGGTAGCTGCCGCTGGCGCCGCCGACGAGAACGCCGGTCCAGGGGTCGGACAGGTCCGGCAGGCGCGCGCGCAGGGCGGCGGCCGCTTCCGCCAGCCGCGCCTCCGTGAGGCGGTTGGGACTGGTGACGGTCTGGATGACGTTCGGCCCGGTGAGCCGGTCGTGGCTGTTGGCCCAGACGAGATCGAACGCGCCGACATCGGCCCGCGGCGCCTGGATCGCCACCACCAGCGGGCGGGGTCCCTTGCGGCGGGCGATGGCGCGGGCGAGCGGGATCGCCTGGCGCCCGGAGGCGAGGACGAGGTCGGCGTTGGTATGCACAAGGGGCCGCTGGTCCGGTTGCGGCGGGCCGTGCGGGGCGAGCCACGACCAGGGACGGCGCAGCTTGATCCGCGCGATCTCCGCAGACGCGCCGAGGGCCTCGGCCACGCCGAGGCACTGCACCTCGTGTCCGACCTTGCCGGACGGAACGACCACCAGTGTTTCGGGGGGCTGCGTCATTCGGAGCGCTCAGGGGAAAGGGTTTTGGACAGGCGGGCTGCGCCGGTGCCACTCCGCCTTTCGGCACGACGTGCCGCCCTGCCTGCCGTGCGCGCGCGCCGGATGGTGCCGTGACGGCCTTGCGGAGCACGCGCCGGTAGGGTTTGTGGTGCGTGCTGGATCGGAAAGAGCACAATGACCCTGCGACTGGATGGCGTCGACTGGAAAATCCTCAAGGAGCTCCAGTCCGATGGGCGAATTACCAATGTCGAACTGGCCCGCCGCGTCGGGATCACCGCACCGCCCTGTCTGAGGCGGGTGCGCGCGCTGGAGGAAAGCGGCGCGATCCGGGCCTATCGGGCGTTGCTCGACGAGCAGAAGCTGGGGTTCGACATCTCCGCCTTCGCCATGATCAGCCTCGCCCGGCAGAGCGAGGCGGACCTGCGCGCGTTCGAGGAAAGCGTCTCCCGCTGGGAGATCGTCCGTCATGCCTGGATCATGGCCGGCGACATCGATTTCATGCTCGAATGCGTCGCGGAGACTGTCACCGTCTTTCACGATTTCGTCCTGAAGGAACTCGTCGCCGCCGACAACGTCGATACGGTCCGCACCGCGCTCACCATCCGCAAGGTCAAGGACGCGCCGCGCGTTCCGATACCCGGATCCTGAGCGCCGGTCCCCCGCTCAGTTCTGGTTGGCGCTGTTGGGGACGAGGAGCACGCGGACCCGGGAATCGGACAGCACCCGGGCGTGGCCGGTGTCGAGGTTGACGATCAGCTTGTTGCCGTTGACCACGTTCTGACCCTGGGTCAGCGTCACGTCGCCGTCCAGCTCGAGCATATTTGTCTTCATGTCGACGGTGCCGGTATTGCCGGTCGCGGTCTGCTCCTTGGTGGTGACCACGACGCCGCCGGTGGCCACAAGCTTGGAAATCTGCTGGCTGCCGCCCGGACCCTGCGCAGCCGGCGCGGCGTCCTCTGTCTCCTGGTTCTCGGTGTCGTAGTGAACCGTGAGCTGCGCCGTCTTCATCCGCGACTCGCCCTGGACCACGACCACGTTGCCGATGAAGATCGCGAGGCCCTCCTGGTCGCGGACCTCCAGCTCGTCCGATTCGATCTCGATGGGCTCGTCCGACTCGCCGCCGAGACCGCCGAAGCCGGTCTCGAAGGTGGACTGGGCGAAGGCCGGACCTGCCAGAAGGAGCAGGCCGGCGAGGAGAAGCGTCAGTCGGCGAAAGATCATTGGCTGCTGGTCTCCGGTCCGCGGTGGAGGGTGAGGTGGACGTCTCCGACGAAGCGGACGACCTTGCCTTCTTCCTGGACGTCAAGGCTGTTGGCGGTCAGATCGAACTTCTCCGATCCGATTGCGACCGGCTCATCGCTGACCATGCTGCCGTTGCGGAAGTCCAATCGAGCGCTCGACAGATCGGCCCGGTAGCCGTCCGTCGTGGTCAGGACGATGCCGTCGGAGAGCGTGAGCCACTCGTCGTCGGTGTCGAACAGGCCGCCGCGGCTGTTCACGGTGATGTCCTGATCCTCGCTCGCCTTCAGGGTGGCCACGAGGTCCGTGAGCGTGATGCGGGAGGTGTCGGAAAAGCTCTGCATGGCCCTGGCGGCGCTGACCTTGTAGGCGCGTCCGTCGTTGAGCCGTCCGGCGAGGTTGGGGTCGTTCATCTCCAGGCCTTCGCTGGTCACGTTGAGCGTGCCGACCCCCACCGGGAGGAACGACTTCACGATGGCGGTCCCGAAAATCAGGGCGACGATTGCCATGCCGCCGAGGGGCAGCAAGACACGGAGCGTCTTGACGAAGCGTGTATGCCGGCGCGCGGAAGCGCGCGCGCGGATGCGATCCTCCGCTTCCGCGTCGGCATCGTGCTCCAGAAACCGCATATCGGTCGTCGTCATCGTTCCTTCCCTGGAGCCGCAGCCGCCGGGGCGGATGCGCTCGAGATCTCCGGCCGGTCTGCCCGATCGACGGCCGCACCGGTCACCCGGCGGACCTATAGCCGGGATAGGGCGGCAAAAGGGCGGGCGGACCACAGCGGACCTTCGGGCGCGATCCGCCCGACCCGTTCCGTCCGAGATAGGAACTCTTCTACGATCTATCGACCCGGATTGCGACGATCACGTTGCGCCGGACGGCGGTCGGCGCCGTTCTCAGGGCTTCCGGACGCCGCATGCGCAGTCACGAATGCGCGAACAGATCGTCTTCGGCGAAGCCGGCCAGGTCGAGCTTCACGCGGGTCGGCAGGAACTCGAAACAGGCCTGGGCGAATTCCGCGCGGCCTTCGCGTTCCAGGAGCACCTCGAGCCGCTCCTTGAGCCGGTGGAGGTAGAGGACGTCGGACGCCGCGTAGGCCATCTGGGCGTCGCTGAGCGTGTCAGCGCCCCAGTCGGAGCTCTGCTGCTGCTTGGAGATGTCGACCTCGGCCAGTTCCCGGGCCAGGTCCTTCAGGCCATGGCGGTCGGTGTAGGTGCGCACGAGACGGGAGGCGATCTTGGTGCAGAACACCGGCGCCGGCATAACGCCGAAGGTCTTGTAGATCGTGCCCATGTCGAAGCGCGCATAGTGGAAGATCTTGACCACGTTCGGATCGGCCATGAGCGCGGTGAGGTGGGCCGCGCTTTCCTGTCCCTGCCGGATCTGGACGAGCTCGGCGTTGCCGTCTCCCACAGACATCTGGACCAGGCAGAGCCGGTCGCGCACCGGATTGAGGCCCATCGTCTCCGTGTCGACCGCGACACTCGGCGCCGTGAGCGGCTCGGGCAGGTCCTGGTCGTGCAGACGGATGGTCATGGCGGGGCTTCGTGTCCGGTTCTTGAGGGAAGGGCGGCCAAAACGGGCCGCGGTGGGGTCTGGTTAGTACAGCGTCCGTCCGCAATCAATGCGCGCTCCGACGCCTCTGGCTGTCACGGGTAGCTCGCCCGCCGGCTCGCGGTCACGCGGACGCCCGGGGCGGGGCGCTCCAGCATCACGTCCTTGCGGAAGCGGACCAGCCGGGCGGGACGGCCGCCTGTGCGCTCGGCGATCTCGCCGGTCTCCTCCACCAGGCCCTGACCGGCGACCAGCCGCCTGAAGTTCTGCTTGTGGAGGGGCACGCCGGAGAGTGCTTCGGCGGTCTGCTGCAGTTCCGACAGGGTGAAGCTCGGCGGCATCAGCTCGAACAGGACCGGCCGGTACTTGATCTTGGCGCGCAGCCGGCTGACCGCGGTCGCAACGATGCGGCGGTGGTCGGAGGTCATGGCGATCCCCGGCAGGCCGGCCGGCATGTCCGGCTCGCCGGTACCGCGGTCGGCGGCCGCCTCCCGGACGAGGCCGGCCTCGTAGAGAAGCTCGTAGCGCTCCAGCGCGCGCTCCTCGTCCCAGGCGCCGCCCTCGCTGGCGAACGCCAGGCGGATCCGCTCGGCGCGGGAGGGGTCGGGGGCGGCGCGGCGCCAGCCCTCGAGTTCCGCCATCACGGTGTCCAGGGCGTGAGGATCGCCGTCCCGGCGGTCCTCCCAGGGCAGGAAGTCGTACCAGGGCCGCCACTGGCCTTGGATCGGCGCGCGCTTGCCCGGGCTCTGGACCAGGGCGAGATAGGCGATCGAGACCCGGCGATGGGCGAAGTGCTCGGACGCCTCGGGTCCGGCAGCCGTGCGGTCCCCGAAGGTGTAGAGCTGCTCGACATAGCCGAGCCGGTAGCCGGTCTGCTTTTCCACCCAGCTTCTGAGACCGGCCTGCAGCGTGCGGTGTTCGGAGCGCAGCGGGCCGGAGGGAAGGGCGGGCGCGGGCGCCTGCTCCACCGTCAAGACGAGGGGGGACCGCTCGTGGACGGAGATCACGACCGCCGTCAGATCGACCCGGACCCTGCTTTCTTGATCGATGTCCGCCATGGTGGCGTTCGTGCTCCTCCAGACGTTGTGCGACGATCGTGACCACCCGGGGCCGGACACGGGTTGGATCGCGGCTCAAGTGTCTGTAGACGATCGATATTGCCGCCAGCGCTCGACGAGGCTCCATGTCGCACACTTCTCCGCCGCCATCCAGACTTCCGAGGTCCTTCGGCGAGGCGATTGCGCTGCTGCGCACCCGCTTCGGATGGAACGAATTCGTGATGCTGGCCGCGCTGTTCGTGGTGGCCGCCGGACTGTGGGGCTTCGCGGAGATCGTCGACGAGGTGCTTGAGGGCGAGTCCCACGAGTTCGACGAAGCGATCATGCTGGCGCTGCGCACCGCCGGCGACACCGCCGATCCGATCGGTCCCCCCGCCCTGGAAATCGCCATGCGCGACATCACGGCGCTGGGCAGTTTCCCGGTCCTGTTCCTGATCGGGGCGATCGCGGTCGGCTATCTGGTCGTGCTGCGGAGCTATGCCTCCGCGCTGCTGGTCATCGTCTCGCTGGTGGGAGGCTCGGCGCTCAACACCGTCCTCAAGCAGGCCTTCGCGCGACCGCGCCCGGACCTGGTGGCCCATCTGGTCGACGTCCACACCCTGAGCCTGCCGAGCGGCCACGCGATGCTGTCCACGGTCACCTACCTGACCATCGGGGCGCTGCTGGCGCGGGTGCAGCCCAACCGGCTCCTGAAGATCTACACGGTTGCGGTGGCGGTCGCGCTGGCGCTGCTGGTCGGCATCAGCCGGGTCTATCTCGGTGTCCACTGGCCGACAGACGTACTGTCGGGCTGGTGCCTGGGGGCTGCTTGGGCGATGGCGTGCTGGCTGGTGGCGCGCTTCGTGGGCCGGCTGCGCTCGCCTTCCTCTGCGGCGCCACGGGCCTGAGGGCGGTCATTCCGATCGAGAGCGCGCCTCCTCAGGCAACCCCGGCGGCTTCGGATGCCTCTTCGGCGGCGCGTTCTTCCTGATCGGCCTCGAACCCGAACACGTTGAGTTCGATCACCGCGAAGCAGAGCAGCCAGAGCCAGGCGTCGACCGCGTCCAGGATCTTCTGGCTGACGACGGTCCAGATCACCGCGCACACGATCAGCGTGAAATAGAGCGCGGCCTTGATGAGCTTGACGGCGCGGTACTCGTTGCCCTCGTAGTCCCCCGGTGCGTACATCTGGTAGACGAGCACCGCGCAGACGCCGAGCCAGCTCATGTCGTTGACGACGTCGGTCCACTGGCCCTCGGCGAAATAGCCGACGATCGAATAGACGATCATGGAATAGGCGAAGACGTTGAGCGCGGTGAGGATCAGCTTCTCGCGCCGGCCGGAATAGCCCTCGCCAAGGGTGCTCGATTCATACTCCATGACGCCGATCAGGACGATCCAGGCCATGCTGTCGATGAAGGCGTTCACCTTCCCCTCGACGCTCAGGAACAGGATCGTGTCGATCGCGAGCGCGCCGTAGACCGTCCACTTGAAGATCCGGAACCAGGTCTGGTTCATCTCGACTGCCTTGGGCGCGCCGGAAACCGGACGCGGAACCACGAATTCCGAAAAGAGGCCCCGCCGCTCATCCGCATCGGAGCGGGCACCCGATCGGCGACACCGATGGCGGGCAGGGTTCGCCTGACGGGGGCCGCCTTTTGCTCTTTAGCCGGCGAGGATGACAGGGCTTTGACGGAAAACGAAGTTCCGGGGCCGGCTTTGGGATTGTCCGGGCGGACTCAAACGCCCTTTTCGCGCAGCCAGGCGCCGATGATCTCGCGATGCCGCTCCGGACCGTAGCTGGCGAAGTGGCCGCCATGGACCACGGAGACCGGCAGGTCATAGAGCCGCTTCATGGAGGCGACATAGTCGGCGGCGTCGGCGTGGTAGGTGTCCTCGATCAGCGGACCGTCATAGACGATGTCGCCGGAAAACAGGATCTGCGTCGCGGTCTCGTAAAGCGCGATGCCGCCGGGCGAATGGCCGGGGGTGTGGATCACCTCGAAATGCCGGTCGCCCAGATCGACGACGTCGCCGTCGTGCAGGATGCGGGTCGCCGGCGCCGCCTTCACGGCGTATGTCGCCGAGGAATAGGGCTCCGGCGGCAGGGCGGTGAAGATCTCGTCGGTGACGTACGGGTCGGCCAGCGTGTTGGCGCGGGTCGGATGCGCCAGGAGGTCGGCCTCGGCCGCGTGCACGCAGCGGTCCTCGAACTCGTGATGGCAGCCGATATGGTCGAAGTGGGTGTGGCTTGCGACCGCCGTGAGCGCGCGCTCGGTGACAAGGGGCACATGGGCCCGCAGGCTGACCACGCCCATGCCGCTGTCGATCAGCATGTCGCGGTCCCGCCCACGAACGTGCCAGATGTTGCAGCGGTAGAATTCGACGATGTGGGGTTCGCAGATATAGGTGACGTCGTCGGCGAGCCGGCGCGTCTCGTACCATTTGTCCGCGGACATGCGTTCCATGGGTCTGCCTATCGTTTCAGGATGACCGGGGTGTCGGGAGCGACCCACAGCCCGACCCGGTCGCCGGGGGCGGGCTCGCCGGTCTGCGGGAGCATGATCGTGGCCTCGAAGCCCTGATCGACCGCGTGACGCACCTTGGCCTGGTGATGGGTGCCGAGGAAGGACACGCTCTCCACGATTGCTTCGCCCAGCGCCTGCCGTCCATCGTCGCCGGACGCGGTGAGGAAGTGTTCGGGACGGATCGAGAGGGTGACGCGGTCACCGGCGGAGAAGGCGGTTTCGCTCGCCACCGTCAGTTCGCCGGCCTGGGTGGCGACCGTCACCGACCCGTCCGCGCTGGCCATCACGGCGCCGTCGAGGAAGCAGCTGAGCCCCATGAAGTCGGCGGCGAAGCGCGACTGCGGCCTGAGATAGATGCGCTCCGGCCGTCCCTCGTCCTCGATCGCTCCCTTGTTCATGACCACGATCCTGTCGGCGATGGCCATCGCCTCCTCCTGGTCGTGGGTGACGTGGACGAAGGTGGTGCCGACCTCGCGCTGGATGCGCTTCAGCTCTTCCTGCATCTGCCGGCGGAGCTTCATGTCGAGCGCTCCCAAGGGTTCGTCCAGGAGGAGAACGGCGGGGTCGACGGCGAGCGAGCGGGCGAGCGCCACGCGCTGGCGCTGGCCGCCGGAAAGCTCATGGGGCTTCTTGTGGCCCTGGCCGCCGAGCCCGACCAGGGCCAGCATCTCTTCCGCGCGGGCGTTGCGCTCCGAAGTGCCCACGCCGCGCATGCGGAGGCCGAAGCCGACATTGTTGGTGAGCGTCATGTGCGGAAACAGGGCGTAGTCCTGGAACACCGTCGTGGTCGGCCGCTTGGCCGGCGGTACGGTCGTCATGTCGGTGCCGCCGATCAGGACGTCGCCGGTCTGGGGGATCAGAAAGCCGCCGATGATCGACAGAAGGGTGGTCTTGCCGGACCCGGACGGCCCGAGCAGGACCGCGAACTCGCCATCGGCGATGGACAGGCTGACGTCATCAAGCGCGGTGAAGGCGCCGAACTTTTGCGTGACGTGCACGATCTCGATGCCGGCACTTTTCATGAAGGTCTCCTGCGCCTGAGCACGAAGAGTTCGAGCAGCAGGACGAGCCCGACCGAGATGCCGAAGACGAGGCTGCCGGCAGCGTTCGTCTTCGGGTTCAGGCCCGATCGCAGCATGTTCCAGATCTCGACGGGCAGCGTGACGTCGAAGCGGGTGAGCAGGAACGAGATGATGAACTCGTCCCAGGAAAAGGTCATCGACAGGAAGAAGCTCGCGAACAGCGCCGGCCACATCATCGGCACGGTGACGAGGGTCAGCACCTGCCATTCGCGGGCGCCGAGGTCGCGCGCCGCCCGCTCCACGTTGGCCTGATGGTCGCCCATCTGGGAGTAGAGGATCGCGAAGCACAGCGGCATGTTGATCGCCACGTGGCCGATGCCGGCCGCCAGCAGCGATTTGGGAAAGCCGATCTGGTTGAAGGTGATCAGGAGGCCCATGCCGATGATCAGGTAGGAGACGGTCAGCGGCGCCATGATCAGCGCCTTCTGGAAGCCGGCGCCCGGCAGCCGGAAGCGGGCGAGCGAGAAGGCGGCCAGGAAGCCCAGCGTCACCGCGACGGTGGAGGAGATCACGGCCACCACGACGGAATTGACCAGCGCGGCGGTCAGGTAGCGGTCGGCGAAGAGCTCGCCGTACCAGCGCAGCGAGAAGCCCTTGAAGGGCGGAATCGGAAAGCGCCCGTCCTGGAAGGAAAACAGGACCAGCACGATCACCGGCAGGAAGATGAAGCCGTAGATCACCGCCGCGTAGAGGATGGCGGCGACGGTGCCGGCCCGGTTGCGGGTTGCGCCGCGCATCAGCTCCGCTCCAGTTTCAGCCAGCGGGCGCAGGCGATGTAGACGACGGTGACCACGACCATCAGCAGGATGGCGAGGGCCGACGCCGTCGGGAAATCGGCGCGCCGGTCGATCTGCAGCATGATGAGCTGGGGCATGACGAGGTCGGAGTTCCCGCCCAAGATCTGGGGGGTGATGTAGTCCCCGATGCACAGGACGAAGGTCAGGAACGCGCCGACCATGATGCCGGGAAGGGTCAGCGGCAGGATCACGTACCAGAAGGTGCGGATCGGACCGGCGCCGAGATCGGCGGCGGCCCGGGCATAGTTCTTCGGCAGCTGCATCAGGTTGGCGAAGATCGTGAGCGTCAGCAGCATGACGAAGAAGTGGACGAAGCCGATGACGGTGGCGGTGCGGGTGTTGGCCAGCCGCAGCGGCTCATCGATGAGACCGGTCGCCTGGAGCGCCTGATTGACCACGCCGTTGCTGGCGAGCACCAGAACCCAGGCGTAGGAGCGGACCACGTAGGAGGTCCAGAACGGCAGGATCGCGCAGATCAGCGCCAGGCGCTGCCAGCGCGGCGGCACCTTCTCCGCCAGGATCCAGGCAAGCGGATAGGCCAGCAGCACCGAGAGGACGGTGACCAGAAAGGTGACCTCGAGCGAGTTGACCATCGCTTCGAAGAAGTGGCCGCGCGCGAAGAACTTCGCATAATTGGCGAAACTCCAGCTCGCGACCAGGTCCGTGCCGACGCGTTCCCACAGCGAGACGATCGCCATCACCACGAAGGGAACGCAGAAGAAGGCGACCGTCCACGCGAGCGCGGGCGCGACGAAGCCGAAGGGCCTCAGGTCGGCTGAGCCGCGTCTGTGGACGGTCGCCATGGGTGGTGGTCCTCGCCGGCCGGATCAGTGCTGCAGGAATTCCGCCCAGACGTCCTGCATCTTGGCGTCGAGCTCGGCGTCGGGAGCGGGATAGAGCTGCACGTTCTGCAGATACTCGCCCTGATCGTCCCAGCGCAGCGCCTTCTTCTGCTGCTCGCTGAGGTGATCGCCCGCGGCCTCGTTGGCCGGCATCGCCCAGTAGCAGGACGAGGTGGCGAGCTTGGCCTGGGCTTCCGGCGACAGGATGTACTTCACGAACTCGGTGGCCAGATCCTTGCGCTCGGAATCGGCGAAGACGCCGATCGACTGGGACCACATCACGCCGCCCTGTTCCGGCAGGATCCACTCCAGGTCCGGGTTCTCGGCGGAGAGGCCCGCCGTGACCCACTCGCCGCCGCCGACCAGAACGTCGACCTCGCCGGTCGCAAGCGCCGTCTGGGAGGCGACGACGCCGCCGACGAGCGCTGCGTTATCCTTCAGCTTGAACAGCGCGTCGCGGATATCCGGAAGATCGGCCTCGCTGAGATCGGCCGTCTTCTTGCCGAGGCCCATCGCCACCATGCCCATGACAGGCAGGTAGTAGTCGTAGACGGCAAGCTTGCCTTCGAGATCGCCGTCGGACCAGAGATTGGTCATGTCGGCCATGACCGACGGGTCGACTTCCGCCTGGTTGAAGGAGACGGTGTTGTAGCCGAATTTCTCGGTGACGGCGTAGCGCTTGCCGTCGAGCACCTGCTGGCTGTCGAGGGCGACCTCGGGGAAGATGCTGTCCGGCGCAATGTCTGCCGGCAGTTCGCCCAGGATGCCGGCCTCGACGACACGGGGCACGTCGATGCCGTCGACGACGAGCACGTCCCAGTCGCCGGGCTGGGACTGCTCGATGAGGGAAAGCGCCGTGCCCGTGCCCTCGTATTCCTTCAGGTTCACACGGACGTTGTGCTCTTCCTCGAAGGGCTGGATCAGCTCGCGGTCGGTGTGGTCGCACCAGACCAGGGCGTTGAGCTGGTCCTGGGCCTGGGCCTGGCCGGCGACGAGCGCGACGGCGGACACGCCGAGGGCGAGAAGGCTGGTTCGCATGGCTGTCTTCATGTCGGTTTCCTTGGTCTCTGGTTGGGTGTTCGATCCGCCGGTTCGCTCCAGCGGTATCTGTTGAATGAACGGATCAGTAGCGAACGCCCGGCAGGACGCAGAGCATCTCGTAGAGCAGGTTCGCCGCGATCAGCGCCGTGTTGCCTGAGGGATCATAGGGCGGCGAGACCTCGACCAGATCGCAGCCCACGAGATTCAGGCCGCGGCAGCCGCGCACGATCTCCAGCGCCTGCCACGTCGAGAGACCGCCGACCTCCACGGTCCCGGTGCCGGGCGCGAAGGCGGGGTCGAGGCTGTCGATGTCGTAGGTGAGGTAGACCGGCCGGTCCGGGCCCATCCGCTCGCGGACGGTCTCCATCACCGGCGCCATCGACTTGTACCAGCACTCCTCGGCCTGGATGACCGTGAACCCCTTGTCGCGCGCCCAGTCGAAGTCCTCGGGGCTGTAGCCCGTCCCGCGCAGGCCAATCTGGAAGGTGTTCTGAGCGTCCAGGCAGCCATCTTCGAAAGCGCGGCGGAAGGGGGTGCCGTGAGCGATCTTCTCGCCGAACATCTCGTCGCTGGTGTCGGCGTGGGCGTCGATGTGGATGAGGGCGACGGGGCCGTGCTTCTTCGAGACCGCCTTCAGGATCGGATAGGTCAGCGTGTGGTCGCCGCCGAGCGTCAGCGGGACGCAGTCATGGGCGAGGATCGCGTGATAGTCCTCCTCGATCAGGGCGACCGACTTCTTCAGGTCGAAGGTGTTGAGGGCGACGTCGCCGATGTCGGCGACCTGGAGGCTGTCGAACGGCTTCGCCCCGGTGCCCATGTTGAACGGCCGCAGCATGCGGCTCTCGTCGCGGATCTGGCGCGGGCCCATCCGGGTGCCCGACCGGTTGGAGGTGCCGATGTCGAGCGGAATGCCGACGAAGCAGGCGTCGAGCCCTTCCGCGGTGGGTTGGCTCGGAAGGCGCATCATCGTGACCGGACCGCCGAAGCGGGGCATCTCGTTGCCGCCGAGCGGCTGATTGAACGATTGCGCGGTCACGCGTGCCTCCCTTTTCCGCATGCTGCCATTGAAGGCATGCGGCGCAGCTTAGGAGATTGCGAAAGGTTGATAAAATAAGGCACAGTCAAACGTCAGTTTGACGATTGCAAAGGTATCGCCAGATGCGGCTCGCCGGTTCCGATCTCCGCCTCCTCCAGGTCTTCGACGCGGTGGTGCGCAATGGCGGATTCTCCGCTGCGGAAGCCGAGCTCAACATCGCGTCCTCCACGATCTCCAACCACATGACGGCGCTGGAGCAGCGGCTCGGCATCAAGCTGTGCCAGCGCGGCCGGGTCGGCTTCGCGCTGACGGAAAAGGGCCGCCGGGTGCACGAGGCCGTGCGCCGGCTGTTTCGCGGGATCGCGGATTTCGAGACGGACACCGATGCGCTCAGGGGACGGCTCACGGGCGAGCTCAAGGTGGCGCTGGTCGACAGCGTGGCGGGCGACCCGAACTGCCGGCTGACCGACGCCATCCGCGCCTTCAAGACGCTGGCGCCGGACGTGTCGCTGTCGCTTGTGCAGGAGCGGCCCCAGGAGCTGCAGGCGCGGGTCCACGACGGCACCTACCATTGCGGGATCGGCTCGTTCCCGCACACGATCTCCGGCCTCGACCGCACGCCGCTCTATGACGAGCGCCACGAGCTGTATGTCGGCGTCGGGCATCCGCTGTTTGAGGTGCCG
Organism: Amorphus orientalis; assembly: GCF_030814015.1. NCBI lineage: Bacteria > Pseudomonadati > Pseudomonadota > Alphaproteobacteria > Hyphomicrobiales > Amorphaceae > Amorphus > Amorphus orientalis. The sequence goes on from NZ_JAUSUL010000001.1 coordinate 637,555, forward strand.
GAGGACGAGCTGAACTCGGCGATGCTGCGCCGGCACGCCATGGTGCGCCGGGCCTACTGGCGCGAACAGGATCACAAGCGCTTCAATCTCGGACCGGTCGAGGCGACGGTGCACCAGATCGAGCCGCAGCTGATGCTGGTGCTTTCCGGCCGGTTCGTCGGCTTTCTGCCTGAGCACGTGGCGGCGCCCTATGTCGCGGACGGGGAGCTGCGTCCGATCCTCGGCGAGGAGATCAACTATGTCTGCGGCTTCGAGTTTTTGAGCCGGCAGGGCCACCGGATCACCCAGGTGCTGCAGGAATTCCGGCGCTGCTGCATCGCGGCGCACGAGAGCATTTCCCGTTCAGATTGACGCAATCTGAACGAAAAGGAATTGCTCAACCTATTGAACCGGGAGCCATTTCTCATCGATCAGGTGTCTCCACCTGATCGGAAAAGGCTCCAGTCGACGGCGGTGGAGCCCGCGTTCAGCGCCTGACCGACGGCCCGATCAGGCCGGCCAGCCTTCCCGGAAGGCGTCGGTGAAGATCAGCATGGTCGGGCCGTCGCGCCGGGACGACTCGAGAAGATCGTCGGTGAAGGTCTCCACCGACGGCTTCACCACCTGCCAGCCGGAGGCGGCTGCAATCGTCGCCAGATCGGGCGTGACGATATCGACACCGATCGGCCGGATGTTGCGGGCCTGCATGTAGGACTTGATCTCGCCGTAGCCGTCATTGTCGTGGAGGAGCAGGATCACCGGCGCTCCGGCTTCCACCGCGCTGGCGAGTTCGCCCAGACAGAACTGCAGACCGCCGTCGCCGGAGAGCGCAATCACCGGCCTGTCGTCGGCCAACTTCGCGCCGATGGCGGAGGGAAGTCCGTAGCCGAGGGTCCCGTAGCCGGTCGCGGAATTGAAGTAGCTCGCCGGCCGGTCCATGGCGAAGGCGGCGTTGCCGGAATAGACGAGCTGGGTGGAATCGCCCGCAATCCGCGCGTCCGGCAGGGTCTCGCGCACGGCGGCCAGGATCGAGAGATCCCGGCGCGCCATCTCCGGAAGCTCCGCCGCGCCGGCGTTGGCCCGGGCCGCACGGTCGGCACCGTCGGTGCGGCCCGTCGGACCGAGACGCTCCAGAAGCCCGTCCACGGCCAGCGCCGCGTCGCCGACGAGGCCGAGCGCCGGTGCGATCCAGCGGGTGATCTGGAGCGGATCCAGGTCGATGCGGATCAGGGTGCCGGGAAGCGCGAAGCCGCCGTCCTCGAACATGTCGTAGTCGGTCGGCCCGAGTTCGGTTCCGACCGCCAGAACCACGTCGGCGTCGGCAATCAGCGACCGGGTCGCCGGATAGGTGGCCGACAGCGACACGCCAAGTGGATGGCCGGAGGGCACCAGGCCACGTCCGTTCGTTGTCATGATCACGGGGGCGTCGAGGCGCTCGGCCAGCTCGCCGATGCGGGCGTCGCGGGCGCCGCCGCCGGCGAGAATGACCGGGGCGCGGGCGCCGGCGAGAAGGTCGGCCGCCCGGTCGAGAGCGGCGGGGTTCGGAGCCGGGCGGGCAAGCCGCATCGGCGCGGCGGGCTCGGCGTCGGCGACCTCGGCCAGGAGAACGTCGATCGGGATCTCGATATGGACCGGCCGGGGGCGCGCGCTGTCGAAGACGGCGAAGGCCTGGGCCAGCGCCGGCGCCAGTTCGCCGGTGGTGTGGAGGGTCCGGCTGAACGCGGCGACGCCGTCCACGAGCCCGCTCTGGTTTGGAAGTTCGTGCAGCCAGCCGTCGCCGCTGCCCATGCGGCCGTGCTCGTTGACGGTGGAGATGACCAGCATAGGAACGGAATCGCCGTAGGCCTGGCCCATGGCGGTCACGATATTGGTCATGCCCGGCCCGGAAATGATGAAGCACACGCCCGGCTTCCCGCTGGCGCGCGCATATCCGTCGGCCATGAAGCCGGCGCCCTGCTCGTGGCGCGGGGTGATATGGCGGATGCCGCTGTCGGTGAGGCCCCGGTAGAGCTCCACTGTGTGGATGCCGGGGATGCCGAACACGATCTCGACGCCGTAGCTCTTGAGCAGCCGCGGAAGCACGGCGCCCAGGGACACGGAAAGCTGCATCAGGAGTTGGCCTTCCTGCGGGTGAGTTGCCAGGCCGTCCGGGCCAGGATCACGAGGGTGACGATGGCGATCAGGATCACCGAGATCGCGGCAATCGTGGGGTCGACGTTGTCGCGCAGGCCCATCCACATCCGCCGCGGCAGGGTGATGGCGTCGACGGAGGTGATGAACAGGGTCACGCCGATCTCGTCCCAGGACAGGACGAAACACAGGAAGAAGGCGCCGAGAATCCCGAACCGGATGTTCGGCAGGATGACCTGGAAAATGCGCCGGGAAAGCGAGGCACCCATGGACTTGGCGGCGAGATCGATCCGCCGGTCGACCTGGGAGAGCGCCACCGTCAGCACGACGACGGCATAGGGCGAGATCATCACCGCATGGGCGATGGCGACGCCGATCCAGGTGTCGTAGCCGATCGGGCCGTAGATCTGGGAGAGCCAGTTCAGGAAGAAATAGAGGGTGAGGGCGGACACCACCGGCGGGGCGACCATCGGCAGGATGGCGATGCCCATGAGAAGCCGCGACCAGGCCGGCCTCAGCAGCCAGATGCCGAGCGTAAAACAGAGTCCGAGCCCGGTGGCCAGCGCGCTGGCCAGAAGCCCGACCCGGAAGGAGATCAGGATGCTGTCGAGCCAGGCCGGATCTTCTATCAGGTTGCGGTAGTGGCGCAGCGACCAGGCTTCCTCGGGGATGCTGAGATAGCGCTTCGGGGTGAAGCTCACCGGCACCACGGCGAGGAGCGGCATCAGCAGGAATACGGCGACGAGGGCCGCCAGCGCGATCATGACGGGGCCGGGGCGGGAGACCTTCACGGATTCACTCCCTTGCCGAGCCGCATCATGAAGGCCAGCAGGAAGCCGACGGTCGCCATCAGGAGCACGCTGATGGCGGCGGCCAGCCCCCAGTCCGGCACCTGGAAGATGCGGAGATAGACGAGCTCGGCCACCATGACGCTGCGGCCGCCGCCGAGCAGCGCCGGGGTTATGTAGAAGCCGATGCCGAACACGAAGACCAGCAGCGCGGCGCCGGCGATGCCGTTCCAGGTCATCGGCACGAAGAGCTGCCAGAAGATCCGGATGCGGGAGGCGCCCATGCCGCGGGCAGCCATCAGCACGCGTTCGTCGACATTGCGCATGGCGGTCGCCAGCGGAAACACGGCGAGCGGCACCAGGAAATGCACCATGCCGACGATGACGCCGAATTCGTTGCGCACCATGGTGAGCGGGTCGGACAGGATGGCGAGCTGTTCGAGCCAGGTGTTGATCAGACCCCGGTTGGACAGGAGCGCCAGCCAGCCGAAGGCGCGCGTCAGCACCGAGATCCAGAACGGGATCATGATGCACAGCTCGATCACGACCCGGGTGGTGGGACCGCCGCGCACCCAGAGATAGGTGACGATGTAGGCGAACAGGGTGGAAAGGACGGTGACGATCACGCAGATGCGCAGCGTCCGCCACATCACGCTGAGAACCAGCGGATCCGTCAGGGCCACTTCGTACTGACCGAGCCCCGGGGTCGGGGTCGTCACGCTGAGGCTCATCACGCCCAGAAAGGGCACGATGTAGGCCGCGGCCAGGAACAGCAGAAGCGGCGAGAACAGGATCAGGCGGGCGCGCATCCGGACGGCTTTCAAGCGGGCTCCCGGCCGCAAGCGGCGGCCGGGAGCGATCCCCTGTCTGTTACGCGGAGATGATCTTCAGATACGCGTCGAGCGCGGAGCTGTAGTTTTCCTCGTACCAGCTCATGTCGAGCGGGATCTGCTTCTTGAAGTTCTCCGGGGCGACCGGGTTGAACCGCGCCTGGTCGGCGGGGATCAGGTCGTCGGCGGCCGGATTGGCCGGGCCGTTGCCGAGAAGCTCGAACAGCACCACCTGGCGCTCCGGGATCTGCGCGGAGGCGATGTACTCCATGGCGGGCTTCGGGCCGGCCGGATTGTTCTTCAACACGCCCGAGGAGCCGGGCGACAGGATGCCCTGGTCCCAGGTGAAGTCGATCTCGCCGTCGGTGTCCTGAACCAGCAGGCGGGCGCGCGTGGACCAGATCAGCGCCATCGAGGCGTCGCCGTTCAGCATCACCGACTGGCTTTCCGCACCGCCGCCCCAGAAGGAGACGACGTTGTCCTTGAAGTCGGCGATCTTCTTGTTGGCGCGCTCGATGTCGAGCGGATAGAGGTCCTCCGGCTTGACGCCGTCGGCGAGAAGGGCGGCTTCCCACATGCCAACGCCCCACTTGTACATCGACCGCTTGCCCGGGAATTTCTCCACGTCGAAGAAGTCGGCCATGGAGGTCGGCGGGGTGTCGTACTTGGTCGCGTCATAGGCGAGGATATAGGAGAAGAAGTAGCTGGACGCGGCATAGTCCCAGACGAAGCCTTCGCGCATCTTCGACTGGTCGACGATCGAGTAGTCGATCGGCTCCATGTAGCCCTTCTTGCCGAGGGCCTGGCCCACGAACGGATCGCAGTCGACGAGGTCCCAGCGCGGGTTGCCGCTCTGGGCCTGGGCGGTGATGGCGCCCTCGGTCGGGCCCGAGCCGTCGTACTTGACCTGGATGCCGGTCGCTTCGGTGAACTTCTTGCCGAAGGCCTCCTGCATGGCGTCGATGGCGTCGCCGCCCCAGTTCACGAAGACCAGGTCCTTGTCGGCGGCCGACGCGGTCGTGGCGCGCAGGCCGAGGGCGGAGGTGCCGAGCAGCAGGCCGAGGCCCTGGGCGAACCGGCGCCGGGAGATTTCGCCTTTCTCGAGCTTCTGCAGAAGGATGTCGGCGCAATCGCGCTGGAAGGGTGAGGTCATGATTTTTTGTCCCCGTCTCTGGTTGGTGATCGAAGGCTTTGGCCGAAGCCGTCAAAGAAGGAAGCTGTTCTCCGCTTTCCAGCTGGCCCACAGCTCAGCGCCGGTGGCCGCGTCCGGCGGCAGGGCGGCGGTGGGCACGTGCAGGATCAGTGGCGTGCCGCCCGGCGTCTCCAGGGTGAGGCGCGTCTCTGCGCCGAGATAGGTCATGTCGGTGACCCTGCCGCAGATGCTGTTGCGGTCGTCGAGCGGCGCGGTCGCGACGGTCATGTATTCCGGACGGATCGCGATGTGGCCGCTCTTACGGTCCGTCGGCTCGGCCAGCTTGAGGGTGCGTCCCTCGGTTCGGGCATCGGCGCCGTCGAACTCGGCGTCCAGGATGTTGATGTCGCCCAGGAACTCGGCCACGAACCGGTTTTCGGGCCGCTCGTATACCTCGCGGGGCGGACCGAGCTGCTGCAGCCGGCCGCGCTCGAAGATGGCGATCCGGCTCGACAGCGCGAGCGCCTCGGACTGGTCGTGGGTCACGAACACGAAGGTGGTGCCGGTCTCCCGGTGGATCCGGCGCATCTCGTCCTGCATCTGCTCGCGCAGATTCTTGTCCAGCGCGGAAAACGGTTCGTCCAGCAGCAGAACCGACGGCTCGTAGGCGAGCGCCCGCGCCAGCGCCACGCGCTGCTGCTGACCGCCCGAGAGCGCGGACGGCTTCTTGTGGCCGTGGCCGCCGAGCCCGGTCATCTCGATCATCTGCGCGACGCGGCGCTTGATCGTCTGCGGATCGCGCTTCTGCACCTTCAGCGGGAAGGCGATGTTCTCCTCCACGGTCATGTGGGGGAACAGGGCATAGCCCTGGAAGACCATACCGAAGCCGCGCTTTTCGGCGGGCGTGGCGGTCATGTCGGCGCCGTCGAGGAGCAGCCGGCCGGAGGTCACGTGCTCGAAGCCGGACAGGAGCATCAGGAACGTGGTCTTGCCCGATCCGGACGGGCCCAGCAGGGTGAGGAAGTCGCCGCGGCCGACGGTGAGCGAGACGTCTTCGAGCGCGGCGAAGCCTCCGAATTTCTTTCCGATCTTCTGAGCTTCGATTTCCGCAGCCTGTGTCACCGCCCACCCTGTACTTGATGCATCCGCTTACTGGTCACGCGCAGACGTCAGCCTAGGAAGAGACCGCGCCTCAGGACAAACGAAAGTTTTTCCCCGCTTCTGCAAACGAGATTTCCCATTCAGGAAATCGGATTTCTCGTTGCCGCGTTCGTGGGCGTGCTCATGCTCAATCCACGAGCATCTCGGCGCGCAGCCAGGCATGGAAGGCGGCGACGGCCGGATGGCTCTCTTTTTCGCGGGGAATCGCGAGATAGTAGGCCTTGGTCGACTGCACCGTGAGGTCGAACGGGCTCACGAGCTGCCCTTTCTCCATGGCGTCACCGCATATGAATTCATCACCCATGGAAATGCCCTGGGAGGCATAGGTGGCGGCATAGACCAGGTTCATGTCGGAGAATTTTATTCCCGAATGGGCGTGGCTCTGGGGCAGACCGGCGCGCCGGAACCATTGCTGCCAGTCGTCCTCGTCGGCCAGGTGGAGGAGGGTGGCGCCGAGCAGGCTCTTCGGTGTCGGGAACCCGTCGAACCGGTTCAGGTAGGCGGGGCTGCACAGCGGCGTGAAGCTGACCTGCTGGAGGAGCTCGAGGGTCATGTCGGCGCGGCCCTCGTCGTGGCCGAAAATCACGAAGAGGTCGGCGTTCGGGTTGCCGGTGTCGTCTAGGCGGCGCGGGGTGACGATCGACAGCGACACGTCCGGATGCTGGGCGAGGAAGCCGGTCACTTTCGGGCACAGCCAGGAGGAGGCGAAGCCGGCCGGGCTGCTGATGGTCAGGGTTCCGGAAACGCCCTCCGCCGCGTTCTGGGAAGCGGAGCTGGCGATCATCGACAGCGCGCGACGGACGTCGTCGGCGTATTTGCGCCCCTTCTCCGTCAGTTCCACCCGGGTGCCGACCCTGTTGAGAAGGGGGAATCCCAGCTCGCGCTCCAGAAGGCGGAGCTGGTGGCTGACCGCGCTCCGCGTCAGGCTGAGCTCGTCGGCCGCCTGCCAGACGGTGCCGTGGCGGTCGAAGCTTTCCAGCGCGCGCAGCGCCTGGGTGGATGGGACACGCGCCACGCCGCATCGGCCTCCGTTGGCAGGTGGGATCGTCGATCCGGGCGAGTATTGGAAAATTGGATTTGCCATTCAAGGGAAAAGGTTTCACTTGGTCGCGGCCGGGCAGGCTGGCTTACTGACCGAATAGTCCATCGAAGGCGCGCCCTGGCGACGTGCGCCTGTCCGGTGCCCTGACCAGTTGTTTTCCGCGTGGAGCGAGATTTGGGATCGTGGTCCATCACTTCGGCCAAGACGTCGGCGCTGGCGATCGTGGACGATCTGGGCCCGGATCTGTCGGAAGCGTGCGCGACCATCTTCGATTTCGGCGAGACGGCCTGGCGGGAGTACCGCTCCGCCGACTGGTACGTGGACCGTCTGCGTCGGGAAGGCTTCGAGGTCGAGGAAGGCTCCGGCGGCATGCCGACGGCCTTCTGCGCCCGCTGGTCGAACGGCGCCGGCCCGATGGTGGGCCTCTACGGCGAGTATGACGGCATTCCCGGCAACTGTCAGGCAGCAGAGCCGGTACGGCGGCCGCGGCCGGGGCTCGGCTTTCAGGCGGGCGGTCACACCGATCCCCATTCCGGGCTCGGGATCGCCGCGCTGGGCGGCCTGATCGCGACCAAGCGCGCCATGGAGCGCCACGGCATCGCCGGCGGGCTGCAGTTCACCGGCGAGCCGGCGGAGAAGGTTCGCGGATCGAAGCCGATCCACGCCGCGAAGGGCTACTATGACGGCCTTTGCGCGATGCTGTCCTTCCATCCCTTCTACATGCAGCCGCTGTGCAACACGGTGCGCTGGGACACCCATTGCGGCGCCGCCTACGCGATGATCTACCGCTTCGTCTGCGATCAGCCGGAAAGCTGGGGGCAGAGCGACGGGGCGCCGATCCCGCAGTCCCATTCGGATGTGCGCGCGCCCGGCGCCAACGACGCGCTCGCCATGATGTACATGAGCTCCAAGGTGCTGAGGGACTCCATACTGCCGCACCGGGGCGGCTGGTCGATCTCCGAGGCGATCCTGACCGCGGGCGAGGCCACGGCCGACAACCAGCCGGCGGGCCTCGCCGAGATCCAGTACATGATCCGCGTGCCCACCATCGAGATGGCCGAGGCGGCGACAAAGGCGCTCGACCGCAACGCGGAAGCCGCGGCGGCGATGAGCGGCTGCCGGGTGGAGCGGCACTGGGTGTCGAAGTCGCGGCCGGGTCTCGCCAACCATGCGATGGCGCGCCTCGTCTGGGACGCGATGCAGCACGTCGGGCCGCCGCAGTTCGGGGCGCCGGCGCAAGAAGTTGCACGCTCGGTCCAGCGCGAACTCGGCCTGGAGCCGATGGACGACCCGTTCATTCCCGAACTCTCCCGGCTGATCGAGCCGGAAGAGGCCGAACGCCTTCTGCGCCGGGATCTGCCGCCCTCCCAGACCCATTCGACCTCCGACGACTACACCGACATGAGCTGGCACGCGCCGACGGCGCGCTTCTATGTGGGACGTCCCGCGCTGAAGGCGCCCGAGGGCTTCGCCTATCCGGCGTGGGTGATGAACGCGCTCGGCGGGATTCCGGCGACGATCGATCCCATGGTCGCCTGTGCGGCGCGGATCCTGACGCTGTCGGCGTTGGAGCTTCTGGAAAACCCGGACGCCCGCGAGGCCGCGCGGACCGAGTTCGAGGAGCGCACCGGCGGCGGCATCGGCGGCAGCCGCTGGACCGCGCCGCTGTGCGACTACGCGCCGCCGATCCACTTCCGCTGGCCCGAATATGTGACAACCCCCCGAGGGCACGACTGGTGGATCCCAGCCGCGCCCGACGGCCTTTGATCAGGAGGCTCGATCGATGAACATTCAGACGACGCGCGAACCCTTCAGCCTGCAGCGCCGCAACAAGGCAGGCGGCACCGCGCCGCTGTCCTACTGGGGCTTCGCCAACGAGACCGACAAGCTGACCGACGTCCTGCTCGGTTCGCCGGCCTATCTGAGGCACCTGGCGACCAGCTCGCTGTCGCGCAAATATCTGCGCGAGAACCCGTGCAACATCCAGGTCGCCCAGGCCCAGCACGCGGAACTGGTCGCGGCATACGAGCACTTCGGCGTGAAGGTGCACATGGCCGGTCCCGAACCGGAGCTGCCGATGCAGGTCTACACCCGGGATTCCTCGGTGATGACGCCCTATGGCGCGATCATCACGGCCATGTCCCAGTGGTGGCGGCGCGGCGAGAACTACGCCGCGATCCGCATGTATGAGAGCCTCGGCATCCCGATCTACGACATGGTGACGGCGGGCACCTTCGAAGGCGGCGATTTCGCCGTGATCGAGGACGGCTGCGTGCTGATAGGCTGCGGCGGCGCCCGCACCCAGGAAGAAGGCGCCGTGCAGGTCCGCGACTGGTTCGCGGCGGAAGGCTGGGAGACCCGGCTCGCCTTCTTCGACGAGTACTACGTTCACATCGACCTGATGGTCGTGCCGATCGCGGAGAAGCTCACCGCCGTCTGCGAGACCTGTACCGATCCGGCGATCGTGAGCTGGCTCAAGGACAAGGGCCACGAGATCATCGACGTGCCGTTCCGGGACACGATGGACCTCGGCTGCAACCTGATGTCGCTCGGCGATTCCAAGATCGTCGCGCCGAAATCCTCCGTCACGCTGGTGGAGAAACTGAAGGCGCTCGGCTTCGAGGTGGCCGCGGTCGACACGGCGGAAATCTCCAAGACCGGCGGCGGCATCCACTGCATGGCCCAGGCGCTGCGCCGGGAGAAATGAGCCTCATCGCGGAGCTTCGGGAGGCTCTCGGCGACACGGGCTGCCTGACCGGTTCGGCGATCGGCGAGGCGGTGCGCTCCGATGCGAGCGGAACCGGCCGCCATCTCCCGAAGGCCTTACTACGACCGGCGAGCGTGGCGGAGGTCTCCGCCGCGCTGGCGATCTGCCACCGCCACGGCCAGCCGGTGGTGCCCCAGGGCGGGATGACCGGCCTTGCCGGCGGCGCCAATCCCGGGACAGGCGACGTCGTGCTGTCGCTCGACCGGTTCGCCGGGGTGGAGGAGATCGACGCACGAGGCGGCACCATGACGGTGCGGGCCGGCACGGTGCTGGAGACGGCCCAGCGGGCGGCGGCGGACGCCGGGCTGTTGTTGCCCATCGATCTCGGCGCGCGCGGGTCCTGCCGGATCGGCGGGGTGATCGCCACCAATGCCGGCGGCCTGCGGGTGATCCGCTACGGCACCACCCGCGATAACGTGCTGGGCCTGGAGATGGTGCTCGCCGACGGGACCGTGCTTTCGCATCTGAACCGGGCCGTGAAGGACAACACCGGTTACGATCTGAGGGGGCTGTTCATCGGGTCGGAGGGCACGCTCGGCGTCGTCACCCGGGCCGTCCTGCGCCTCAGGCCGCGTCCGGCCGCGATGGAAACGGCGCTGTGCGCGCTGCCGGATTTCGACGCCGTGCTGGCGCTTCTGGAGCGGGCCCGGGCCGGAGGTGTGGTCTCTGCGTTCGAGGCGATGTGGGCGGATTATTTCGCGCTCAACGAACGCCTCGCCGGTGCGTCGCTGTTTGCCGAGACACCGCCCTTCGTCGTGCTGATGGAGATGGAGGGCGCGCTCGAGCCGGTTCTGGAGGCGGCGTTCGCCGACGGTGTCGTGACCGATGCGCTGCTGGCCCAGTCGGAGCGGGAGGTGCAGGCCTTCTGGGACGTGCGCGAAGGCCACGCCATGGACGCGGCGCTGCCGGGTCTCCTCAATTTCGACGTCAGCGTCGCAGCCGGCGACATGGAGCCGTTCGCGCGGGATTGCGCGTCCGCGGTCAGGACGCTGCGGCCGGACGCGTTCGTGTCCTTCTTCGGTCATGTGGGCGACGGCAATCTGCACATCGCCGTCCATCTGCCCGACGCGGGCGAGACCGAGGTCCACGAAGTGGATGCCATCGTCTATGGCCACGTCCGTGCGCTTGGCGGGTCGGTGTCCGCGGAACACGGCATCGGTACCCTGAAGCGCGACTGGCTGGGCCACTCCAGGAGCGACGCCGAGCTTGCCGCCATGCGCGCCATCAAGGCCGCCCTCGATCCGGCCGGGATCATGAACCCCGGCAAGGTGATTTAGCCTCGTCACGGAACACCGAGGCTGACCCGCCCCCGCAGGAGATCTGCAAATCCGGTCGAAACTGTCGAGGAGTTGCGATCGGGCGAGACGGGCGTCGTCGTTCCCGCGGACAACAAAAAAGCCCGGAAAACCGGGCTTCTTTGGATCATTTCGGACTGTGATATACAGGGAAATGGTGCCAGGAGAGGCATCGCATCGATCGTCTAAATATTTGTATAAATTGATATATTTTTTTGGAATTGGGGGAAGGTACCAAGAAAAATACCAACAATCCCGGCCGCTGGCTCCTTCCCTTTGATCCCATTCCGCGTTCGGCTGGATGCGACGAAACGCCCGCATTCTATGCGAGATACTTGGGCAAGGTCCCGCTGACTCCTTCATCGAACTGTTTGCGTGTTCTAATTATCAAATCCGGCGTTTGCGGATCTTAGGCGCGGCGGGGGTGGCCAGCGGAGCGGTTATCTTTTCGTACATGGCCAAAAGGTGCTCCACCCGCTCTCTATCGGAGGTGAAGCCCTTCTTGCGGTAGAGGCGGTCTACGGCGCGGTCGAGCGCCTGATGGGCTCTGCGCATGTTCGTGGGCATTGCGTCTGGGTCATAGAGATCGGCCAGCGTCGCGCCAACATGGGAGGCGCGGGCATCCAATACGGCCTGGGCGAGTGGCTCCAGCTTCACAAGGTCGGATTCGAGCACAGGGGGCAGCGGGAAGGTGTTGTAGACGAGGCCGATGGCATAGCGGTAGTCGCTCTTCAAACGCCCGCCGATGTGGCGTAGCCAGCTCATGTGCATCGCTGAGGTGAGCAGGCCGAAGAGGGGCTTGGTTGCGTCGTTGAGAACAAAAACAAGATCGCTGGGGATCGTCGGCGGCTCCAGCCAGCCGATAGGCACGTACTCCCGCCTTTCCGAACTCACTTTCGGCACTACCAGAAAGGGCGCAGTGGGGATGACGTTGACATGATAGCGCGTCGGTGTCGCGGCCAGCGCCTGGGTCGGCTTGCTGTTGCTCTTAAGGCGAACCGCACGCACCTTGGCAATACATTCCTTTACCCGCGGCAGGGTGTTTAGGACCTCTGGCGGGGCGTCATGCAGGGCCAGTATCCAGCGGTCGCCCCCGTTCAGGAATTCCTGACTGCCAACATAGGGACGCAAGAAGGGAGCGGCGCCAGGCTCCGCGGCAAGAAACTCCTCACGCTCTGCGCCCGAGAAGATGAAATGACCACCGTCTATGGGCTTCGAGCCGATGATTAGTTTCGGCAATCCATTTAGCGGCCTTGCGGTCTCACGCACCACCAGATGCGGATCGGCGAGGGCGCTTGCGTCGAACAGGTAGGGGGAGAGCGCGGTGTGGGTGCTGACATGCGGCTCGCCGTTGATATTGTCATAGGAGAATAGCAGGCGGTCTTTCGGCGCAGCGACGCGCTGCGCCAGTCCGATGATGACAACATGCACATGTGCCTTGCCGCGCGCGTCCGATCCCCAGGCGAAGGTGCGGTGGGCGAAGCTGATCTCCAGCTTGCAGCGGTCGAAGAGGAGCGGCCAGAGCTGCGCCGCCTGTTCTCCTTGCGAGATAGAGTTGGTGGACACGAAGCCGATGGCGGCTTTGCCGCCCCGTGCATAGTCGCCCGCCTTGATAAACCAGGCCGTGACGTAATCGAGCGTGCCGCCCGTCTTGCCAAGCACCGCGATACGGCGCACCTGGGCGCGCTGTTCGTCCTTCTGGTATTTGGCGCCAATGAAGGGCGGATTGCCGAAGACGAAATTACATCTCTCGGGTGGTAGGACGTTGGCCCAATCGGTTTCTAGCGCGTCGCCATGTATGATATGTGGTGATTTCCTCAGCGGGATGCGCACGAAACTCTGCCCGAATTCCAGGCTGAGCCGGTTGTTCATGATGTGGTCCATCATCCACAGCGCCGTTTCAGCAATGCGAGCGGGAAATTCACCAATTTCAATGCCGTAGAACTGATCGACGTTCAGAAGCGACAGATCGGCGGCGTCCAGCTCCTTTTGGTCCTCGCTGGCGCGGTAGACGCGCAATTCGCGGATCAGCTCGATCTCCAGTGTGCGCAATTCTCGATAGGCTATGATCAGGAAGTTGCCGCAGCCACAGGCTGGATCGAAGAAGGTCATTGCAGCCAGGCGCCTATGGAACGCCTGCAATTCGGTGCGGCGACGGCTGTCCTTGCGGGCCTTCAGTCGCTCGAACTCGCCCCGTAGATCGGACAGGAACAGCGGCTCGATGACCTTGAGGATGTTTTTCTCGGTCGTGTAGTGCGCGCCTTGGGCGCGGCGCTCGTTCTTGTCCATCACGGACTGGAAGAGCGAGCCAAAAATCGCGGGCGAAATGCCCGACCAATCGAACTGGCAGGCCGCGATGAGGCGCGCACGCATTTCTGTATCGAAGGACGGGATCAGCAAAGGGGCTCGGAACAGATCGCCGTTAACGTAGGGAAAGCGCGCGAGATCGGCGTCGAGGTTCCTCGGGCGATTGTCCTCCGGCGTGTTGAGCACCTGGAAGAGCTGCGCCAACCAGCCCCCAAGATCGGAACCATCTTCGCGCGTGCGGTTTTCCAGAAGATCTAGAAAAATATCTCGTGGCTCGAAGATGCCTGTGTCATCGGCGAAGAGGCAGAACACCGTGCGGACGAGGAACTGTTCGAGGTCGTGACCAGTGTAGCCTACCTCTTCCAGCGCGTCGTGCAGCTTGCCCACAAGCTCGGACGCGTCGATGTTGACGGGATCCTGGTCCTTGAAGCTGCGCTTCTGCACGCCTAGGATGAAGCCGAGTTTCTCGACATGACGCGGCAGATCGGCAAGCGGAAAGAAGACAGCATCGTCCTCTTCAAGGTCGTAAAGCTCGAAGGTTTGGAAATCGCTTAGCAGGATGTAGCGCGGAAGATCCGCGTCTTTCAGGCCTGGGAAATAGTCGAGCGCCTGGGTCTTAGCTTTCTTCAGATCCCGCCCGGCGCTTTTCTGTTCGACAAGAAGAACACCCTTCCAGAACAGATCAATGAAGCCGCGTCGGTCGCCTAGGTTCTTAACGGGCTCCTCGAAGCTCGCCACACGGCGCACAGGCACGCCAAACACCTCGAAGAAGTCACGGTAGAAGAGTTGCGTCTGTCCCTTCTCGTAGCCCTCTCCAGCCCATTCGGCGGCAAAGGTAGCCGCGCGGGCGCGGATCTCGTTCCAGGATAAGCGCATCAATGGATTTCCTTCTTTTTATTGCGTCTGATACGGCCTTGAACAAGAGTTTTAACCGGGCATTGTGATGACCTGTGTTGAGATCGTCTAATACGGGTCATGCAGTAGCGAGAAGCACAAAGTCTCTTCCGGTCTTACCGCAGCCGATCCAAAGGAAAATCTCAAAGAGCCCGTTGGCCGTCGAGGAGATCAACTACATCATACTGGTCGAGGAAGAAGCTCTCACGCGCCCCGCTCCGTCTCGGTCGATGTCTCTCGCCTACAGAATCAGTGATCGGCCTAGCGGGCAACCGATAACCGGTCATGGCTCGCGTGCGACAGTCAGGCGGACCGGTTTAGGGCTTCGAGCGCATTCGCGATCCTTTCCAATTCCGCGCCCATTTGGCCTTGTTTTATGCCGTCCCGGCCGTTCGCTCGAAGCTGAGTCAGTATCTCTTCCTGTCGGTGGGGCGACACGGCGCCGTAGCTCGTGAAGGTCGTCAGCGCGTCCTCATGGCCAAGGTTCTGGCTCCAGGCCTTGAACTCTTCCGGCGATGTACAGACCGCTTCGCCGTGCCGCACGAGCGTCTTCCGAAGGCTGTGCGGGTTGAAGTATGGAAGCCCTGCGCGCTCGAAGGCTTCCTTGAAAATGCGGCGGATAGCGGTGGCGTCGCTCCAATGGCGGCGGCTGAGACCGGTGGCGGCGAACTTGCCATCGACAAGCCCTCTCTGCGTCGCCGGAAACAGTGGGTCGTCTGGTCCGAAGAGGCGCGTTTGTGTGAGGTGCTTGACCCACTCCGCAACGATCGCCTCGACGTCGTCGCCGACCGGAAAGAACCATGTCGGAAAGGTCTTCCGGTTCTTGGTTCGGACGTCCCGCGCGTCCTGGTCGAGGCGTCGCCCGTCCAGGTCGAGGTGCTTGATCGAAAGCGAAGCCACCGCATCGTCTCGTGCGCCGGTAAGCAGGATCAGCGCGACGAGCGCGCGGTCGCGCTTTTCGATGTCCGTTGCGTGCGCCATTGCCGCCAGTACGTGCTTCACCTGGTCCAGGCTTGGCGCCCTCTGCTCGCGGCGCGCGGTGGCGATCCGGGCATCATTGGCGGACGGGTTGAAATAGTCGGCATCGCTGTAGCGGATCTTCGATTTGTAGCCCGGCTGGCCGGCAAGCCAGTGGACGAAGCGGCCGACCGCCTTCAGCCGTGCATAGGTCGTCGCCTTTGACAGCGGCTTTCCGGTTTTCGGGTTCAATTCGTCTTCAAGCTGCCGCTTGAACCGCCGGGCCTGTTCGATGTGGAAGCCGGCGAAATCGCGCCAATTGGTCGATGCCTCGAAGGACGCGATGGCGGCGAGCGCCTGGTCGACGCTGGTCGGTGCCATCCGCTTCGCCTCTTCGAGGTAGATGGCATAGGCGCGCTTGATACGTTCGTTTTTGGGGTGGTGCTTTCGCATGGGTTCACCGTGCTTCCTTGAAGTGATCAATCGAACAGGGGTGAGCGCTCTCGCCTATGCGTGCGGTCGCCTGTTTGATCGTCACCTTCACTGTTGCCTTAAGCTCCGGCAGGCGGCTGGCTGAAACGCGCTTGTGCATCACGGTGGTGCAGATGGCGCAAAGCGCCTCCATCATGCCGATGCCGTTGGCGTCGAGCTTGAAATCCACTTCGCCAAGTGCCGGGTCGCGCGGGGCGCGGCACGCGAAGCAATAGGCCTGGTGAAGCCGACACGCTTTCCGATCGGGCTTCCGTGCGTCGAGGAACGCGATCAGGTCGTGGCCAAGGATCAGGGTTGGCCGTTTGTCGGTCAGGGCAGGCAGGCCGGCCTTCAACCATCGCCGGACGGTGCCTTCGGCAACTTTGAGCGTCCGGGCGGCTTCGTCCACCGTATAGGTGCGGTGCTTCTTGACGGCCCGCCCGTTCGGGCGCCGGGCCATTGTCAAACGGTCCCGTTTTCGATCAGGGCGCGGATGTCCTCGGCGCGCCAGACCGTGATGCGCGGTCCGAGCTTCACGGGTCGCGGAAACCGCCCGTCCTTGACGCCTGCCCACCACGTGGATTTTGAAACCGGGATCGGCCCTTCCGGTGCCAGGATTGCGCGTAGCCGAAGGAAGCCGGTTTGGGGTAGGGAAGGTGAGTGCGACATGGTGCGCCTCCGTCCGTTGTTGACGGATAGCGTTCTGCCGACGCGCTCCAGGCCAAAAAGCCGGAAAAGGTCAGAAACTCACGACGGGGAGTTTTTGGCTTCGTCTAAATATCGGTAAATCTTCGATATCCGTGCTTTGACAGAGCTTTCGGCGGGTTCCACGTCGTAGGTGTCGCGGAACCACTGAAGCATGTCCCGAATCAGTTCGGCTTGAACGTCCGGAAGCCCGTCGAGGCTGTCCGCCCGCCGGATGATTTCCAGGGTGAAAGAATCCCAATCGTAGGTTTGGGGGCGTCCGCCCTTGGCGGCGGGTGGAATGGTTGGCTCCAAGCCGGCCATATCTGCAGGCGGCATATTTGTTTCAGGACGGCTTGCCGCCAATCGCGTCGGATGCCGCTCTGTTTTGGAAAAAGGGGCGAGGGTGTCGAACAGAAAGGCAGGGTAGAGGCCTTTGGCTCGCGCGAATGTTTCGAGGTCCCGCCGAGTGACCAACGAATCTGAGTGTTTTCCGATCAGTCTAAATGCGTTCCCGCTTGTATCGGCCGGTAGCGCGCCGCTGACAATGGCGGCTGTCAGCATTTGATGGACCGCCCGGACCTCTGACGGCGCCCTTATCATCATCGGCCCCATCAAGGCCGGATCAGCGCCGCACCAGAGGGCGGACGCTTGATCCACCGTGAACGCGTCGACATGCATCCACATTGAGACGATGCTTGCTGTGGTCATTAGCTCGAAGCGGCCGCATGTTGGTTTGACCACCATTCTGCCATTCGAACGCGCTCGTCCCAATAGGCCGCGCGATGGTAGGCGCGCCGGACCTCGTCGGCCCCGGCATGGCCAAGCTCCGCTTCGATGGCGTCGGCATGCCAGAGGTTGCTTTCGTTCAGGAGCGACGATGCCGACGCGCGAAACCCGTGCGAGGTCATGTCTTCCTTGCCGAAGCCCATCCTGCGAAGGGCCGCGTTGAGCGTGTTTTCGCTCATGGGGCGCAATGTGGTGTGGATGGCGGGAAAGACGAGCCGCCCGTTACCGTTCCGCTCGTGAACGCGCGAAAGAACATCGATCGCCAAGCCGGAAAGCGGCTTGCGATGGTCGCGCCGCATCTTCGTGCGGGCGGCCGGGATCGTCCATATCCGCTTTTCCAGGTCGAATTCGTGCCATTCGGCTTGGCGCAGCTCTCCAGGGCGCGGATAGAGCAAGGCCAGCAGGATCAGCGCATCGCGGGTGTCCGGCGACCCGTCATAGCCGTGGATGGCTCGAATGAGGCCGTTGAAGGCCGGCCAGTCGGTCAGGGCGGCGCGGTGTGTGACCTTCGGCGCAATCAAGGCTCCACGAAGGCCGAATGTCGGGTCGTTCTCGGCTCGCGCGGTGGCAATGGCGAACCGGAACACCTGACCAATGACGGCGCGAAGGCGGCGGGCCGTTTCATAATTGCCTTCGGCCTCGACGCGGCGGAGGGGGACCAGGATTTCCGCCGCGCTGATTTCGCCGATCGGCCGCGCGCCGATATCGGCTTCCGCGAGGCTAAGCAGCCAACGCTTCTTCTTCAGGGTGGCCTCGGCCTTGCCTTCCTGTTCGGCCTTGGCAAGCAGTTCCTCGGCGACCGCTTGAAAGGTCGTCGCTCGGGAAGCCGTCAGCGCGATACGGTCGAGCTTCGATTGCTCCGAAGGGTCGATGCTCCGCTTCAGGAGGGCCTTTGCTTCGTCGCGCTTGGCGCGCGCCTCGGCGAGTGTGACCGACGGGTAGGCTCCGAACGCTAGGAGCTTCTGCTTGCCGCCGAAGCGGTAGGCGAGCCGCCATAGCTTGGAGCCGGTCGGCTGCACCAACAGATGCAGGCCACCGCCATCGCTATGCTTCTTCGGCCGGTCGGCCGGCTTGAGCGCGCGAATCTGAAGGTCGGAGAGCGGCACCGGTCGACCTGTTTGTTGGTATCGGGCCCGTTGTGATGGCGCGATCTGGAGCGGATACCAACGAATCTACCAACGCCCTTGCCGGATGCCAACACACGTCGCTGGACGTTGCCGGACCTCCGGGCAACAAAAAAGCCCGGAAAACCGGGCTTCTTGGATCATTTCGGACTGTGATAAACAGGGAAATGGTGCCCAGGAGAGGACTCGAACCTCCACGCCTTGCGGCACACGGACCTGAACCGTGCGCGTCTACCAATTCCGCCACCTGGGCCGGTGCGGCCCTCCACGTACGGCGCCGGCCGGGCGATGTCAATCGGGTTTGAGGCGGCGCGCGACGGGTTTTGCACATCATCGGCGAGCCCCCGCTCCGGCGCCCGCGCCATGCCGTCGCAGCTCGATGCGACTTGGGGAATTCCCCCTCGCTTCGTGATGCTCTAGATAGGGCCCTGGAACGGTTCCAGGCGCGGCGGCCGCGGCCTGCGCGTGCAAAGATCTAATCTGGAGCCCCGAGGCCGGCCCGATGGTGCGCCCGGCCGGGCGGGGTTTTGGACAAGGAGGCGAAAGCCATGACGGAGATCCGCAACGACAGGCTGGTGACGATTTTCGGCGGATCCGGGTTCGTCGGCCGCTATCTCGTGCGACAGCTCGCAAAGCGCGGCTGGCGTATCCGCGCGGCGGTGCGCCGCCCCGATCTGGCGGGCCACCTGCAGCCGCTCGGCTCGGTCGGCCAGATCAAGGCGGTCCAGGCCAACGTGCGCTACCGGGACTCCATCGATACCGCAATCCACGGCGCCGATGCCGTGGTCAACCTGGTCGGTATCCTGGCCCAGTCGGGCAAGCAGTCCTTCTCAGCCGTCCAGGCCTACGGCTCCGGCCAGATCGCCGAATCGGCGAAGGAGCACGGGCTCGACCGGATCGTGCAGATCTCCGCGCTCGGTGCGGATCCGGACTCCGAATCGTCCTATGCCCGCTCGAAGGCGGAAGGCGAGGCGGCCGTTCTGGAGACGCTGCCGGACTCGGTGATCTTCCGGCCGTCGATCCTGTTCGGCCCGGAGGACGACTTCTTCAACCGGTTCGGGCAGATGTCGCGGATCTCGCCGGTGCTGCCGATCGTCGGGCCCGACACCCGCTTCCAGCCGACCTTCGTCGGCGACGTCGCCGAGGCCATCGCGCTGGCGGTCGAAGGCGGCGCCAGGCCCGGCACGATCTACGAGCTGGGCGGCCCGGAGGTGCGCACCTTCCGCGAACTCATGAAGCTGATGCTGGAAGAGGTGGACCGGCCGGACAAGCCGATCGTGGCCATCCCGTTCGGGCTTGCCGAATTCCAGGCGAAGATGATGAGCATCCTGCCGAAGCCGCCGCTCACGCCGGACCAGGTCCGGCTCCTGAAGACCGACAACGTGGTCTCGCCGGAAGCGGAGGCCGAGGGCCGCACCTATGCCGGGCTTGGGATCAACCCGGACACGCTCGCCGCCGTGCTGCCGACCTATCTCTGGCGGTTCCGTCCGAGCGGCGAGTTCGACCGGCAGAACGTTCCGGGCTGACGCCGGCCGGAGCCTGTTGCAGGGAGGCGGTCAGTCCCGTGTCCCGCTTGGCTGTCCGGAACGTCCCGTCCGCATGCCCATGCGAAGCCGGACCTCGCCGGGGACCTGGTACTCGTCGAGAAAGGCCTTCGTGCGCCTGAGCCCCATCAGCTCGCGCTGGACCACGATGTGCCACAGGGCCTCGCCGGCCTCCGCCACAAGGGCGTCGCGCTTCGCGGGGTCGTCGCGGGCCGGATCGGCGTCGAACGCCGCCAGCGCGGCGAGCCCGCGTTCCAGCTTGCGCAGGAGCCGGCCGTGGGTGCCGGCCATTTCCCCGCGAATTTCCTGATTGATCGCCTCCTCGACAGGAGTGGTCTGGCTCTTGGGGGCGAGTGCTTTCGGCGGGCGGACGGACATGGCAACCTGTTCGGCACGAAGACGGACGTGCCGAATAGGTGACGCGGAGCCACGGCGGCCGCAAGACCGGCGGATCGGATTGAAGCGTTGATGGATTGATCATGGTTCTCCCCTATCCTCTCATCGAGGTGGGGGCGCCGGAACCGGCCAAAGTCCGGAGAGGAGAGCCATGCGGATCGGATACATGCTCATTGCGGGCGCTCTGTCGGCCCTGGTGCCGGCGGCGGCCCAGGCGGATTTTGCGTCCTGCGTCAACCGGATCGAGCAGGCGGCGGTGCGCGCCGGCATCAGTCCGCAGATCGCCGCCCAGGCGCTCGACGGCGCGAAACCGGACGAGAAAGTGATCCGGTTCTCCCGCTCGCAGCCGGAGTTCAAGACCCCGATCTGGGACTACCTGGCCTTCCTGGTGGACGAGGAGCGGGTCAATGACGGCAAGCAGATGCTGCGCAAATACGACCGGGTCCTGCGTCAGATCGAGCAGACCTACGGCGTCGACCGGCATGTGGTCGTCGCGGTGTGGGGCGTCGAGAGCGATTACGGCAAGGAGACCGGCGAGTTCTTCCTGCCGCACGCGCTGGCCAACCTGGTCTGCCAGGGCGGCCGCCGGGCCGATTTCTGGCAGGGCGAGCTGATCGCGTCGCTGTCGCTGGTGCAGGGGGGCGACCTGGAGATGAACGAGCTTTACGGCTCGTGGGCCGGCGCGTTCGGCCAGACCCAGTTCATTCCGTCGACCTACAAGCGTCTCGCCGTGGATTTCGATGGAGACGGGAAGCGGGACCTGGTTCGCTCGGTGCCCGATGCGCTCGGCTCCACGGCGAACTATCTGCGCCGCTCCGGCTGGCAGCCGGGCGAGCCGTGGATGATTGAGGTGAAGGTGCCGGACAGCTATTCCGGGCCGAGCGGACGCCGGGCCAAGGCGTCGCTGTCGACCTGGGGCAGCCGCGGGGTGGTGCGGGCCGACGGACGGCCGATTTCCGGCGGCGGATCCGCCGGACTGCTCCTGCCGGCCGGTCCGCGCGGGCCGGGGTTCCTGGTGTTCCGCAACTTCGATGCGATCTATTCCTACAACCTGGCCGAATCCTACGCCCTGGCGATCTCGCATCTGGCGGACCGGCTGGCGGGCTATCCGGCCTTCCGCACGCCCTGGCCCACCGACGACCCGGGGCTGTCCCGGGCGGAGCGGGTCGATCTCCAGAGGCTCCTGAACGCCAAGGGGTTCAACGCCGGGACGCCGGACGGCAAGGTCGGACCGCAAACCCAGGCGGCGATCGCCCGGGCCGAGGCCCACTATGGAATGGAGCAGACCGGGCGCGCCGGTCAGAAGATCTACCAGGCCCTCGGGGGAACCGGGGCGTCGGCAGGCGGCGGCTTCCAGATGCCGAACTTCTTCCGAAAGCTGACCAACCCGAACAACTGACGCGGGCGCGGCGGGGCTGAAGGCCTTGGGCTGCGCCGATCCGGAGGCCGGTGCTCGGCCGGTTCCTGCTGGCGTCGCGCGGGCGGTCGCGGCTTAGCCGGCCGCCGGATCAGGTCGCGAGCTGACCGCATACGCGTCGCTGCTGGAAGTTCCATCCGGTACCCGAAAAATTTCCCGCAGACATTGTTGGAACGAACCTGTCGGACCGTCGTTCTCCGCTCCGACGACGGGGTGACATTCGTTTCACTATATTTAGCGAATGCTTCGGGCTTCAGAGCAGATCGATGCGGTTTTAGTATTTCGCGTCGACCTACCCATCCTCGAATGAATAGAGGAGAAGTCGAAATGAATAAGGTCTTCACCATCGCTTCGGCCGCGGCCATTGCAGTTGCGACGGCGGGTGCTCCGGCGCTTGCCCAGGATTCCACCGTGACCGGCGTTGCCGGCGGTGCCGCCACCGGCGCCGTAGTTGCCGGACCTCCGGGCGCCGTGATCGGTGCGATCGCCGGCGGCACCATCGGTGCGTCGATGGATCAGGCCGAGCAGGCGAGCGAGCCGAAGGCGCACGTGGTCAAGGACGTGCCGTCCGAGGTGGGTGCCTACACCATGCAGCGCCCGGCGCCCGAGACCCAGCTCAATGAGCCGGTCCGGATCGGCGATCCGCTCCCGCAGCGCGTCGAGGTCCGCGAAGTTCCGGACTATCCGCAGTACGCCTACGCCAACATCAACGGCCAGAACGTGGTCGTCGATGCGGAGACCGGCGAGGTGATCGGCGTGGTGCAGCAGTAATCTGCGGCCAATATTGAGCCTTCGCGGTTCCGTCGGCCTCTGCGGCCGCCCGCGAAGGACACAGGTTCAGGATTGAACCGACGGGTCGGCTCCATGAGCCGGCCCGTTCTCGTATGTGGCGTTCCTTCCGGCCTATTCGGAGATGAGGCGCTCGAGCGTCGCGATGGTCGACCGGTCGGCCCGGCCGTCGACGCGCTCCGGCCTGAAGTGGCGCTGGAAGGCGGCGACCACGGCCTGGGTGTAGTCGTCGAAGCTCGCGGTCTCTTCCACCGGATAGCCCAGGCTGGCGAGGTTGCGCTGCAGGCGGGCGACCGGTTGGCCGATGTCGCCGAGCGCCAGCACCGGGCCGTCGGCGATCGGCACCGGCGGCACGTAGCGGCCGATCCCGGCATCCGCAAGCCGCGCCCAGGGAAACCGCTCGCCCGGGTCGATCTTGCGGTTGGGCGCCACGTCGGAGTGGGCGAGGACGCCTTCGGCCGGGATCTGCCACCGCGCCATGATGCGGCGGACCAGGGCGATGACGGTTAGGATCTGCGCATCGGGGAAGTCGACATAGCCGTGATCGTGGCCCGGATTGGCGATCTCGATGCCAATCGAGGCGGCGTTCACGTCGCGGATCGCATGCCAGCCGGACACGCCCGCATGCCACGCCCGCATGGTTTCGTCGACCGACTGGATCAGCCGCCCGTCCTCGAAAACGAAATAGTGCGACGAGACCTTCGAGGCCGGATCGCACAGCCAGGACAGCGCACCGTCCGCGCTCGGCATGCCGGTATAATGCAGGATGACGAGCGAGGGGGCCGTATCGCCCCGGCGATCGATGTTCGGCGACGGACGCCATTCCGCTTCCGGATCGCGGCCGATGCCCTTCTCGATGGTGTCGGTCGGGTCCGTCACAGACGGCGCTCCCGTCGAACCTGCTCGTAGGCGGAATTGATCGCGGCGAGCCGGGCGTTGGCGACGTCGACGAACTCGGCCGGAACGCCGCGGGCGATCAGCCGGTCGGGATGGTGTTCCGCGACCAGCTTGCGGTAGTGCCGCTTCAGCGCTTCCGCGTCGCTGTCGGGGTCGATGCCGAGCACGAGATAGGGGTCGATGGATCCCTCGCGGACGTGCCGCGCCTTGAGGCGCCGGAACTCCGATCCGTCCATGCCGAACAGTTCCGATATGCGTTCCAGAACGGCGAGTTCGTGTTCGTGGACCACGCCGTCGGCGGCCGCGATCATGAACAGGACGTCGACGATGTCCGCAAGGAAGGCGTCGTCGCCGGGAAACAGATTGGCGATCCGCCGGGCATAGGCCTCGAAGCCGGCGACGTCCTGCTGCGCCAGGCGGAAGAGCCGGTCGACATTGCGCACCTCGTGGGGCGGGATCTGGACGTTGCGCCGGAAGGCGGCGACCTCTTCCGACGTCACGACCCCGTCGGCCTTGGCCATCTTCGCCGACAGCGCCACGATCGCGGCGGTAAAGGCAACCGCCCGCCGTTCCTCCTCGGTGCCGGCCACGGCGCCGACGATCCGTTCGATCAGATCGGCGCCGACGCTGGAAATGTCCTGAACGGCGGCTGTGACACGGGACCAGATCGACATCTGGGGTCAGCGGCGCCGGTTGCGGCCGCGCTTGACCGGGCGCGGTGCCGTCTTGCGGGCCCCGCTGACCGACCGCAGGGCGGATCCGGAAGAGGCAGTGCTCTCAGAGGCCGTGTCGTCGTCTTCGCTGTCGGCCTGCGATGTCGGGTCGATTGTGTCGGACTGGTCGGTCCCCTCGGCCGGGCGCTTGTCATCCGGCTCGGAGGGGGAGGCGGTCTCCGCCAGCTCTTCCGAAGTCGCCTGGTCGCCTGCATCCGGCTCTGCCGATTCCGCTTCCGGCTGCTGTTCGGATGCCGCATCGTCCGCCTCTTCTGGAGCGGCCAGTGCGTCGGACGTGTCGGCCGCCGTCGGGCCCGCCTCGTCGGGGGCAGTCGCTTCGTCCGTCGTTTTCCGGTCGTCGTCCGCGGCAGGAGACGTCTCGGTGGGGCTGTCGTCAGTTGCGGTGGCGTTCGACGGTGCCGCCTCCGCCGGATCGGTATCGGCGTCCGCATCGCCCGTCTTCCGGCCGCGCCGACGGAACAGGCGCCCGACCGATTTCGTGCGATTGGAGCTCTGATCGTCGGGACGGCTTTCCGCCGCTCTTTCCTCGTTCGGATCGGCGGGAGATCTTTCCTCCGGGTCTGCCGCCTTCGCCTCCGAAGGCTCGGCCGGCTGGGAGGCTTCGCGCACGAGATCGTTGGCGGCGGACAGGGCCGCCTCGACAGAATTCTGGTCGCCCGACACAGGCTTGGCGGCGTCCTCCGGGGAGGCATCGGCCGCCGGCTGCTCCGGGGTGGGCGGCTGCTCCGGGCCAGATGGCTCTGCGGCAGACGGTTCGTCCGCCAGGTTCGGGCTCTGCTCCGGACCGGCAGGTTTCGGTTTGCGCCCGAAGAGACGGGCCAGGAAGGGACGTCGGGCGGCCGGTTCGGGGGTGCGGGCCGTGGCCGGTTCGGCGTCGTGGATCTCCGCCGTCTCCGCCGAAGCCTCCGCTGCCGGTTCGGACAGGCCGGTTTCGGCCTCGGCGGTCTGCTGGTCCGCGCTCGGCCTTTCCTCGGCACGAACGTCCGGGGCCGTCTCGGAGGCGGCAGGAGCGGCCATGCCGGCGCCGGTGTCCGCAAGCGGCGGCTCGCCGGTCACCAGTTCCGGCACCACCTTCGGCGGCGGAAGGTCCGTGGGCAGGCGCAGATCGCTGCCGGGCACGAAGGTATCGAAGGCGGCCCAGAACAGGGTCCGGAACCCGGTGCGCTCCATGAGGATCTCGTGGCGCGCCCCGGGAATGAGGACGCGGCCTCCGGACCGGAGCTTCCGGGCGAACTGTTCGATGGCGGTGTTGGAGACGACCTTGTCCGCGCCGGACACCACCATCATGGTGGGGATCCGGACGGCTTCCGCCGTGCCCGGTTCGGCGAGCTTGGCAAGCGCCCGGTTCAGGGCGGAGAACCAGCGGACCGTGGGGCCGCCGACCGCCAGCCTCGGTTCGGCCCGCAGCACGGCCATGGTGCGCTCGTAGCGGCGGGAATCCGACGTCACCCAGTTGTCGCCGAAGGCAATCTCATGGGGCGGACGCACGGCATCGGGCTGGATCTTGCGGTTGGCCAGTCCGACACCGGCGGCGAAGCCCGCAGCGCCGCGGGTCCAGCGGTTGGCGACGCGCTTGTCGGCGAGTTCCAGCAGCGGCGCGGTCAGCACCATCCGTTCGATCTGGTCGGCCAGATGGTCGGCGGCGAGAAGCGCGACCGTCGCGGCGGTCGAATGGGCCAGCAGATAGAACGGGCGCGGCAGCCCCTTCACCGCCGCCGCAGCCACCGCCGCCTCCAGGTCGTCGACATAATGGTCGAACGCGCCGACATGGCTCTTGGTCGGGTCCGGCAGCAGGCGGCTCGACCCGCCCTGGCCGCGCCAGTCGAAAACGACGGCGGCGAATCCCCGTTCGCGCAGGTCGGCGACGACCTCGAAATATTTCTCGATGAACTCGGCGCGGCCGGGCGCGACGATGACCGTGCCCTTCGGGTCGTCGGCGGTCGCCGGCCAGGCCGCGAAGCGCACGAGAACCCGGCCCTTGTCGAGGGCGAGCCACTCGCATGCCGCCCCCTCGGGTGCCGGGTTTTCCGGAATATCAGTCAGGGGTGGTTGGACGTGCGCTTCGGCCATCTGGGGCGCTCTTGAAATCTTGTACGCGGGACAAACCAAACCCATATCACACAACGCGGACGCCCGTGGAGGGTCCGCGCTTCAAGGGTATCACCTGGCCAGGACGGCAGGTAGGACCGTTATGCCCTTGGAGGATGGTAACGTCGCTTCAATGGAGGACAACCATGCGGCATTTTGACTTGAGCCCCCTTTATCGTTCGACCGTCGGGTTCGACCGGCTCTTCTCGATGCTTGATCAGGTGGGCGCGCCGGACGCCGGCTCGACCTATCCCCCCTACAACATCGAACGCACGGCCGAGAACGACTACCGCATCACGATGGCGGTGGCCGGCTTCTCGACTGACGAGCTGACGATCGAGGTGCGGGAAAACACCCTGACCGTGAAGGGCGAAAAGCAGGTCGAGAGCGAAGAGAGCAAGGAAGTGCTCTATCGCGGCATCGCCTCGCGGGCCTTCGAGCGCCGCTTCCAGCTCGCCGACCACGTCGTGGTCAACGGTGCGAGCCTCGAGAACGGCCTTCTGCACGTCGACCTGAAGCGCGAGATCCCCGAGGCCAAGAAGCCACGGAACATCGAGATCGCCGCTCCCTCGGGCGCGTCCCGGAAGCAGCTCGAAGGCGAGGTCGAGACGGCCTGACGCCGTTTTTCGCGAAAGCGTCGAACGAACCGTACGCGGGCGCCCCGGGAAACCGGGGCGCTTTTTTTTTTGTTGCCGCATTCCGGTATCGACGATGGCCGATCGCCGGTCAGGCAGACGGGCGAGGTCGCCTCGGCCGTGTCAGCGGGTGGGCTTCAGCTCGCGCGGAATATTGATCCCCGCCTCATTGTAATAGCGCATGGCGCCCGGATGGAGCGGAATCGTGGTCGCACGGAACGGGTCGGCCGGATCGATCTGGTCCAGAAAGCCGATCGTCTCCGTATAGACGTCCAGATTGTCCCAGAATGTCCTGGTCAGCGCGTGGGCGAGCTCGTCGTCCATGTCCGCGCTGACCGCGAACGCCATCGGATTGGCGGGCAGGTCGAGCGGACCATCCATTTCCACGGGGCCGTTATAGGCCTCGGGAGAGAGGGTTGCGTTCACCTGGCCGGTCCGGCGCAGATAGACGTTCCATGCCTCGCTGGCGACCACGTCCGGCGGCACGCCCAGAATACGGATCGGTCGGGAGGCGGCGAGCTCATCAACGGCGGCAGCTCCGCTCGGCAGGGCAATGACGAGCACGTCCACCGTGTCATCCCGGAACGCCTGGATCGCCGCGGCCCATCGAAGACGCACCGGCTCGTAGTCCCGGAACGGCTCCAGGTCGCCCGCGAGACGGAGCAGTCCCTCGATCTGCTGGTTGGCGGCGCCGGCCGGCGGGCCCACGAAGACCCGCTTTCCCTTCATGTCCGGCCACTCACGGACGTCGGATCGAGCCCAGACGATCGGCTGATAGATCCCGGCGGGAAACAGGAACAGCGATCGCAGCGCCTGAGACGCCTCGCTGGCCTGCTCGGCGGCGGTCCGGAACGGGCCGTCGCCCCGGCTCATGGCGATGAAGGTGAGGGGCGGGACGATGGCGGCGTCGATCTCTCCGGCGGCGAGGCGCAGAGCGGAGCGGGTGAGGGTCCGGTTCGGTTCGATCCTGAGGTCGATGCCCTCGGCCCGCAGCGTTTCCGCCAACATCTGCGGAACCAGATTGGTCATGCTGGCGGCGTTGCCGGTCTCCATCTCCACTGTCTGGGCCCGTGCCGCACCCGCGGCGATCAGGAGCAGAAGTATCACCCGCGTGACCGCTGACGCGATTCCGGTCCTCATGCCTGCCTCCCGGCGACCGTATGACGGCGTTCAAGGGTTGAAAGAGTAGCAAGAAGCGCACGCATGGGAAGCGCCAATCGACTTGGCCGGTGCTGATCGCTACCGGGGCTTGCCGAGGATGTGGGGCCGCTGGATGCGCTCGTCCCGGCAGAGGGTGCGCGGTCGGGAGCCCTCATGCGCGAGCATGAACGGAGCCCGCTGGACAAGCTGGAAGACCTGTGGGAGCGGGTCCCTTCGCCGGAGACCCTGGAAACCGCCTGGGAGGCCTGTCGCCTTGGATACGCATGCCGTGCAGCTGAGCAGCAGTGAAGTCGCCCGCCTGAAGGCCGCTCTGTCCGATCGGCCGCCGGGCGAATTTCACTTTCCCGAGATCTACGGGTCCGGCTGGGAGGAACTCTGGATCGGCGACAAGGTGAAGACGGGCCGCGCCTTCCTCAATGCCGTGCGCAGCGGTGTCTTCCCGGGCGTGGAGGACACCGGGCGCAAGGCCGGCGGCGGGCGGCTCTATCGCTGGCGGGGCTGAGCACAAGGCGGGACGAAACCGCGACCATCAGCGGACAGGGTTACCTGAGGCTTAATCCTTGGTCCGCGCTCAGCGCATTGCTGCGTTGCAGCATTGGCTGCTCCATATCGTCCGATTTGCAACTATCTCTGTTCGCGAAGGGGAGACACATCAACCGTCCGCAAGACGCGGACAACCAAGAAGATCAAATCGTTATGACCTCTTATCGCCCTCTCACCTCCGCTGAGCTTCTCGAGATCGAGAACGCCGCTCATGCCATGCGCGCCGACCAGTTCGCCCGGCTCGCCCGTGCCGCCGGCCGCGCTATCGCCGCCCCGGTCCGTAAGGTTGCCGCGTTCCTGGTCGAGCTGCACCGCACCCATGTCACCTTCAGCGAGCTGTCCGCGCTGAACGACCGGGAACTGCGGGACATCGGCCTGACCCGCGCGGATATCCCGGCGGTTGCGTCCGGTCACTATGTCCGTCCCAGCGAGCTGGCTCCGGCTGCCGCCGTTCCGGCACACCAGGACAACACGGCTCCGGCGATCGCGCCGACCGACGAAGACTACAAGATCGCGGCCTGATCCCGGCGCCCGTCTGCGGCGCCGGTCCTCCTCTGCCGTGATCGGCATGGCGTCCGACCCTCCCGGTCGGCGATCCTCCATCCGGACGTCCGCCCGCAAGGGCGGCGTCCGGGGACAATCCGCCTCCCGTGCGGGCCTTTTCCCCCCTCGATCGCGTTTTCCCGCGGGGCCCGGCTTCACGAAACGGACATGACCGGCTCCTATTGGCAGTGTGGAAGCCTCCACAGCCGATGGACCTACGGTCGCGTGTCATGGCCGACGCCGAAGCGCTCCTTGCCGACATCACCCGCCTGATCGATCAGGTCCGATCCGACGCGAAGGCGATATCGGACGGCTGGCAGGCCTTTCCGGTCTCTGCCGAGTTCGCGCCGAGCGTGGACAATCTCGCGGCCTATGTTGCGTTGCGTCATCACGATCTGCGCGGCATCCAGCGCGGGCTGATGTCGATCGGCCTTTCCTCCCTGGGCCGGCTTGAAAGCCGTGTGCTTCCGACGCTGATGGCGGTGCGGGCGACCCTTGCCGCTACCCTCGGTCAGGAGCGGGCCCCGTGCGCCGACGCGGCGTTCTTCGCTGGCGAGACCCGTCTGCGCGCTCGCGCGGACGCCCTGTTCGGACCCCGGTCCGAGGCCCATCCCACCGCCCGTCTGATCACCTGCCCGAGCGAGGCGGCCGACGACCCGTCCTTCATGCGTGCGCTTGCCGAGCGCCGGGTCGATGCCATCCGGATCAACTGTGCCCACGACGACGCCCCGGCCTGGGAGGCGATGATCGCGCACGCCCGCGCGGCGGAGGCGGAAACCGGGCACCGGATGCGGGTGTTCATGGATCTCGCCGGGCCGAAGATCCGCACCGGCGGCGTCGCGCTCGCCGAGGACATCAAGCGGATCCGCCGCGACCAGAGGATCGCCATCGTCGCGCCGGGCGGCCTGAAGGCGCCGGAGCCTGCCGGCTGGGCCGCGGCCGTGGAGTGCACCCATGCCGGCGTCGTCGGCATGGCGCGGCCGGGCGAGCGGGTCTTCATCGACGACGGCAAGATCGGTGCGGTCGTCGAGACCGCAACGGACGGCATGCTGGTGGCGCGGGTGACCCGGTGCGATCCGGACGGCGCCAAGCTGAAACCGGAGAAGGGGATCAACTTCCCGGATACCGAGCTGACCATACCGGCGCTGACCGCCAGGGACCGCGCGGATCTCGCCTTCGTCGCCACGCATGCGGATGCGGTCGAATATTCCTTCGTGCAGAGCACCAGCGATGTGGCCGCGCTTCAGGCGGCACTCGAGGACGTGCGGCCGGCCGGCCGGGAGGCGCTCGGCCTCGTCCTCAAGATCGAGACGGCGCGGGCGGTGCGCAATCTGCCGGGCATCGTGGTGGCGGCCGGCGGGCGCCAGCCGGTTGCGATCATGATCGCTCGGGGAGATCTTGCCATCGAGATCGGCTTCGCCCGGCTCGCCGAGATCCAGGAGGAAATCCTGTGGATCGGCGAAGCGGCCCAGGTCCCGGTGATCTGGGCGACCCAGGTGATGGAGCACTTCGTCAAGAAGGGCATGCCCAACCGCGCCGAACTGACCGATGCGGCCATGTCGGTGCGCGCGGAGTGCGTGATGCTCAACAAGGGTCCGTTCCTGCTCGACGCCCTGGAAGAACTGGACGGCCTGCTCGCCCGGATGAGCGGGCACTATCGCAAGAAGACACCGCAGTTGCGGAGACTTGCCAGCTGGTGAGCGCGCAAGCGGTCCGGCCTGCTACCAGCCGTCGCCGCGGATCGCTTCGAGCTCGGTCCGCATCTTAGCCGCTGCGCTTGCCGCGTTCGTTTCGCCGGCCAGGACGTCGTGGACGCCGGCGCGGAAGATTTCCGACACCTTGTCATAGGAGCGTCCCGTCACGGTGGAGGGACGGGCGACGGGTTGCACGCCCTGCAGCGCGGCAAGGAACGGCGCGCGCGCGACAAGGTCCGGGTCCTCGTAGAGTGCGGGGCGGGTCGGTGCATAGGACGCTTCGATGGCGCGGTCCTTCTGCAGGCGGGCGGACGTGAGATACCGCACGAGGTCGGCGGCGGCTTCCGGATTGGCGGAATCCCGGGAAACGCCGAGCTGCCATCCGCCCAAGGCCGCGGCCGGGGCGCCGTCCCCTTCGTGGGGCAAGGGGGCGATCCCGACACTGCCGGCGACCGCGCTCATGGGCGAATTGAGAAGTGTCCAGGCGTAGGGCCAGTTGCGCATGAAGACCGCGTTGCCCTCCTGGAACGTATAGCGGGCTTCTTCCTCGTCGAAATCGAGCACCGCTTCGGGAACGATATCGCCGATCCAGCCGGCGGCGCGGTCGAGGGCAGCGATTGCCCGGTCGTTCTCGATGGTGACCGTTCCGTCCGGTCCCACGATCCTACCGCCGCCGCTGCCGGCGATCCATTCCAGCGCGCTGCAGGTCAGGCCTTCGTAGTCGCGACCCTGGAAGACGAGGCCCGACACCTGCAACCGGCCCGCCGCGCGCTCCCCGGACTGGATGACCCGGGCCGTTTCAACCAGGTCTTCCCAGCTTTGCGGCACCTCGAACCCGTACTTCGACAGCAGGTCGCTGCGGAAATAGAGGAGCCCGGTGTCCATGAACATCGGCATGGCCTTGAGTTCCCCGCCGACGGTGTTGTTGGCGATGATGGACGGGAAATGGGCGTTCGCCTCGTCGGCGAGATAAGGCGTGAGATCCATCAGCGCGTCGGCCAGCAGGCCCGGCCAGACCACGTCGATCAGAAACACGTCGATCTTGCCGGTCCCGTCGCGGATCACGGCCTCGTAGATGCCCAGACGCGCCTCGGGGTCGTTCGGCATGGGAAAAGTGAGCACGGTGTTGCCGGTCTGCTCCGCCCAGAGTTCGGCCGAGGTCTTGCAGTCCTCGTATTCGATACCGACGGCGCCACAGGCGAGCGTCACCGTCGCCGCCGAGGCAGCCGGGGCGAGGGCGGCTGCGAGAAGGCGGCTGCGGCCAGGGTGCGCGCCGTGCCGGCAAGATGCGTGACTTTCCTCATCGCGACCGCCTCGCCTGGGACTCGGTTGCCGGAAAACACTCCGGATTGTTGGCGAACAGGGCGGCGATCATCATCAGATGAAGGCTCGCATCGAAATAGTTGTCGAAATTCATCCGGATGTTCGCGGGCTCGGCCGGCGTTCCCGTCTGCCGGCAGTAGAGCAGGTCGTGGGCCAGCTCGTAGGACCCGCCCCAGAACCGGTCGATCTTGGAGAAATCGCTGACGCGGAATTCGAACACCGGTCCGTGGCGGGGGTTGCCCCAGACCGTGTTGAGGATGTCGGAGGTCTTCTGGTGGGTCATGTCGGCCTGCAGAAGATACATGGGAATGCGCACGGCATCGTAGCTGAACTTGGGCTTGAAGCCCCGGGCCGGGTTGGGCTCGCCATGACTGTTGATGGCCGTCCAGTCCGACGGCGGATGGATCATGTCGTCCAGGATGCGCAGGCTGTCGTGATAGACGGTCTCCCAGGGGTGCTGCGGCGCCAGGCCCTCGAACATCTGCAGCGTGATCGGGATGAAATAGCTCATGTTGACGATGGCGACCGGGTTGTGCCGGGTCGGCCGGGCCCACTCGCCGGGCAGGAGCAGCGTGTAGCCGCCATAGTTCAGAATCAGCTTCCGGCCGACCGTGTCGGCGATGATTTCGGCGTCGCGCGCATAGATCGGGTCGTTCCACCGGATCGCCGCCAGCGCCAGCGCCGTGCCCATGAACAGCTCGCCGTCGGTGGCGTTGTTGCGGTCGGTGATGCCGCGGCCGGGCTCGTACTTCCAGGAAAAGAGGCCGTCGGGCCGCCGCATGCGCGTCTTCGCGAAATTCCAGATCCGGTCGAAGGTGGGCCGGTCATCGCCCAGGAGCGCGAGCATCATCCCGTAGCCCTGGCTTTCGGAATGGGTGATGCCGTTGTTCTGGGGGTCGTAGACCCGGCCGTCGTCCTTGATGAAGGATTCCCGGTAGACCAGGAACGCGGCCTCGAACCATTCCTGGGTCTGGGCGTCGAGCTGGCCCAGATAGGGCCGGAACGCCGGCGCGCCATCCGAGGCCCGCAATGGCCCGGCGAAAGAGAGGACAACCAGAACGATCAGCGATAGATGGCGCATCTTCCAGGCCCTGATGGCCGCCGGTGTATGGTTTGGAAATGGGGCCGGAGATCAGGAAGGAAAGGGGGCGGGCGCCTGTTCCCGCAAAGATTGAAGCGGAAGTCCAGGCCGTAAGTTCTTCACACCCTGAATTCCAAGGGATTCCGATCGCGCCGTCGCCGGCGGCGTGCCGAAGAAATGCGCTGGGCCGATGGTCGTGTGGCTCGACAGACGTGGCGGAGGGCCTGCAGCTGAGCTTGCGGACGGACGAGCAATGGCAAAGGTGGCGGGCACCTGCCCGCAAATCGAACAAACCAATTCCGACAGAGCGGCGGGAATTGGTCAGCTTTGCTGCAAGGTGTGGGTAATCACCTACCTCATCGAGCCAACCCTTCAGGTCGGTGTCGTCTCACCCCGATGGTCCGGCGCCTTGAGTGCATGCTCTATCATATCGACCAACTGAACGCCGGCTTTTGCGATATCGAACTGAGGGTCAGCCTGCCAGCTGTCTATGATCCCGCAGATTCCAGCGGCGATCAGCAGACTCGCATGTTCCGGTGCGACGTCTCGTCGGATTTCACCTGCCTGAATGCCATCCTCGATGTGCCGTGTCAGGAGTTCAAGCGTCTCGTCGCGCAACTCCGCAATGTCTTCTGACAGAGCACGCTCGCGCCGCCCATCAGCCAGTACGATCTGGGAGGCGAGGCCGCGCGTCGGGTCTGCTTCCAACTGCGCCAACACCGCGCGTGTGATATCGAGAACCGCGACCAGCCCCGATACACGGCTTGCAGCCGAAAGCGTTCGATCGAACTCGATCGCCACGTGGGAAGCCAGCGCCTTGAGATACTGTTCCCGCGACCCGAAATGATGGGCCGGCAGTCCGCGGCTGTAACCGGCGCTCTTGCCAACTTCCGTTAGGGTCAGCTTTTCCGGGCCATACTGAGCAACCAGACGCACTCCGGCAGCGAGCATGCGTTGCTCCGATTCGTCACGACGCTCCTCCTGTGTCCTGCGCGTCCGGCTACTCATTGAGTTGGACCTCACCGTTACCCGTTTTCCCGTCAAGACGGCCTGAGTACAACCTTGCCGAATTTTCTCCCGGACTCGAGTATCTTGTGTGCACGAACCGCCTCATGAAGCGGTAGTACTTCTGCAACAAGGGGCCGGATCTCTCCGCCAGCCGACTTCGCAAAAATTTCGGTTGCCGCGGATAGCACGTCGTCTTGAGGGACAGAATCGAGACTGAGGAAAGAATATGTAGGCGATCTTGAGAATCCCTGCAGCAGGGCGCCGCCGATGTCTGCAGGCGGGAATCCGGCGGCAGCGCCGTTTATGACATAGCGCCCGTTGGGCGCTAGCGTCCGAATGAGCGAAGGGACAGCTTCGCCAGCCACGGGATCAACGATGACATCGAAAGGGCCCTCCGGCTCAGGATCGGTGCCGCGTCGCAACACGTGCCGGACGCCCAGCGCAGCGACACCCTCTGATGCATCCGCATTGGTAACGGCTGTTACCACCGCTCCCGCTTCGGCGGCCATTTGTGCGGCCATTGCGCCGATACCGCCACTGGCACCCCGAACCAAAATGGATTCGCCGGGGCGAAGCCTCGCCTGTCTGATGCTGAAGTGCGCCACAAGCGCGTTTGTGCCCAAGGCCACAGCTGCCTCGGCAGATACCCCTTCCGGCAGTACGACCAACCGGCTGGAACTGGCGACGAACTGCTGGGCATAGCCGCCTTGGCCCTGAGCGAAAACCAGTTTGCCGACCAGGCGTTCGTCGGCGCCCGCACCAACAGATGCGACACGGCCAGCTACCTCCAGCCCCGGAATGTATCCGGGAGCTGAAACTCCCAACAATCCCTGCCGTTGTAGGACATCCACGAGCCCTACCCCTGCCGCCTCCACATCGATGACGACCTCGCCGTCCCCAGGCCGCCGGTCCGGGAGGTTGGCAAGGGACAGCTGCTCCGCAGAGCCAAATTCATTCACCACAATCGCTTGCATCACGAGACTCCTTTTTAAATTTGCTTGTATAGCTAACAAGTATGTTAATCAAGAACAAGGTCGGGACCAGCCCGACGTCACAGGACCGACGGCGTACGAGGAACCGCAATTGACGCATGAGCGAAAGGCGGGGGATCCGCAGCGGGCGTATTCGTTTATTGCCGGAGGCGGCAGATTTGCCCCGCCTGACTCCACAGGGAACCAGCCCGCTTTCGGCCCAAACCGGACGGCTTTTGTCTTGTAAGTCGTTGTCAGCCAGACGAAAAAGGCCGATCGGCCGCCCATTGCCGTTTCGATTCCGACCGCAAGGATGGGCGCCGATCACGTTCTGGCGGGTTGCGGGATCGGGCCGGTCGGGACTTCAGACCTTGCGACAGGCAGCGATGCCCGCCGCCGAAGGGGGCGTTACCAGCGCAGCGTGGCGCCGATCCGGCCGCCGAAGGCGTGGCCCGACATGTCGTCCACCCGCACGTCGTAGTCGGCGGAGGCGAACAGGCTGACCCGGTCCGAGACCGCCATCGCCGCGCCGAGGCCGAGCTCCACCCTGAGCCCCTCCAGGCCCGACTGGAACGTCATCGGGTTGCTGCCGCCGAGCCCGGAGACCGTCACCTCCGGGGCGTCGGCGAAGGACTGCCACAGGCTCGCCCGCGCCCAGCCGCGCATCGCCTGGCCGGTCTCCAGCGACCAGTCGCGGCTGAACCGTCCGCCGATGCGGCCGAAGACGTCGTCGGTCGCGTCAAAGGCGATCCGGCCGTAGCCGTCGGTCGCATCGTCGAAGGACAGCGCCTGATAGACCAGCTGCGCCTGGGGCTCGATCGCCCAGCCCCGGCCGAGATCGAACCGGTAGCCGGCTTCCAGCGAGCCGATCAGGCCGACCCCGTCGGTCGCCAGGCTCGCCCCCGGTTCGGAGTCCGTCCGCGCCTCAGCGTAGAAGGTGCCCTGCAGCACGGCCTCGAGGGTGAGGCCGCTCGCCTCAGCATGGGTCCAGTAGGCGCCGAGCGAATAAGCGTCGAGCGAGACGGTGCCCGCCTTGCCGCCATAGACCGCATCGACGCTGCCGCGCGCCTGGCCGGCGCCGACATAGAAGCCGAGCAGGGTCTGGACGGCATCGCCGGGCCGCGACAGGGGATGGTCGTAGCCGGCCTGGAAGCCGCCGAGGGTGGCGTCGTAGCTCGGGCCGTCGCTCCGGAAGCGGGCCAGCCGGTCGGCCGCGCTGCCCCCGCCGGAGCCCTGGCTGCCGGTCTCGCCGAAGATGCGGCCCCAGCCTTCGGTCCCCTGGCCGGGCACGCGGGCGGCGGCGCGCTCGTCGCGGCTGCCGAGCATGGCGAGGCCGTACCGGGTGGCGATCGCCGGCAAAGCGGTGTCAAGCGCCACTTCCGGCCGGATGTTCGGCAGTGCGCCGGCCGCGCTGTCGCCGCCCAGCGTCGACCGCAGGAACCAGTCGTCCCCGCCCGAGGTGCCGCCCTGATAGAGCCCGTACTCCAGCGCGCCGCTCGCGACCCGCGCGCCGAGGGTGAACGCGCCCGGCGCGATCCGGCCGCCGTTCGCCGTCTCGATCAGCCGGATGCCGTCGCCGCTGGTGAGGCCGCCGTCGCCGACCGGGGTGACCAGGACGCTGGTGGTCCCGCTCGCCAGCCCGCCGTCGACGACGAACCGGTCGGCGCCGCCGCCGGGCGCAAGCGCCGCGTTCATCGACAGCGTGCCGCCGACGCCGGCGTAGGTGCCGACGGTGAGGCTCTGGAAGCCAGCGGCCGCGGGCGCTGAGAACGCGATCGTGCTGCCGGCATTCGTCAGATCGTCGACGCGCGAGGCGACGCCCGCCCCGGCGGCGGGAAGCACCCAGGTGCTGCCGGCATCGAGCGTCAGGTCGAGGCGCGCGTCGGCGGAGCGGGTGATCGCACCGGTGATCCGCGAGTTGGATGCCGTCAGCGTCAGGTCGGTGCCCTGGGCCGCCACCGCCGTGCCGCTCAGCGCCGACAGCGTGCTGCCGGAAAGCGTCAGCGAGACGGCGCGGCTCGCCGAACCGCTCCCTGTCGCGACCGAGGCGACCGCCGCCGACGCCGCGCCGAGGGCAGAGACGGTGACGCCGGTGAGCGTGACCCGCGCCCCTCGCCCGAGCCCGATCGCGTGGGCGCCTGCGCCGTACGTCACCACCGAGCCGCCGGTGAGGTCGACGGTCGCGCCGGTTCCGGAGGCGAGCACGCCGAAGCTGCCCGGCGCCAGGGTCTCGACCGTGAGGTTGGTGCCGGTCATCCGCGCCGCGCCGGTGCCGCCCGCGACGCGCACGCCGACGCCGGTTCCGCCGAGCAGGATCCGGCTGTCGACCAGATCGACCGTTCCGTTCGCCTCCACCGACACGCCGTCGCCCCGCGCGAGCGTGATGTCGACGCCGCGCCCGCGGATCGTCGCGGCCGCCTTGCCGCCGGCATGAAGGCCCGCGAGCGCCGTGCCGCTGATCGTGACGCGGGTCAGATCGGCGACCGCGTTGTCGCGCGCATCGACGCCGACGCCGCTCACCTCGTCGCCCGAAAGCCGGATGGTCACGTCGGTCAGGTCCAGCGTGGCGGTCCCCGCCGTGGTGCCGAGGAACGCACCGTCGCCGCCGAGGGACGCGGTGATGTCGCCGCCGCGGCCGAGGGTCACGCGGCCGTTGCCGACATAGATCGCGGGCACGTAGTCCTGCAGCGGCGCGAGCGTCACCCGGCCGTCCGCCGTGGCCGTGCCGCCGTTGTCGGCATAGACCGCCGCACGGGTCAGGAACGGCCCGCTGATCAGCCCGGTCCACACCGTGCCAGCCCCCACCGTCCGGACGGTGCCGTCGGCCGCGACCTGACGCTGGTTGGCCGGCCCGGTCCAGCCGAGGATGCCGATGAGCTCGCGGAACAGGTCGGCCGGCGCATCGCCGTCGCCGGGGTTGCTGGCGTTGAGCAGGATGGCGATCGTGCGGTCGTTCGCCCGGTCGTACATGACCAGCGCCTCGAAGCCGAGGCCGTTGCCGGTGTGGCCGATGAAGCCGGCGATCTCGCCCATGCCGAAGCCGTAGCTGTCATATTCCGGGCTCTTCGGATCCGGCGCGGTGGAGCCGAACGATTTCAGCCGCTCGACATAGTCGCGTCGGGTGAGCAGCTCGCCGCTGCCGACCGCCTTGCCCCAGCGCTCCAGGTCCCCGATCACACCGACCAGCGCGCCGGACGCCCCCGCCCCGGAGGCGTTGAAGGCGGCGAGCGATTCCGGTCCGGTGCCGTCGTTGTCGTCCAGGTAGCCGACCGCGTTCGGCGTCGGCATCGCACCCGCGCCCTGATTGATCACCGAACTCAGGCCGAGCTGGCTGGAGATCCGCCGGTTGACCTCCACCGACCAGTCGTTGCCGGTGACGGCCTGGATCACCTCGCCGAGCAGCACGGTATTGGTGTTGGAATATTCGTAGGAGGTGCCGGGCGTAAACTGCAGCGGCTCGACGAAGGCGAAGGAAAGCAGCTCCGGCCCGGTCCAGGCCCGGCCCGGGTCCGCCACCAGCTCCTGACCGAAGCTGCGGGAGGCGGTGTAGTTGAACAGGCCCGAGCGCATCTCGGCGAGCTGGCGGATCGTGATCGTGTCGCCGGCGGGCACGCCGCTGACATAGTTTCCGACCGGGTCGTCGAGCCCGATCAGCCCCTCTACCGCCAGCTGCCGGACAACCGTGGTGACGAAGGACTTGGTGACGCTGCGATAGGCGAAATAGGTGTCGGGCGTCGGTGGAACGCGGTTGGCGACGTCGGCCAGCCCGGAGTTCGAAGTCCAGCGCGCGTCCCCCTGGCGGATGGAGACCGCGGCGCCGGGAATGCGTTTGGCGGCCAGCGCCTGATCGATGGCCGCCTGGATCTGGGCGGCGGTGGTCTGGTTGTCCCAGGGCACGCCCCCGGTCGACTGCGCAAACGCCCCATGTCCCGAGATCAGCACCAGCGCCGCAGCCGTCGACAGCCAGCGCGTAGCAGAAGCCAGAAAGCGACCCAATCCGGCCCCCAAAGCCCGATTTTCCGAAGGCGCAAGATTTATCAGCGTTCGGTGCTGAGGCGACTATTAAACTTTCGTCATCCGCGCACCGTCACGGCGGAGTGAGGCTTCCAGAGCACAGGAGAGGGTGCGGACATCCTGCTTCGGCATACGGAGCGACCGCTCTGCGGGCGGAGAGCCGCCCGTGTTCGACGTCTGGTTCGGCGCGCCGGGCGAGATCAACGGCCATTCGGTTTTGACCGAATGGACGCAAGTTGATCGATCTTTAGGACGAGCAATCTGTCCGCGCCCGAACGGACGCGGGGTTGCTCGCGGGCCGCGCCCGCGCAGCCGCGAGCGCAGCGAGCCGGCGTGAGCGATAAAGAAAACCGCCCACGCCAAAGCCTCTGTTTTTGTTTCGCAATCCCAGACGCTAAACCGCAAGAGCACTTTTGCTGGGCTTGCTCAGTTCGTCGCCGCGCCCTCGCTGGCCGGCTTGGCGAGCTTGGCGAACTTGGCGAGGATGCCCTTCTTGTAGCGGGGTTCCGGCTGCCTCCAGGCGGCCCGGCGCTTGTCGATCTCCGCCGCGTCGACGTTCAGCTGCAGAAGCTGCTGGTGGGCGTCGATGGTGATGGAATCGCCTTCCTGAACCAGCGCGATGGTGCCGCCCTCGAACGCCTCGGGCGTCACGTGGCCGACCACCATGCCCCAGGTGCCGCCGGAAAAGCGGCCGTCGGTGATGAAGCCGACCGAGTCGCCGAGCCCGCGGCCGATGATCGCCGAGGTCGGCGCCAGCATCTCCGGCATGCCCGGCGCGCCCTTGGGGCCGAGATAGCGCAGCACCAGCACGTCGCCGGCCTGGATCTTGTCGTTCAGGATCGCGTCCATGGCCGACTTCTCGTCGTCGAACACCCGGGCCGGACCGGTGATGACCGGCTTCTTCAGGCCGGTGATCTTGGCGACCGCGCCGTCCTCGGCGAGGTTGCCCTTGAGGATCGCCAGATGGCCCTGGGCGTACATCGGGTTGTCGATGGTGCGGATCACTTCCTGGTCGGCGCGCGGCTCGTTCGGCACGTGCTCCAGCTCCTCCGCCAGCGTCTTGCCGGTGATGGTCATGCAGTCGCCGTTGAGGTGGCCGGCGTTGAGCAGGATCTTGAGCACCTGGGGAATGCCGCCGGCCTTGTGCAGGTCGACCGCCATGAACCGGCCCGAGGGCTTCAGGTCGCACAGAACCGGCACGGTGCGGCGCACGCGCTCGAAGTCGTCCAGGGTCCACTCCACGTCCGCCGCATCGGCGATGGCCAGATAGTGCAGCACGGCGTTGGTGGAGCCGCCGGTCGCCATGATCAGGGCGACGGCGTTCTGGATGGACTCCCGGGTGACGATGTCGCGGGTCTTGATGCCCTTCTTCACGGCCTCGACCAGGACGCGGGCGCTCTCGGCGGCGCTGTCCACCTTCTCCTGGTCCGGGTTGGCCATGTCGGAGGAGTAGAGCAGCGACATGCCGAGCGCCTCGAAGGAGGAGCTCATCGTGTTGGCGGTGAACATGCCGCCGCAGGATCCGGTGGACGGGCAGGCGTTCTGCTCGATGCCTTCGAAGTCCTCTTCGCTCATCTTGCCGGCCCGGTAGGCGCCGACCGCCTCGAAGGCGGAGACGATGGAGAGATCCTTGCCCTTCCAGTGGCCCGGCTTGATGGTGCCGCCATAGACGTAAATCGCCGGGACGTTGGACCGGCACATGCCGATCATGCCGCCGGGCATGTTCTTGTCGCAGCCGCCGATGACGACGACGCCATCCATCCACTGGCCCTGGACGCAGGTCTCGATGCAGTCGGCGATCACCTCGCGCGAGATGAGGGAGTATTTCATGCCCTCGGTGCCCATCGACATGCCGTCGGAGATGGTCGGCGTGCCGAACATCTGCGGCAGCGCGCCGGCGTCGATCAGGGCCTGGTTGGCGGCGTCGGCGAGACGCTGCAGGCCGGCGTTGCACGGCGTGATGGTGGAATGGCCGTTGGCGATGCCGACGATCGGCTTGTCGAAGTCGCGCTTCTCGTAGCCGAGGGCATAGAACATCGCCCGGTTGGCCGAGCGTTCGATGCCTTGGGTGACGTTTTTGGAGCGATCGTTGTAGGGCATCGGCGGTTCCTTCCCCGTGGCCTGCGCGGTGTGTTCGAATGCGGAGGCGGGAGGTCATCCGGTCCGTGCCGGTGCCTGTCCCGCCGATTGAGCGCATGTGATCGTCTTCGCTTAGACCCGTTCCAAGCCTCCTGTAAAATATATTATTGGATGGCTATTGGGTCGTTTGCCATATTAGTCCGATGAATCTCCGCCAGCTCTCCCAGTTCGTGGCCGTCGCCGAGGAACTGCATTTCGGCCGCGCCGCGGACCGCCTCGGCATGACCCAGCCGCCGCTCAGCCAGTCGATCCAGGCGCTGGAGGAGGAGCTGGGCGTGGCGCTGTTCGCCCGCACGCGCCGCTCGGTGGCGCTGACGGCGGTCGGGGCGGAATGGCTGCCCCATGTGCGCCAGGTTCTGGAGGGTGCGGCGAGCCTGCCGGAGACGGCGCGTCGGCTCGCCCGTGGGCAGCTCGGCTCGCTCCGGCTCGCCTTCGTCTCCATCGCCGCCTACTCGATCCTTCCGGAGCTGATCAGCTCGTTCAAGGCCGCGTTTCCCGCCGTCGACGTCTCGCTCAGGGAGGCGACCAGCGACGTCCAGATCGAAGCGCTTCTTGCCGGCGAGATCGATGCAGGGCTGATCATTCCGCAGACCGGGCTGCAGGCGGGGCTCGCCTACCGGCCGCTCCTGCGCGAACCGCTGGTCGCCGCCGTGCCGCAAGACTGGGTGGAGAGCGGGCGGATTGACTGCGCCGACGGACGGCTGGTCTTCGGCGAGGTACTCGGCGAACCGCTGATCCTGTTTCCGCGCCAGAGCGCGCCCGCCTTCCACGACATCGTCACCAGCTTCTATGCGCTCAACCGGGCCGAGCCGGCGATCGTGCAGGAGGCGATCCAGATGCAGACCATCATCGCCCTGGTGGCGGTCGGGCTGGGGTTGGCGCTGGTGCCGCGCTCGCTGATGGCACTGCAGCGCGACGGCGTGCGCTATCTTCCGCTGGCCGGCGAGGCGCCGGAAATCGAGACCGGCCTGGTCTGGCGGCGCCGCGATCCGCTGCCGACGGTCGCGCACCTGGTGGAGATGGCCGGCGAGTAGGCGCGTTCCGCCGCCACAGTGCGCCGGACCGGGCTCGACCGGCGCGCGTCTTCTAATCGGGATCGCCGTCCGCCCCGTCATCCGGTCCCAGCCGGGCGAGCCATTCCTTCAGGGCGGCGTTCAGCTGCTCGGCGGTTCCCGGCGACAGCTCCTCCATCAGGCGCGTCTCGTTGGCCGCGTGCTCGCCGACGACCGTGTCGATCAGCTTGAAGCCGGCGTCCGTCAGCGCCACCACCGAGCCGCGCCCGTCGGCCGGGTTGGGACGCCGTTCGATCAGGCCCGACTGTTCCAGCCGGTCCAGCCGGTTCGTCATGGTGCCGGAGGTGACCATCGTCCATTGGACCAGGGCCGACGGGCTGAGCGCATAGGGCGGACCCGAGCGCCGCAGCGTGGCGAGAACGTCGAAGCTCGCGGCCGAGAGGCCGTGCGCATTGTAGACCCGGGCAACCTCGACCGACAGGAGCTCGTGCAGGCGCTTGAGCCGCCCGATCAGCCCCATGGCCCGGGTGTCGAGGTCCGGGCGTTCCTTTGCCCACTGGTCGAGAATTCGGTCGACGTGATCCATGCCGGATCCTTTTCCCGATTTTATCTTGACGTCAAGCAAAGCGGCGACTATTTCGACATCAAGATAGATATCTTGAGGTCAAGATAAAAGGAATGGCGATGTCCAGATCACTCGATGCCCTTCTGGCCGCGTCCGCGCCGGCGATCTGGGGAACCAGCTACATCGTCACCACGGAGATGCTCCCGCCGGACTATCCGCTCACCGTGGCGGTGCTGCGGGCGCTGCCGGCCGGGCTCATCCTCATGGTCGCGACCCGGTCGCTGCCGCCCCGGACGTGGATCGGAAAGCTCCTGATCCTGGGCGCGCTCAACTTCTCCGTCTTCTGGTCGCTGCTGTTCCTGGCTGCCTACCGTCTGCCGGGCGGAGTCGCGGCAACGCTGGGGGCGGTCCAGCCGCTCGTGGTGCTGCTCCTGGCCCGGATGGTTCTGGGCACGCGGCTCACCCTCGCCGGACTGGCGGCGGCGACCGCCGGCATCGGCGGCGTGGCGCTGCTGGTCCTCGGGCCGTCCGCCTCGCTCGATACGATCGGCGTTCTCGCCGCCCTCGGCGGCGCCGTGTCCATGGCCAGCGGCGTGATCCTGACGCGCAAATGGAAGCCGCCTGTATCGGCGCTGACCTTCGTGGCCTGGCAGCTCACTGCCGGAGGCTTGCTGCTGCTGCCGGTGGCAGCCGCGGTGGAGCCACCGCTGCCGGAGCTGAGCACGCTCAACATGGCAGGATTCGTCTGGCTCGGGCTGATCGGGGCGGCGCTCACCTATTTCTTCTGGTTTCGCGGGATCGAACGGCTCGGACCGGCCGCCGTCACCAGCTTCGGCTTTCTCAGCCCGCTGACGGCGATGCTGCTCGACTGGGCCGTGCTCGGCAATGCGTTCACCCCGGTGCAGGCGCTCGGTGCGGTCATCGTGCTCGGTTGCGTGTGGATCGGCGGGCGCGCGGCGCGCCCGCGGCCGGCAGTGGCAGCACCGGGCGATGCGTCCGTCGCCCCGATGCCGCCCGTGGCCGCCGAAAGGGCCCGTCTTTAGGAGGGGGCGCGACGATCTGGACCGGGTCCGCTGGACATATGGAGGCCCACCCGGCAAAACCGGGAAATGTTGAATAGATCGATCCGATTTTGTCTCCTTGTGGGCACCCTTTGCATGGCCTCTGCTGCGGCGGCTGAGCCGATCACGATCGCCGGTCCCGCCGGGCCGCTGGAGGGCGAGCTGCTCGCCGTCCCCGATGCCGAGGCGGCCGTCCTGATCGTGCCGGGCTCAGGTCCGACCGACCGCGACGGCAACAGCCCGCAGGGCCTCACCACCGATACCTACAAGCTCCTGGCCGAGGGGCTGGCGTCGGAAGGCATCGCCTCGCTCAGGATCGACAAGCGCGGCTTCTTCGGAAGCGAGGCGGCGACCGCCGACCCGGAAGACGTGACCATCGCGGCCTATGCCGATGATGTCCGTCGCTGGCACGATGCGCTGGCGGAGCGGGTCGGCACCGACTGCGTCTGGATCGCGGGCCACAGCGAGGGCGGGCTGGTGGCGCTCGCGGCCGCCCAGGA
Organism: Amorphus orientalis; assembly: GCF_030814015.1. Taxonomy (NCBI): domain Bacteria; kingdom Pseudomonadati; phylum Pseudomonadota; class Alphaproteobacteria; order Hyphomicrobiales; family Amorphaceae; genus Amorphus; species Amorphus orientalis. The sequence continues at coordinate 682,021 of NZ_JAUSUL010000001.1, forward strand.
GGTCGAGCCGTGCGGCCTGATCCTGCTGGCTGCCCCCGGGCGTCCGGTCGGTGAGCTGTTGCGGGAACAGGTTCGCCGCTATCCCGCCAACGGGCCGTTCCTGGCCGAGATCGACCGCATCATCGATCGCCTCGAAGCGGGCGAGACCGTCGATCCCGCAACGATCAGCCCCGAACTTCAGGCGCTGTTCCGGCCCGGACTGCAGCGCTTCATGATCGACCTCTTCTCCTACGATCCTGCGGACCTGGCGGCCCGCGTCGACCGCCCGGTCCTGATCGTTCAGGGCGGTGCCGACATGCAGGTCACGACCGACGACGCCCGGCTGCTGGCCGAGGCGATGCCGGACGCGGTTCTGGAGATCCTGCCGGAGATGACCCACACCCTGAAGCGGGACGTCCCGGGCCAGCCGTTCGCCACGTACGCCGATCCGTCGCTGCCGCTGGACCCGGACCTTGTCCGGATCGTTGCGGACTTCATCGGCCAGCCAGAGGGGCCACCCGCGGATTTGCGGTAGCGCCGGGATCGCGCTGTCCGGCCGCTCACCGGGTGCGGGAAAGGGCAGGACGCCTTACCCCATTGCTTTTTTGCGCTGCACGCGCCATATAGGCATCCAAGCACGCGTGAACGGGGCGCCCGCCCTGAAGCTGCTTTCTCCCGATATTCGATGAGTGCCCGGCACGCGGGGTCCTCATGACCCATGCGCAACGCGGCTGTGGTCCATGACGGATCCGCCGCGTCGATTCCTGATGCGATCGAAGCGCCGACGCTGGAGCGGATGTTCCGGGGCCGGGCCGATCCCGGCCGATGCCATCGATCGCGGCAGGTGTCTTACACGAAAGATGAAATTGACACAGTTTACCGATCTCGGCCTCGCACGGCCGATCCTCACTGCGCTTTCCGAAGAGCGCCACGACACGCCGACGCCGATCCAGGCCCAGGCGATTCCGCCGGTCCTGGAAGGCAGGGACCTTCTGGGCATCGCCCAGACCGGCACCGGCAAGACCGCGGCCTTCGCGCTGCCGATCCTGAACCATCTCGACAACGCCCGGGCCGCCGTTCGCGGCAAGAGCTGCCGCGTGCTGGTGCTGTCGCCGACGCGCGAACTCTGCGGCCAGATCGAGGAGCGCTTCCGCGCCTACGGCAAGCACATGCCGCTGAAGACGGCGCTGATCATCGGCGGCGTGCCGATCGGCCGCCAGAAGCGGGCTGTCGAGAAGGGCGCCGACGTGGTCGTTGCAACGCCCGGTCGTCTGCTCGACCTGGTCGAACAACGCGCGCTCAGCATTGCCGAGGTCGAGGTCCTCGTCCTCGACGAAGCCGACCAGATGCTGGACATGGGCTTCATCCATGCCATCCGGCAGATCGTCGCGAAGCTGCCGAAACAGCGCCAGAACCTGTTCTTCTCCGCGACCATGCCGAAGGCCATTGCCGAGCTTGCCGGGTCGATCCTGAGCGATCCGGTGGAAGTCGCGGTGACGCCGGTGGCGAAGACCGCCGACCGGGTCGACCAGGAGGTCATGTTCGTCGATACGGCGAAGAAGACCGACGCCCTGGTGCACGTGCTCGCCAACCGCGGCGTCCGTCAGGCGCTGGTCTTCACCCGCACCAAGCACGGCGCGGACAAGGTCGTGAAGAATCTCTCCCGCTCCGGCGTGCCGGCCGAGGCGATCCACGGCAACAAGTCCCAGGGCCAGCGCGAGCGGACGCTCTCGTCCTTCCGCGGCGGCAAGATCAACGCCCTGGTCGCGACCGACATCGCCGCCCGCGGCATCGACGTCGCGTCGGTCAGCCACGTGATCAACTACGACCTGCCCCATGTGGCGGAGACCTACGTGCACCGCATCGGCCGCACGGCCCGCAACGGCGCGGACGGCAATGCGATCACGCTGTGCGCGCCGGACGAAGCCAATCTGCTGCGCGGCGTGGAACGCCTGATCAAGCAGAAGGTCCCGGTGATCGCGGCCCCCGAAGGCCTGGAGGCGACGGGTCGCTTCGACGACGGCGAGCAGGCTCAGCCCGGCCGCAATAAGAAGCGTCCGCCCCGCAGGAAGGGGCCGCGTCCGAATGGTCAGGGCAACAACGGCCAGCAGGCCCGCTCCAATGACACCGCCGGCGGCTCTGGCGCCGGCGACACCCATTTTTCGAAGCCGAAGCGTCCGGCGCGCGCCCGCCCCGGCGGCTCCGCCGCGCCCGCTTCTCCCAACGCCGAAAGGAAAGAACATGGCCAAGGAAGATCTGATCGAGTTCGAGGGCGTCGTAACGGAGGTGCTTCCGGACGGAAACTTTCGCGTGCGGCTGGATAACGACCACCAGATCCTGGCCTACTCGGCCGGGCGCATGAAGAAGCACCGCATCCGCACGCTCGCCGGCGACCGGGTGACGGTGGAGATGACGCCCTACGATCTGGAAAAGGGCCGCATCACCTTCCGCCACAAGACCGAGGGTCCCGGACCGTCCGGCGGCCAGCGCCGGACCTTCCGCCGGCACTGATCGGGCTGCGCGGACTATCCGAATGAAAAAGGCGTCCCGAGCGATCGGGGCGCCTTTTGCGTTTCGGGCGAAGGCCGTCGATCGTCGGCAGATCGGGAGGCCGCGTCGAAGGCGGCTTACGGCGGGCTGAGCTTCGTCATGGCGCCCGTGCCGCCGTCTTGAGCCTATCGGCTGCTGTCGTTCTGCCCCAGCGCCGTCAGGAACGCGTCGATCTCCGCATCGGTGGTGGCGAAATTCGCGATCATGCGGGTGCGGGTTTCATGGGCTGCGGAGGCCTCCTCGTCCGGCGCGCCGCGAACCGACCAGGGATAGAGATGCGCGCCGGCGGCCTGCAGCCGCTCCAGCATCGCGGTCTCGACGTGGGCGAAGACCTCGTTCGACTGGCAGGGCCAGGCCAGCCGGGCCCTGGACGACGCCTCGATGCCGGCCGCAAGCCGGGAAGCGGCGGCATTGGCCTTGCCGGCGAGCTCGAGCCAGTGGCCGCCTTCCAGCATCGCGAGCATCTGGGCGGCCACGAACCGGCTCTTGGAAAAGAGGTGGCCGGCCTGCTTGCGGTGGGCGGCGACGTGCGGCGCCTTTGCCGCATCGAAGACGACGATCGCCTCCGCGCACCACGCGCCGTTCTTGGTGAGGCCGAACGACAGCAGGTCGACCCCGGCCTTCCAGGTGATGTCGGCGGGTGCGCAGCCGAGATGGCTGACGGCATTGGCGAACCGCGCCCCGTCCATGTGCACGGCCATGCTCCGGTCGCGGGCGATGTCGGCGATCGCGGCCACTTCGTCCGGGGTATAGACGGTGCCGGCTTCGGTGGTCTGGGCGAGGCTCACCACGCTGGGGCGACCCCGCTGCCAGGCCGCGGCGTCGGGGTAGTGGGAGAGGGCGTCCCGAAGACCGTCCGGGGTGATCTTGCCCTCGGGACCGGTTATGTGCGTGAGGGTCAGTCCGCGCCCGAGGAAGGCCGGCGCGCCGCCCTCGTCGATGGCGATGTGCGCATCGGAGTGACAGAAGCCGATCGCGCCGGGTCCCGACACGGCGGCGAGCGAGAGGGCATTGGCGGCCGTGCCGGTGGCGACGAAGAAGGCCTCGACGTCGCGCCCGAAGGTCTCCGAGATCGCAGCCGTTGCCCGCCCGGTCCAGTCGTCGCCGCCATAGGCCGGCGCCTGACCCGCCGCCGCCTCGGAGAGCGCCTCGGCCACTTTCGGGCTGACGCCGGCCCAGTTGTCGCTGGCAAAGTTCATTTCGCTGGCCTCGTTTCACTCATCCGCCCGGACCCGACCGGCCCGTGGGCGGATCGGAACATCGACGCCCGGAGCCTATCTGCGCGACCAGCGGCCGAACAGATAGTCGAGGGAGATGAAGCCCGGCCCCTTGAGCACCAGAACCAGCATCACGAACACCCACAGCGTCCGCTGATCGGCGATCAGCGAGCTCGGATTGTCGTTGAACAGGCTGCCGATCGTGTCCGCCCCCACGTCGTGGCCGTAGATGTCGGTGTAGGTCATGATCACGATGAACCCGATCATGCCGAGGGCCGCCAGCCGGGTGAACAGGCCCAGCACGATCAGGATCGGCAGGATGAACTCCATGTAGGTGCCGACATAGACGATGAGCTTGTAGGGAAAGAAGGCGATCTCGGCCGTGTTGTAGCTCACCGCCTCCATCATCTTCGGCAGGATCTGCGCGTAGGCGCCGACCGACACGTGGAAGAAGCCGAACAGGCCGTCACCCACCTTCGTGAAGGCCGAATTGATGAAGTAGAGAAACAGAACAGCGGCGAACACAAACCGCGCCGCCAGTCCCAGAAACCAGCCGCCGAGAATTCGGTCGAGACCGTGAAACACGGCTTCATATGCGCGGGTAAGAGAGCCCATGGTCGTTACCTTCGGTTGATCTGAAATCGGCGGGAGCGGGCGGATGAAAATGGGCCCGAAACCTTCGGGCAGGGCCGAAGGCGCGGCGACCATGGCACGGCGGCGGCGAAATCGGAAGTGTCACGGGTCCGGCCGGTCATGGGGCCTCCGACGGACGCAGCGCCGCGAGCGCGCCGGCGCCGAGAAGCACCGACAGGGAGGCCGCCAGGTCGAAGTCCGGCGCCTCTTGCACCGCCGCCGTCGCGGCAGGGCCCAGCGGCAGGCCCCGGTCGAGGGCCGACAGCAGCGTTGCCGCGCCCGGGGGCAGCCTGCGGACTTCCACGTCGAGATCCGGCCGCGTCACCAGGGCGTCCTCTCCGCCATCGGGCAGGCGCTCGGGCGCAGGCCCGTCGGACCGGTTGGCCTCCCAGATGGTCACGGCGGGAAAGGGCGAGACGATCAGGTGGGCGGCCGGGTGGAGCGCAAGGCGGAGATGGTCCAGCCGGTCGGGCGCAATGCCGGCAAGGGCCGACGGGTCGAGCGGCGCTTCATCGGCGGCGTGGTAGGCCTGGAGCCAGGCCCAGTCGAGGCGCGCGACGTCGGGGATGTAAGGGTAGGGCGCGAGCGACGGCAGCCGCGCCAGGAAATCGGGGAAACCTGCTCCGTAACGGAAGAGAAGCGGCGATGCGGGCTTTTCCTCCGAGGCGAAAGCACGGGCGGCGGCGGCGAAGAATTCCTCGCCCACCAGGCGGACCACGGCGGGAAAAGTGGCCGACAGCGCTTCGGTGAGGGTGGAGGCGACGGTGTTGCGATAAACGCCGAACCGTTTGCCGTCGGGTTGGCCGTCGGGACCGACCACGCCCTCGGGGATGTTCGGCTCGGGCGCGGTGACGGCAGTGAAGAAGGCACGGCTGGCGTCCGGCTCAGACGGCACGGCGGATCTCCCGCGGTGTGCCGGCCGTGGCCAGCCGGGCGTCGGCGTCCGCTGCTTCGGCGGCGAGCGTCGCCCAATCCGGCAGGTCGCCGTCCCACTCGATCAGGGTCGGGATCGGTCGCCCTGCAAGGGCGAGCGTCAGATCGTAGAGCTCCCAGACCCGGTCGCAGACTTCCCGGTCGTGGGTGTCGATCAGAAGCGGTCGGCCGTGGGCGTCGGTGTCGTCGGCATGACCGGCGAGGTGGATCTCGCCCACGAGATCCAGCGGAAACGCGCGCAGATAGGCGTCCGCGTCGGCCGCGCCGTTGGTGCAGGCCACGTGGACATTGTTCACGTCCAGAAGCAGGCCGCAGCCGGTGCGCCGGGCGAGCTCCCGCAGAAAGTCCGTTTCCGAAAGCGTCGTCTCCGTGAAGGCGACGTAGGTCGACGGGTTTTCCAGAAGGATGGATCGTTTGAGCCGCGACTGGACCTGGTCGATGTGGGCGGCGACCCGCGCCAGCGTCGTCTCGGTGTAGGGGAGGGGCAGAAGGTCCGGCACATAGGTGCCGTCATGGGTCGACCACGCCAGATGTTCGGAGACGAGCCCGGGCTCGTAGCGCTCCACCACCCGGGCCAGCCGGTACAGATGCGCCGCGTCCAGCGGCCCCGAGCCGCCGATCGACATGCCGACACCGTGGACGGAGAGCGGGTAGTGCCGGCGGATCGCTTCCAGGTGGCGATGGGGCGGCCCGCCATCGCCCATATAATTCTCGGCGTGGACCTCGAAGAAGCCGATGTCCGGCATGTCCGACAGGATTTCGCCCGCGTGATCGCGCTTGAACCCGACCCCGGCGCGGGCCGGGACCGGGTTGTCCACACGGTCGGGACGGGGCGGTGCCATCGCCGTTTGCGCTCCCTCGGCGCCGGCTTTCGCCTCAGGTGGAGGATTTCTCCGGCAGGTCGCGCTTCAGGGGCTCCAGGCTACCGTGGCGGTCGCCGGGCAGATCCATGGAGGTGCAGGTGCCCTTGGGAACCAGCTTCCAGGCGTTGCCCTGATAGTCGACCGTGGAGGTTGCCGCGCAGGTCGTGCCGGGGCCGGCGGCGCAGTCGTTCTCGCCGGCCTTGGCGACGCCGTAGCATTTGACCATGTCGGCGGCGGTGGCCGGAGCGGCCATGCCGGAGAGCGCGGTCGCGACCGCGCCGGCGATTGCGGCGGCGGTGAAGAACTTGGTGTCAGCCATTTTCGTCAGTCCCCTTGTGTTGGATTTTTGGCGCGGCCCGCCGGCCAGGCTCGGCAGCCCACATCTCACTCAAAATGAGACCGGGGAACAACAGGAAATCAATATGGTGCGAGGCTTGTGTTACGCGCCTGGCGCAAGCCGGCCGTCGGCGACATGGAAGATTTCCGCCCGCTCTCCAATCGCCTCGAACAGGATCGGATCGGTGCCGGTCATGAAGATCTGGCCGCCGAGCCGCTCCAGCCGATCGTAGAGGGCGGCCCGACGGTTCGGGTCGAGATGGGCCGCCACCTCGTCGAGAAGCAGCACGGGAGCCCGGCGGTTGGCGTCCGCGATCAGTTCGGCGTGAGCCAGGATCAGGCCGATCAGGAGCGCCTTCTGCTCTCCGGTCGAGGCCTGGGCGGCGGGCATGGCCTTGTCGGCGTGGGTGACCACAAGATCGGCGCGATGAGGGCCGGTCAGGGTCCGCCCGGCGGCCCGGTCCCGGGGGCGGCCTTCGCTCAGAAGCCGCCGGAAGGTTTCGGCGCGCTCCTGGGCATCGGCGCCGTCGGTCCGGGCCTCGAAGTCGCCGTCGAGGGCAAGGTGGGCGCGGGGGAAGGCGCTCGCGTCAGGCGGGATCGCGTCGATCGCGTTGCGGAACCGCGCGACGAGGTCGGCCCGCGCCGCGGCGATCGCCGCGCCGTGCTGGGCGATCTCCGTCTCGATCGCATCGAACCAGCCGGCATCGGCGCCGGGGTCTTCCAGGAGCCGGTTGCGGTGGCGCACCGCCTTCTCGTAGCGGGTCGCGTTGCGGCCGTGGGCCGGATCCAGCCCCATGACCAGACGGTCGAGAAAACGGCGGCGATCGCCGGCCGGACCCGTGAACAGGCCGTCCATGGCCGGGGTCAGCCACACCACGTCGAGATGGGACAGAAGCGCGTCGGAAGAGGAGGCGTCCTCGCCGTCGATGCGGATGCGGCGGCTGCGCGGACCCCCGGCGTCGGGCGCGATCCCGGTTCCGATCGCAACCGGACCGGAAGCGGTCTCAAGTTCCGCATGGACGGTCCACCCGCCGGAGCCGCCGGAGCGGGCCACGGTGTCATAGGGCGCGCGGCGCAGACCACGCCCGGGCGACAGGAAGGAGACGGCCTCGAGCAGGTTCGTCTTGCCGGATCCGTTCGCGCCGACCAGCACGACGGAGCGTCCGTCGAGCTTCAGCGCCAGATGCGCATAATTGCGGAAGTCCGTCAGCGTGAGGGCGGTCAGGGCGACCCGGGCGACGGACGGTGAGCTGGCGTCCGTCATGGCCTTCACACGGTGCGCGTTTCGGGTGGGCCGGGTGGCTTACACCCGCATCGGCATCAGGACGTAGAGCGTCCGGTTCTCGCTGATGTCGTGGACCAGCGTCGGCGATCCGGGATCGGCGAGCTTGAACTCGGCGGTCTCGGTCTCGAGCTGGGCGGCGATGTCCAGCAGATAGCGGGAGTTGAAGCCGATATCGAGCGGCTCGGCGTCGTACTCGACCACCAGTTCCTCGGTGGCGCTGCCGGAATCAGGGTTGTTCACCGAGAGGATCAGCTTGCCCGGCTGCAGCGACAGCTTCACCGCGCGGCCGCGCTCGCTGGACACGGTCGAGACACGGTCGACGGCGCTGGAAAACTCCTGGCGGTCGACATGGAGCAGCTTGTCGTTGTTCTGCGGGATCACGCGGACATAGTCCGGGAAGGTGCCATCGATCAGCTTCGACGTCAGCACGACGTTCTCGAAGGTGAAGCGGATCTTGGCGTCCGACAGCTCGATCTTGACCGCCTCTTCCGGATCCTCGATCAGGCGCAGGATCTCGCTGACGGTCTTGCGGGGCACGATCACGCCGGGGATCCCGTTGGAGCCGTCCGGCGCCGGCAGTTCCGCCTGGGCGAGCCGGTGGCCGTCGGTGGCGACCGCGCGCAGCATCGTGCCCTCGGCGCCGTCCACCGTGTGCACGTAGATCCCGTTCAGATAGTAGCGCGTTTCCTCGGTGGAGATCGCAAATTGGGTCCGGTCGATCAGCAGCTTCAGCTCGCTTGCCTTCAGCGTGAAGGAGTGGGTGAAGGTGCCGGCCGTGATGTCGGGGAAGTCCGCTTCCGGCAGGATCTGCAGCGAAAAGCGCGAGCGTCCCGCCGAAAGCGTCATCGAGGTGCCGTCGCTGTTGGTCTCAAGCGAGATCTGCGCCCCCTCGGGCAGCTTGCGGACGATGTCGTGGAGCATGTGGGCGGGCACGGTGGTGCCGCCGGTCTGCTCGACCATCGCGGGAACCTGCTCGGTAACCTCGATGTCGAGATCGGTCGCCTTCAGGTTCAAGGCGCTGCCGTCCGTACGGATCAGGACGTTCGACAGGATGGGAATCGTGTTGCGCCGTTCCACCACGCGATAGACGTGGGTCAGCGATTTCAGGAGGTGGGCCCGTTCCAATGTCGCGCGCATGGCCTTGAGACGTCCGAGGCTGCCGTTGTCACGTAAGGGACGGTCGACGGATGGAAGGGTCGACCGGTCCGAGGCCGTCGTCCGGCAATGCGGACGGTGCGGCTTCGGGGGAGCGCAAGGTGCCGCCAACGCGGCACGGATGCAAGCCCTGTCGGGAATTTCGGGGTGTGAAACAGATCGGCCGGTCACCGCGGGGCGGGACCGGCCGTATCTGGCGGAGAAGGGGCGGCCGCCGAAGCGGCCTCAGGTCAGCTGTCCAGGAGCCGCTTCAGCGTCTCGACGTCCTCGGCCAGAGCATTATCCGTGCCAACCAGGCTGTCGATCTTTCGCACAGCGTGCAAAACAGTTGTGTGGTCTCTTCCGCCAAAGCGACGACCGATTTCCGGAAGCGACCGGGGCGTCAGGGACTTGGCCAGGAACATGGCAACCTGACGCGGACGGACGACGGCCCGGGTGCGGCGGGCGGACACCAGGTCCGCCTTGGAGACGTTGTAGTGCTGCGCGACGACGCGCTGGATGTCCTCGATCTTAGGGCGCCGGCCCTCGCGGGCGCGGACCAGATCCTTCAGGGCCGACTCGGCCATGTCCAGGGTGATGGCCGCACCGGTGAGCTGGTTGCGGGCCACGAGGCGGTTCACGGCACCGTCCAGGTCGCGGCCGTTCGAGGTGACCGAGCGGGCCACGAAGTCGAGCACGTCCCGGGGGAACTCCAGCTCCGGGAAGGCGGCCTTCTGGGCGGCGAGACGCCGCTCCAGGATCTTGGAGCGCAGCTCCAGGTCGGGGGCGCCGATTTCCACCGACAGGCCGGCGCCGATGCGGGAGCGGACGCGCTGGTCAAGGCCTTCCAGTTCGCTGACCGGACGGTCCGCGGCGAGGACCACCTGACGGGCGCCGTCCACGAGCGCGTTCAGGGTGTGGCAGAACTCCTCCTGGACCTTTCCCCCGTGCAGGAACTGCAGATCGTCGATCAGGAGGACGTCTATGTCCCGGAGGAGCTCCTTGAAGGCAAGCGCGGTCTGGTTTTTCAGGGCCGCGACGAACCTGTAAATGTAGTGTTCTGCAGTCAGGTATAGCACGCGCCGTTGCGCGTGCTGGCGGGCTTCGGCGGCGATGCCCTGCAGGATGTGGGTCTTGCCGTAGCCGACGGAGCCGTGGATGAACAGCGGATTGAAGGCGGCTTTCTCGCCGGACGCGGCCACGGCGACCCGTTTGGCGGCGGCGAGCGCGAGCATGTTCGAAGGACCCTCTTCGAAGCTGCTCAGCGTGTAGCGGGGATCGAGCGGAGATCCGTTGAGCGCATCCTCGGGCTGGTCGGGTTCGGTCTTGGGCGCCTTTGCGGAGGTCCCCTTCGCGCTGCCGCGGGGCGCACGCTCGGGGGACGGCTGCGACGGCTTGTCGGCACGGCCCGGAGCCGACGGGCTGCCCGGACGCACGGAGCCGCGAACCACGAAGTCCACGCGGCGGATGTCGCCCATTTCCTGCTGGCACAGCTGAACGATCCGCGCGCCGTAGCGCTGCTCCACCCACTGCCGGATGAACAGCGTCGGAACCGACACCTTCACCACGGATGCACTGCGGGACTCAAAATCGATCCGCGTGAACCAACTCGAATAGACCTCCTCGCCCAGCTCATCGTGGAGACGCTGCAGGACGCGCCCCCACTTCTGATCCTGGGTTGGGTCGATTTGGGCCGTCGTCATCCTTTCCACTCCTTCTCCGCCTGTTCTTTCATCCGCCTCGATACTCACTGAACGCGCATCCGGTGCGCTTTTTATTAAGCCGGCTAGGTATTTTCCGGCAGTCTTGTCCCTGGACCGCGGAGATTGCTCCGGATCGACGGGATTGAATTCCGTGTCGTCTAGGATTGAACCCAGGGAAGTCCGGCCGCCTTCCAGCCCGAGACCTGGCCGCGGTGGCTGAGGTCGTCACATGGGCCTTCGAAGCCGTCGGATATGTTGAAGCAGGCGGTGTACCCGGCCTGCGTCAGCGCGGTTGCCGCACTGCGACTGCGCGCGCCTGAGCGGCAGAGGAAATAGACCGGCGTGTCGGGGCCGGCGTTCCGCTCGGCGAGAGCGGCGCGGACGTTATCCACGAAACCGGGGTCCACGTCCATGGCCGGATAGCTCTGCCATTCGATCAGAACGGGGGTGTTGCCGATACCCGACAGATCGGGGATGCCGACGAAGGTCCATTCCGCACGGGTGCGGACATCCACCAGCACCGCAGTCTTGTCTTCCTGGAGGGCCTTCCAGACCTCGGTGCTGGGGAGGTCGCCGGCATAGGCTGGTTCGGACGCCATCGACAAATTTCCTTCGACACGCCGAACCACCGTCCGGCGCCGCTTCAACTCATGGTTTTGGTTGTCGGCCAGATGCGCGCTATCCCCTCGCGGGTGCGCGCTTCAGGTCGCCGCTGTTAAGATACGCTGGATGTATGGAGCTAGGTCCAAACGACGAGAGAACTCAAATTGGTGTCCTCCAATACTTCATTGGCTTAAACTATACACAACATACACAAATTTATTTTTGTGATTATTTGAAAAGGCCGGTGGGTGCCGACCGATGACTTGAAGATACAGATGCGCCCCCAGGGCCGCAATGGGCATTGGTGACTAAATTGTAAACGGCCCCTTAACGGAGCCGGGTGATTCGTCAGGGCCTTTTGCAACTCGTTCCGGCAACCTGTTTCGACTCAATGGATTCCTCCTCCGAAGTGGCGGCCCGACCGCGCCGGAACGAAGGTGGCAAAAAAATTTTGAGGGAGCTACTTGACTTTTCGGATGCAGGCCCTCTTTCGGAAAAATGAGCGCTATGTCACGCTAATTATCTGAAATGTAAGTGTTTTTTTGGCCAAGTGGGGCGCCGGGAAAGGGGCGGCGGCGGGCGGGATTTAGATTAGCCGGTTAAGCCTTGTGGATAGCTGTGAAAACGGGCTTCCGCCCTGACCGGAGGCTCTCGGCCGCTGCCGAGGGCGTTGGCATCCAGACATGAAAAAGGCCCGACGCGAGATGCGTCGAGCCCCTCAAGGCAGCCCGGATTGAAGGTGTCCGTCTGATCAGACCGACAGGGCCTTCACTCGCTGGGCGAGCCGCGAAACCTTGCGCGAAGCGGTATTGCGATGAATAACGCCTTTGGTTGCCGCGCGCATGATCTCCGGTTGCGCCTGCTTCAGCGCCGACTGTGCGGCGGTGGAATCCCCGGAGCTGATCGCCTCCTCGACTTTGCGCACAAAGCTGCGCATCCGAGACCGGCGAGACTTGTTGATCTCGGTCCGGCGCGCGATCTTCCGGGTCATCTTTTTAGCCGATCGCGTGTTGGCCATCGACGCTCCTGTCCTTTTTCTCGCCGGGCCGTTCGCGGGGGCATTCCGCTTCAGGACCCGAACCGGTCTTCCAGATCCGAACCCGCGGTGTCGGCGCTCGATGCCGCGCTCCGCTCCGCATGGTCGGTGATGTCGCTTGTGATGCCGATGGCGCCGCTCCAGTCGACGCTCGCCTGACGGCGCCTCCCGAACCGGCCTGTTCAGCCTCGGCATCCTGAGGATAAGGGCGCGTCTATACGCTCGCGCAACCCCCCGGTCAACGGTTCAGCCCGGTTTTCGCATCAAAAGGTGGCGTTTCCAGCCCGCTGACCGCCTGTCGGTGTCCCGCTCCGCCGCACCGGCGCGCCCGGGCCGGAGCCGTTCGCGACCGCCCGGACGGTGCCGTCCGAGCGGAAGAGGCGCTAGCGGTTCTTGAACTGGGGCGTGCGCTTGTCGACGAAGGCGTCCATGCCCTCTTTCTGGTCCTCGGTGCCGAACATGGCGTGGAACAGGCGCCGTTCGAAGCGGACGCCTTCCGCCAGCGTCGTCTCGTAGGAGCGGTTCACGCTCTCCTTCGCCATCATCACGATCGGCTGCGAGAAGTCGGCGATCTTCTCCGCGGCGGCGAGCGCCTCGCCGATCAGCTCGTCGGAGGGGACCACCCGCGACACGAGCCCTGACCGCTCGGCCTCGTCGGCTTTCATCAGCCGTCCGGTCAGCACCATCTCCATGGCCTTCGACTTGCCGACGAAACGGGTGAGGCGCTGAGTGCCGCCGGCGCCCGGCATGACGCCGAGGGTGATCTCCGGCTGGCCGAACTTGGCGCTCTCGGCGGCGATGATGAAGTCGCACATCATCGCCAGCTCGCAGCCGCCGCCGAGCGCGTAGCCGGCCACCGCCGCGATCACCGGCTTGCGCATCTGTCCGACCCGGTCCCAGGGCGAGATGAAGTCGCCGACATAGGCCTGCACGAAATCGAGCGACGCCATCTCCTTGATGTCGGCACCGGCGGCGAACGCCTTGTCGGAGCCGGTGATCACGCTCGCGCCGAGTTTCGGATCCTGCTCGACATGGGTCAGCGCGTCGGTCACTTCGGCAATCAGCTGCGCGTTCAGCGCGTTCATCGCCTTCGGCCGGTTCAGCGTGATCAGCGCCACCTTGCCGCGCGTCTCGTAAAGGATGGTCTCATAGGCCATTGGGAGGCTCCTCACCTGGGCGGCGCCCGGTTGCCACCGCGCCGCTGCCAATTCGGTAGCGAAGCCGTGGGGCGCTTTCAACCGGCAAGCCGCTCGCCGGCGGACCGGTCCTGGCGCCGGAGGATTTCAACGCCGGGCGCGATCGTCTAGACGTGGGGCTCTTCCTTTCCCGCGAGACCCGTCATCCCCAATGTCCGAATTGTCCGTGCTCGAACGATACGACGCGCTGGTTGCTTCCGGCGCGCTCGATCGCGACCCCGCTCAGGAAGCCGTGGCCCTGCGCCTCGGCGAGCTCTGCGACGCGCTGGAGGAGCGGCCGGAGGCGGGCCGCTCGCAAAGTGTGCTCGGACGCCTGTTCCGCCGGCCGCGGCCGCGCGAGGCCGTGCACGGGCTCTATCTCTGGGGCGAGGTGGGGCGCGGCAAGACGATGCTGATGGACTTCTTCTTCGAGGCCGCGCCCATTGAGAAGAAGCGCCGGGCCCATTTCACGAATTTCATGGCCGACGTGCACGCCCGGGTCCACGCCGCCCGCCAGGCGATCGCGGACGGCCGGACGAAGGGCGACGACCCGATCCCGCCGGTGGCCGCCTCCATCGCGGAGGAGACGGAGCTTTTGTGCTTCGACGAATTCACCGTGACCGACATCGCCGACGCGATGATCCTCGGCCGGCTGTTCACGCGGCTGTTCGAGGACGGTCTGGTGCTGGTGGCCACCTCCAACGTGGCGCCGGACGATCTCTACAAGGGCGGGCTCAACCGCGGCCACTTCCTGGGCTTCATCGATCTGTTGAAGCGGCATGTCGACGTGCAGCGGCTGGATGCCCACGCCGATTACCGGCTCGACAAGCTGGCCGGGACGCGGGTCTATTTCGATGCCGACAGCCCGGAAGACCAGCGGGCCATGGAGGGGCTCTGGCGCAGGCTCACCGGAGGCGAGGAGCCGGCTGCCCAGACCATCGAGGTGCTGGGCCACAAGGTCGAGGTGCCGGCCATGCTCGGCGGGGTCGCGCGATTCTCCTTCTCCGATCTGTGCGAACGGCCGCTCGGGGCGAGCGACTACCGGGCGATCGCCGACCGCTTCCACACGGTGGTGGTGACGGGGGTGCCGTTGCTGTCGCCGCAGCGTCGCAACGAGGCGAAGCGCTTCATCACCCTGATCGACGTCTTCTATGACGCGCACGTCCGCGTCGTGATCTCCGCACAGGCTGAGCCGGACGGGCTGTTTTCCGGGGAGGATGGCACCGAGGCCTTCGAGTTCAAGCGCACCGCGTCGCGCCTGACGGAGATGCGCTCGATGAGCTATCTGGAAGCCAGCGAACAGCTGCCGCTCACCTGATCTTCCCATCGGCAGGCATGTCGCGTCTCTCGTGGCTTGAACCATCATGCCAAAGGGAGTAGTGACACCCCCGGCTCGCGCTCCGGCGCCGCTCTTTTCTCATTTTCCAGCCTTGCATCAGTTAGAAAGGGACCGGTTCTCATGGCGCGCACGAAAATCGCATTGATCGGCGCCGGCCAGATCGGCGGCACGCTTGCGCTGCTCGCTGGCCTCAAGGAGCTCGGCGACGTCGTGCTGTTCGACATTGCCGAAGGAACCCCGCAGGGCAAGGCGCTCGACATCGCCGAAGCCTCGCCGGTCGAGGGCTTCGATGCCGTCGTCGCCGGCACCAACGGCTACGAGGCGATCGCAGGCGCCGACGTCGTGATCGTGACGGCCGGCGTGCCGCGCAAGCCCGGCATGAGCCGCGACGATCTGCTCGGCATCAACCTGAAGGTCATGGAGCAGGTCGGCCAGGGCATCCGCGACAACGCCCCCGACGCCTTCGTGATCTGCATCACCAACCCGCTCGACGCCATGGTGTGGGCGCTGCAGAAGTTCTCCGGACTGCCGGCTAACAAGGTCGTCGGCATGGCCGGCGTTCTCGACAGTGCGCGCTTCCGCTATTTCCTGGCCGAGGAGTTCAAGGTGTCCGTCGAGGACGTGACCGCCTTCGTGCTCGGCGGCCACGGCGACACGATGGTGCCGCTGGTGCGCTATTCCACCGTGGCCGGCATTCCGCTGCCGGATCTGGTGAAAATGGGCTGGACCACCGACGCGCGTCTGGAAGAGATCGTCCAGCGCACCCGGGACGGCGGTGCGGAGATCGTCGGTCTGCTGAAGACCGGGTCGGCCTTCTACGCGCCGGCCTCCTCGGCGATCCAGATGGCCGAAGCCTATCTCAAGGACAAGAAGCGGGTCCTGCCCTGCGCGGCCTATCTCACCGGTCAGTACGGTCTCGACGGCATGTATGTCGGCGTGCCCACCGTGATCGGCGAAGGCGGCATCGAGCGCATCATCGAGATCGAGCTTCAGGGCGCCGAAAAGGACAACTTCCAGAAATCCGTCGACTCGGTGCGGGGACTCATGGATGCCTGCAAGGGCATCCAGCCGAGCCTCGGCTGAGGCGCGCCTCGGGGGCCGGTGAATCCGGCCCTTTCCATTTCTTTGCTGTGCGACAGGCCGGGAGACAGACGTGAACATCCACGAATATCAGGCCAAGGAAGTCCTCAAGGGCTACGGCGCGCCGGTGGCCAACGGCGTTCCGATCACCGATGCCGCCGAGGCCGAGGCGGCTGCGTCCAAGCTTCCTGGGCCGCTCTATGTGGTGAAGAGCCAGATCCACGCCGGCGGCCGCGGCAAGGGCAAGTTCAAGGAACTCGGCCCGGACGCCAAGGGCGGCGTGCGCCTCGCCAAGTCGGTGGAAGAAGTTGCCGCCTTCGCCAAGGAGATGCTCGGCAACACGCTGGTGACCAAGCAGACCGGCCCGGCCGGCAAGCAGGTCAACCGCCTCTATATCGAGGACGGCGCCGACATCGACCGCGAACTCTATCTCTCCCTGCTGGTCGACCGCACCGTCGGCAAGGTGGCCTTCGTCGCCTCGACCGAGGGCGGCATGGACATCGAGACCGTCGCCGAGGAAACGCCGGAGAAGATCCTCACGCTTCCCATCGATCCGGAAGCCGGCGTCACCGAGGCCGATGCGGCCAAGCTCTGCGATGCGCTCAAGCTCGACGGGCCGGCCCGCGAGGACGGGATGAAGCTGTTCCCGATCCTCTACAAGGCCTATGGCGAGAAGGACATGAGCCTTCTGGAGATCAATCCGCTGATCGTCATGACCGACGGTCACCTGCGCGTGCTCGACGCCAAGGTCTCCTTCGACGGCAACGCCATGTTCCGTCACGACGACATCAAGGCGCTGCGCGACGAGACCGAGGAAGATGCCAAGGAGATCGAGGCGTCCAAGTACGATCTCGCCTACATCGCCCTCGATGGCGACATCGGCTGCATGGTGAACGGCGCGGGCCTCGCCATGGCGACGATGGACATCATCAAGCTCTACGGCAAGGAGCCGGCGAACTTCCTCGACGTCGGCGGCGGCGCGAGCAAGGAGAAGGTCACGGCGGCGTTCAAGATCATCACCGCCGACCCGAACGTGAAGGGCATCCTGGTCAACATCTTCGGCGGCATCATGCGCTGCGACATCATCGCCGAGGGCGTGGTGGCCGCGGTGAAGGAAGTCGGCCTCACGGTTCCGCTCGTCGTTCGGCTGGAAGGCACGAACGTCGACAAGGGCAAGGCGATCCTCAACGAGAGCGGGCTGGCCATCACGGCGGCCGACGATCTCGACGACGCCGCCAAGAAGATCGTCGCGGCGGTCGGCTAGGTCCGGTCTTCCGCTGCCCCGCCGGCGCCCCTGGGGCTCACAATGGTGCCGGCGTGCGGCCTGCGACTTGATGCACAGCTAAAGAAGGCACGTTATGTCCATTCTCGTCGACAAGAACACCAAGGTGATCGTGCAGGGTCTGACCGGCAAGACCGGCACCTTCCACACTGAGCAGGCGCTGGCCTACTACGGCACCAAGATGGTCGGTGGTGTGCACCCGAAGAAGGGCGGCGAGACCTGGCAGGGCACCGCCGCCGGGAATTCGGTCGAGCTGCCGATCTTCGCCTCCGTGGCCGAAGCCAAGGAGAAGACGGGCGCCGACGCCTCGGTGATCTACGTTCCGCCGGCCGGCGCGGCCGCGGCCATCGAGGAGGCGATCGACGCCGAGGTCGGCCTGATCGTCTGCATCACCGAAGGCATCCCGGTGATGGACATGGTCAACGTGAAGGCCAAGCTCGACAAGTCGAAGTCGCGCCTGATCGGCCCGAACTGCCCCGGCGTTCTGACGCCGGAAGAGTGCAAGATCGGCATCATGCCGGGCAACATCTTCAAGAAGGGCTCGGTCGGTGTCGTCTCGCGCTCCGGCACGCTTACCTATGAAGCGGTGTTCCAGACCACCAACGAGGGCCTTGGCCAGACCACGGCGGTCGGCATCGGCGGCGACCCGGTGAAGGGCACCGAGTTCATCGACGTGCTGGAGATGTTCCTCGCCGACGACGCGACGGAATCCATCATCATGATCGGCGAGATCGGCGGCTCGGCCGAAGAGGACGCCGCCCAGTTCCTAGCCGACGAGGCCAAGAAGGGCCGCAAGAAGCCGACCGTCGGCTTCATCGCTGGCCGCACGGCGCCTCCCGGCCGGACCATGGGCCATGCCGGTGCCGTGGTGTCCGGCGGCAAGGGCGGCGCGGAAGACAAGATCGCCGCGATGGAAGCGGCCGGAATCAAGGTATCTCCGTCGCCGGCACAGCTTGGCGCAACCTTGAGTGCGCTTCTGAAAGGGTGACGATCGCGGTCCGGGGGCTTTCAGGCGCCTGGAACGTGACTAAGTTTAGACAGGTTGCGTCCGCCCGACGGTGACGTCATCTTCGGGCGGCAAACCTTTGATCAGAACAGAGGGCCGTGTGCGGCCCGGGCGCGAGAGTGATGACACAACAGGATCCGAACCAAGCGTTTCGGCTGACCTCCTTCCTCTACGGCGGCAACGCCGCCTATCTCGAAGACCTCTACGCCCGCTATCAGACTGACCCCACGTCCGTAGACGCCGAGTGGCGCGATTTCTTCGCAAGCCTCAAGGACGACAAGAACCAGGTTCTCGCGGAAGCCCGCGGCGCGCCGTGGCAGCGTACCGACTGGCCGATTCCGGCCAACGGCGAGCTGGTCTCCGCGTTCGACAGCGACTGGGGCCCGACCGAAGGCGCCATCGGCGAGAAGATCAAGTCGAAGGCCCAGGAGAAGGGCGTCGAGCTGACCGAGGACGAGGCGCTGCGTGCGACGCGCGACTCCGTCCGCGCGCTGATGATGATCCGCGCCTACCGCGTGCGCGGCCATCTGCACGCCGATCTCGACCCGCTCGGAATCACCCAGCTGGAGGATCACGAGGAGTTGAAGCCGGAGACCTACGGCTTCACCGAGGCTGATCTCGACCGGCCGATCTACATCGACAACGTGCTCGGGCTGGAATTCGCCAGCATCCGGGAGATGAAGTCGATCCTCAAGCGGACCTACTGCTCCACCATCGGCGTGGAGTTCATGCACATCTCCGATCCGGAGGAGAAGAGCTGGATCCAGGAGCGCATCGAAGGTCCCGACAAGACCATCGAGTTCACCGACAACGGCCGCAAGGCGATCCTGAACAAGCTGATCGAGGCGGACGGCTTCGAGAAGTTCCTCGGCGTCAAGTACACCGGCACCAAGCGGTTCGGCCTGGACGGTGCCGAGGCGCTGATCCCGGCGCTTGAGCAGATCATCAAGCGCGGCGGCAATCTCGGCCTCAAGGACATCGTGCTCGGCATGCCGCACCGCGGCCGCCTCAACGTGCTCGCCCAGGTGATGGGCAAGCCGCACCGCGCGATCTTCAACGAGTTCAAGGGCGGCTCGTTCGCACCCGACGAGGTCGAGGGGTCCGGCGACGTCAAATACCATCTTGGCGCGTCATCGGACCGCGAGTTCGACGGCAACAACGTCCACCTGTCGCTGACCGCCAACCCGTCGCATCTGGAAATCGTCGATCCGGTTGTGCTCGGCAAGGTGCGCGCCAAGCAGGACCAGCTCTCCGACACCGAGCGGACCATGGTCATGCCGATCCTGCTGCACGGCGACGCGGCGTTCGCCGGCCAGGGCGTTGTGGCGGAGTGTTTCGGCCTGTCCGGGCTGAAGGGCCACCGCACCGGCGGCTCCATCCACTTCATCGTCAACAACCAGATTGGCTTCACCACCAATCCGCGGTTCGCGCGCTCGTCGCCCTATCCGTCGGACGTGGCGAAGATGATCGAGGCGCCGATCTTCCACGTGAACGGCGACGATCCGGAAGCGGTGGTCTACTGCGCCAAGGTCGCGACGGAGTTCCGGCAGAAGTTCCACAAGCCGGTCGTCATCGACATGTTCTGCTACCGGCGCTTCGGCCACAACGAGTCCGACGAGCCGGCGTTCACCCAGCCGCTGATGTACAAGGTCATCCGGGATCATCCCTCGACCCTGGACATCTACGCCAAGCGGCTGATGGACCAGGGGCTGATGACCTCGGAGGATTTCGACGGTCTGAAGCAGGCCTGGCGCGACCATCTCGAGCAGGAATATTCCGCCGGCGAGAGCTTCAAGCCGAACAAGGCCGACTGGCTGGACGGACGCTGGAGTGGGCTCGGCATCGCCACCAGCCCGGACGATCCGCGCCGCGGCAAGACCGATGTCGCCGAGCCGACCCTGAAGGACATCGGCGCCAAGCTGACCGAGGTTCCCGAAGGCTTCCAGGCCCACCGCACGATCTCCCGCTTCATGGATCATCGCCGCAAGATGATCGACACCGGCGAGGGGATCGACTGGGCGACCGGCGAGGCGCTGGCGTTCGGCTCGCTCCTGGTCGAGGGCTTCCCGGTCCGGCTGTCCGGCCAGGACGTGGAGCGCGGCACCTTCTCGCAGCGCCATTCGGTGCTCTACGATCAGCAGACCGAAGACCGCTACATCCCGCTGAACAATCTGGCGGAGACCCAGGCCCGGTACGAGGTCATCAACTCGATGCTCTCGGAAGAGGCGGTGCTCGGCTTCGAGTACGGCTACTCCCTGGCCGAGCCGAACACGCTGGTGTGCTGGGAAGCCCAGTTCGGCGACTTCGCCAACGGTGCGCAGGTCATCATCGACCAGTTCATCTCGTCGGGCGAGCGCAAGTGGCTGCGCATGTCCGGCCTGGTGCTGCTCCTGCCGCACGGCTACGAGGGCCAGGGGCCGGAGCACTCCTCCGCGCGCTTGGAGCGCTTCCTGCAGCTGTGCGCCGAAGACAACATGCAGGTCGCCAACTGCACCACGCCGGCGAACTACTTCCACATCCTGCGCCGTCAGATCAAACGCGACTTCCGCAAGCCGCTCATCCTGATGACGCCGAAATCCCTCCTGCGCCACAAGCGGGCGGTCTCGCGTCTCGACCAGATGACGCCGGAATCGAGCTTCCACCGCATCCTGCTCGACGATCTGGACGGCAAGGGCGAGAACGGCCTGGTCGCCGACGACAAGATCCGTCGCGTGGTGCTGTGCTCCGGCAAGGTCTATTACGACCTTCTGGAGGAGCGCGAGGAGCGCGGCGTCAACGACGTCTACCTTCTCCGCGTGGAGCAGCTCTATCCGTTCCCGACCAAGTCGGTCCTGGCGGAGTTCAAGCGCTTCCCGAACGCCGAGATGGTGTGGTGTCAGGAAGAGCCGGCGAACATGGGCGGCTGGAGCTTCGTCCGTCCGTTCCTGGAGTGGGTCCTGAACCAGGCCAACTCGAACCAGACCGCACCGCGCTATGCGGGCCGTCAGCCGGCGGCGTCCACCGCCACCGGCCTGATGTCCAAGCATCTTGCCCAACTGAAAGCATTCCTGGAGGAGGCGCTCGGACCCTCGTCCTAGCGTTTCCCCCGGTTCCCGACCTTCGCATCGTTTACAGAGCATACGGAAACAGGCGCCATGGCCAGCGAGATCCGCGTCCCCAATCTCGGGGAATCCGTCACCGAGGCGACAATCGCCCAGTGGTACAAGAAGGAGGGCGACGCGGTCTCCCAGGACGAGCCGCTGGTGGAGCTCGAGACGGACAAGGTCACCGTCGAGGTTCCGGCTCCGAGCGCAGGCACGATCTCCGAGATCACCGTGAAGGAAGGCGAGACCGTCGAGGTCGGCGCGCTGCTCGGCCAGATCGGCGAGGGCTCCGGCGCGGGCGCGAAGGAAAAGGATACCGGATCGTCCGAGAAGAGCGAGCCGAAGGCTGCCGAAGCCGAGGCGCCGAAGAGCGAGGAGCCGGCCGAGGCGCCCGCGTCGTCCGGCGGCGAGGGGGTCGACATCAAGGTTCCCGCGCTCGGCGAATCCGTGACCGAGGCGACCATCGGCAAGTGGCTCAAGAACGAGGGCGATGACGTCGCCGCCGACGAGCCGCTGGTCGAGCTCGAGACCGACAAGGTGAGCGTCGAGGTTCCGGCGCCTGCCGCGGGCAAGCTCGGCTCGATCGCCGTGAAGGAAGGCGAGACCGTCGAGGTCGGCGCCGTGCTCGGCCAGGTGATGGCCGGCGCCGGTGGCGGCGCGGCGTCCAAGCCGGCCGAAAGCAAGTCGTCCGATAAGGAAAGCGCGCCGTCCGGTCAGTCGAAGTCGTCCGGCTCGTCCGAGATGCCGCCGTCCCCGGCCGCCTCCAAGCACCTGAAGGAGGCCAATCTGTCGGCCGATCAGGTCGAAGGCTCCGGCAAGCGCGGCCAGGTCCTCAAGGAGGACGTGCTGTCGGCGATCGAGAAGGGGCTGACGGACATGCAGGCCTCCGGCGGATCGAAGCAGCAGCCCCAGCGGGCGCCGGTCGCGGCGGAAGACGATGCACGCGAGGAGCGGGTCAAGATGACCCGCTTGCGCCGGACCATCGCGCGCCGCCTGAAGGACGCGCAGGACACCGCGGCCATGCTCACCACGTTCAACGACGTGGACATGGGCGCGGTCATGGAGCTGCGCAAAAGCTACAAGGATCTCTTCGAGAAGAAGCACGGCGTCCGGCTCGGCTTCATGGGCTTCTTCGCCAAGGCCGTGATCCAGGCGCTGAAGGAGATCCCGAACGTCAACGCCGAGATCGACGGCGACGAGATCGTCTACAAGAACTTCTACCACATCGGCGTGGCCGTCGGCACGGACAAGGGCCTCGTGGTCCCCGTGGTGCGCGACGCCGACCAGCTGTCGATCGCCGATATCGAGAAGACGATCAACGACTTCGGCAAGCGCGCCCGGGACGGCAAGCTGAAGATGGAGGAGATGCAGGGCGGCACCTTCACCATCTCCAACGGCGGCGTCTACGGTTCGCTGATGTCGACGCCGATCCTGAACGCGCCCCAGTCGGGCATCCTCGGCATGCACCGCATCGATCAGCGCCCGATGGCGGTGAACGGCCAGGTGGTGATCCGGCCGATGATGTATCTGGCGCTCTCCTACGACCACCGGATCGTCGACGGCAAGGAAGCGGTGACGTTCCTGGTGCGCGTGAAGGAAGCCATCGAAGATCCGCAGCGGCTGGTTCTGGACCTCTAGAGCGTCGCCAGGCCGCGTGAAAGCCGGTTCGGCGGGCCCTGACTGAGGTCCGCCCGACCGGAAACGGCATTGGGCGGCCCGATCCGGGGACGACCCGTCAGCCCGTATCGCCGGGCGGGCGCCGTTTTGACCAGGACAGAAGGAAGACTGGTGTGAGCTCGTACGACCTGATCGTGATCGGAACCGGCCCCGGCGGCTATGTCTGCGCCATCCGCGCCGCCCAGCTCGGCATGAAGGTCGCCGTGGTGGAGAAGCGTGCCACCCATGGCGGCACCTGCCTCAATGTCGGCTGCATCCCGTCCAAGGCGCTGCTGCACGCCTCCGAACTCTATGAGGAGGCCGGCCACGGCTTCGAGGGCATGGGCATCAAGGTCCAGCCGGAGCTGGATCTGGCCGGCATGCTCGCGTTCAAGGACGAGGGCGTCGACGGCAACGTGAAGGGCGTCGAGTTCCTGCTGAAGAAGAACAAGGTCGACACCTATCACGGCACCGGCACCATCGCCGGCGCCGGCAAGGTGACGGTCACGCCGGAAGAGGGCGAGGCCCAGACGCTGGAGACCAGGTCGATCGTGATTGCGACCGGGTCGGAAGTGTCGAGCCTGCCGGGCATCGAGATCGACGAGAAGAAGGTCGTTTCGTCGACCGGCGCCCTGTCGCTGCCGGAGGTGCCGAAGCGCCTCATCCTGATCGGCGGCGGCGTGATCGGACTGGAGCTCGGCTCGGTCTGGCGCCGCCTCGGAGCCGAGGTCACCGTGGTGGAGTATCTCGACCGCATCCTCCCGCTGGAGGACGAAGAGGTTTCCAAGCAGTTCCAGAAGATCCTTCAGAAGCAGGGCATGAAGTTCAAGCTCTCCTCGAAGGTCACCGGCGTGGCCGAGGAAGGCGACGGCCTGAAGGCCACCGTGGAGCCGGCCAAGGGCGGCGACGCGGAGACGCTCGAGGCGGACGTGGTGCTGGTGTGCGTCGGTCGGCGCCCCTTCACCGACAATCTCGGCCTCGACGAGGTCGGCGTGGAGCGCGACGACAAGGGCCGGGTCAAGACCGACGGCCACTTCAAGACCAATATCGACGGTATTTACGCCATCGGCGACGTGATCGCCGGCCCGATGCTCGCCCACAAGGCGGAAGACGAGGGCATGGCCGTGGCCGAGATCCTCGCCGGCCAGGCGGGCCACGTGAACTACGACGCGATCCCGAGCGTGGTCTACACCTATCCGGAAGTGGCTTCCGTCGGAAAGACCGAGCAGGAGCTCAAGAAGGACGGAGTGGACTACAAGGTCGGCAAGTTCCCGTTCATGGCCAACGGCCGCGCCAAGGTGAACCGGACCACGGACGGTTTTGTGAAGATCCTGGCGGATGCCAAGACCGACCGGGTTCTCGGTGTGCACATGATCGGCGCCGACGTGGGCAACATGATCGCCGAAGTGGTTCTGGGCATGGAGTTCGGCGCCGCGGCCGAGGACATCGCGCGGACCTGCCACGCCCACCCGACGCTGCCGGAAGCCGTCAAGGAAGCCGCGCTCGCCGTCGATGGCCGCGCCATCCACATGTGACCGGTTCCCGGCATGACCTGATACGGAAAGGGCCGCTCATGCGGCCCTTTTTCGTGTCCGGAATGTCGCCTGGTCGCGGCAACCGCATGTCGGCGGGCTCTGACACAGATCAGCGTGCCGACGGACCTGCTGGCGGGTTTATGGACATCAGGCGCGGTGGGTGAGGCCCAGCGGCGCGGGACGGCCCGACGGGAGCGCGGGGGCTTCCGGTGCGTTGGACTTCTTGATGGTCTCGACCTCTTCGCGCAGATGCGCGGCCTCGCGGCGGTTGCGCCGGGCAGCCTTGCGGAAGCGGCCCTGCCGCATCCAGACCGCCATGCCGCCCAGAATGACGCCGATTGCGAGGCAGGCGAAGATCACCCAGTAGAGCGGAAGCGTGACGGAGAGCGCCGTCTCGGACGGCCGGAACGGATCGAGGACGAGGCGAACCGGGGAGCGATTGGCGACCGCCAGGATCACGAGGATGATCGCGATCGGAAGGAGGACGAGGGTCTCGAGAAAGCGCTTCACGACGTCTGGTCTCCGAAAAGGATCGGCCGGAGAGCGGTTCGCGGCCGGTCCGCCGGCTGACGGCGGATACACCCGGCCGGCGGAGAGGGAAGTCTACTTCGATCCAGCATAACCGTTGTTGAGACGCTCGCGCATCTCCTTTCCGGTCTTGAAGAAGGGCACGTGCTTGCCCTCCACGTCGACCTGCGCGCCGGTCCGCGGATTGCGGCCCGTCCGCGGCGGCCGGCTCTTCACCGAGAACGCCCCGAAGCCGCGCAGTTCCACGCGGTCACCGCGCATCATCGCATCGGCGATCTCGTCGAGAATGGCGTTAACGATGTTCTCGACGTCGCGCTGGTAGAGGTGCGGATTGTGCTGTGCGATCCGCTGCACCAATTCCGATTTGATCATTGGGCCCGCCCTTGTCGCCCACCAGTGTCGGGCACGGATGGACCGTGCCAAAGCGACACCAGACCGTCAAGCTGGCCGCCACCACCAATGTTCAGAGGAAGCGCCCGATCCAGGCCCGTGGCAGTGAGCACGCCGTGGGTGATGCCGTGGGCGATGCGGGCGGAGAAGGGCAGGTCCTCCAGGTCGTTCTCGAGGGACCAGGTGCGGACCGGCAGCTCCGGATCGATGCTCTTTTCCGAGCTCAGCCAGTCGACGGCGGCGCGCTCGCCGCCGAGCGCGTCGATGAGCTTGGCCTCAAGCGCCTGATGGCCGGTGAACACGCGCCCGTCGGCGAGGCCGCGCGCGGTGGCGTCGTCCATGTTCCGCCGTTCCACGACCAGGCCCAGGAACCAGTCGTAGCTGTCGCCGATGATGCCCTGGAGCATGTCGATGGCCGCCTGGGGCGGTTCGGAGAAGGGCGAGGGCTCGGCCTTGAGCGGCCCGCTCTGGACGGTGTCGACCTGGATGCCCAGGGAATCCAGCATCTCGTAGACCTGACCGTACTGCATCAGGACGCCGATCGAGCCGGTCAGCGAGGTGCGATGGGCGACGATGTGGTCTGAGGCCAGCGCGATCAGGTAGCCGGCGGAGGCGCCGAGGGTGCCGATCTGGGCCACAAGCGGCTTCTTCTCGGCCAGCTCGCGCAGCGCGTTGTAGGTGACCTCGCCGCCCGTGGTGCTGCCGCCCGGCGAATTGACGTAGAGGATCACCGCCTTCACCGCGTCGTTGTCGGTCAGGTCCTCGATCATCTCGACGGTGCGGCGGTCGTCGGTGATCACCCCTTCGATCGGCAGCCGCGCGATATGCGGCGTGTTCTTGCCGACGAGGCCGTCACCGACACCGAACGCGATGGCGACGGCGGCCACGGTTGCGGCGATCGCGATCACGGCCAGCGCCCGCCAGAAGCTGGCGGAACGTCTCAGCCGACGGCGATCGACCAGGACATCGGCGTCGAGTGTCATACGGGGTCCTCCGAGGCGACGACGGCGGCCGGACTGCCGGCCGGCGACGACCATACATGATCGCGGCGCCGATGTCCGGCGGCCTCAAGCCGGTGTGAAAGGGGCAATGAAGGCGGTCCGGAACCGCCGGCTCGGTCAGGTCGGCGGCGTGCCGTTCTGGGACAGGACGTCGCCGGCCAGATAGAGCGATCCGCAGATCAGGATCCGGGGCGGCGGCTCGAAGCGCCAGCTTTCCGCCAGAAGCCGGAGCGCGGTGCGCACGCTGGAGACCGGTTCGGCCGGCACACCGGCCGCCTCCGCCATGTCCGCCAGCGGCGCCGGCTCGATCGCCGCGTCGGAGCCGAACACCGGAACGGTGAAGGCGTGACGGACGAGCCCGGAGAAGGGGCGGAAGAAGCCGACCGGATCCTTGGTCGACAGCATGCCCGTGATCAGGAACAGAGGCCGCGAGACCCGGTCTTCCAGGTCGGCCATATAGGCGGCGAGCGCTTCGCCGGCGTCCGGATTGTGGCCGCCGTCGAGCCAGATCTCGGCGCCCGGCATGGCCGTTTCCACGACACGGCCCTTGGTCAGCCGCTGCAGGCGGGCCGGCCAGTCCACGGTCGTGAGGGCGGTTTCGGCGGCCTCGACCCCGGTCCACAGCCCGGCGGCCCGGATCGCCGCGATCGCGGTGCCGGCGTTGACGAACTGATGGCGGCCGGGAAGTCGCGGCGCCGGCAGGTCGAACAGGGCATTCTCGTCCTGGTAGACCAGCCGCCCGTGTTCCTCCAGGACCGACCAGTCCTGACCGCCGAGATGAAGCGGTGCCCGCGCCCGGGCGCTCGCCTTTTCGAGCACCGCGGTAACCTGATCGCTCTGGGGGGCGGCGACGACGGGCCGGCCCGGCTTGATGATGCCGGCCTTCTCGCCCGCGATCGCTTCGATGCCGTCGCCGAGAAAGCGCTGATGGTCGAGCCCGATCTGGGTGATGACGCTGACCAGCGGGCTGTCGATGACGTTGGTGGCGTCCAGGCGTCCGCCAAGCCCGGTTTCCAGCACAAGCGCTTCCGCCGGCCGCTCCGAAAACAGGAGCATCGCGGCCGCCGTCGTGATCTCGAAGAAGGTGATCGGCTCGCCGCCGTTCGCCCGTTCCGCGCGCTCCAGCGCCTCGGCGAGCGTCGCGTCGTCGACCAGGCGTCCGCCGCCGGGCTCCGCCAGGCGGATGCGCTCGTTGAAGCGGACCAGGTGCGGAGACGTGTAGACGTGGACCCCGTTGCCCGCGGCCTCCAGAGCGGCCCGCAGGAAGGCCGTGGTCGATCCCTTGCCGTTGGTGCCGGCGATGTGGATCGTCGGCGGCAGGCGCCGCTCGGGATGGTCAAGCGCGGCCAGGAGCCGCTCCATGCGCTCCAGGGAGAGATCGATGACCTTGGGATGGAGCGCGAGCAGGCGCTCCAGGATCGCGTTTGTATGGTCCATGATGATGGAAGCGGGCCTAACTGACCGTTTGTCCGGCCTCTGCCGAGGCGGGCGCTGTTTCGGTGGCCGCCGGAGAGGGGCCGGCCTTGGCGTCGGTGTCGCTTTCTCCGTCGACCGGGACCGGCAGGCTGGCCGGATCGGGCTGATGCGTCAGAAGCCGCAGGAGCCGCGCCAGCGTCGACCTGATGTCGTGACGGTGCACGACCATGTCCACCATGCCGTGCTCCAGCAGATATTCCGCGCGCTGGAATCCCTCCGGCAGCTTCTCGCGGATCGTCTGCTCGATCACCCGGGGGCCGGCGAAGCCGATCAGCGCGCCGGGCTCGGCGATATGGACGTCACCCAGCATGGCGTAGGAGGCCGTCACGCCGCCGGTGGTCGGGTTGGTCAGGACCACGATATAGGGCAGGCCGGCTTCCTTGAGGGCCATGACGGCGGCCGTCGTGCGCGGCATCTGCATGAGCGACAGGATGCCCTCCTGCATGCGCGCGCCGCCGGAGGCCGCAAACAGCACGAACGGAAGCCCCTTCTGGCGGGCCTCGTCCAGGCCGGTGATCAGCGCCTCGCCCGCCGCCATGCCGAGCGATCCGCCCATGAAGGCGAAGTCCTGCACGGCGACGACCGTCTCCAGGCTCTCGATGCGGCCCCGGGTAACCAGAACCGCATCCTCGCGGCCGGTCTTCGCGCGGGCGTCGCGCAGGCGTTCGGAATAGCGGCGTTCGTCGCGGAACTTGAGCGGATCGCTGGCGACCGAGGGCGTGGCGATGGTCTGGTAGGTGCGCTCGTCGAACAGCATTTCCAGCCGGTGCACCACCGGGATGCGCATGTGCACGCCGGAGTTCGGCACCACGTACTGGTTGGCCTCCAGATCGCGGTGGAAGACCATCTCTCCGGTCTCGGGACACTTGATCCAGAGATTCTCGGGGACTTCCCGCTTCTCGAGGAATGAGCGGATCTTCGGACGGAAGACGCTGTTGATCCAGTTCACGGACGGATCCTTTGCGATGTGTCGTTGAGGACGGAGCGGATCATGCCGCCGCGCCGCTGCGAGCGGATTGAATGCCGTTTGCGAGGTCTTTGACCAAGTCAATCACGGCGTGTGTGGTTGCGTCCGTCGCCCGGCCGTCATCGTCGAGCGTGTTTGCGACAGCGGCGACGAGGGCGGAGCCGACCACCACGGCGTCGGCGGTGCGGGCGAAGGCGGCGGCCTGTTCGGGCGTCTTGACGCCGAAGCCGACGGCCACCGGCAGCCGGGTGTGGGCCTTGATGCCGGCCACGGCCTGCGCCACCCGCTCCGGGTCCGGCGTCGCGGTGCCGGTCACCCCGGCGATCGAGACGTAGTAGACGAAGCCGGAGGTGTTGGCGAGGACCACCGGCAGGCGCTTCTCGTCGGTGGTGGGCGTCGCCAGCCGGATGAAGGCGAGGCCCGCGTCCATCGCCGGCAGGCACAGCTCGGCGTCCTCCTCCGGCGGCAGGTCGACCACGATCAGCCCGTCCACCCCGGCCTCGACCGCATCGGCCAGGAACCGGTCGCGGCCATAGGAGTAGATCGGGTTGTAGTAGCCCATCAGCACGATCGGCGTGTCGGCATCCTTGGCGCGGAACGCGCGGACCATGTCGAGGGTCTTCACCACGGTCTGGCCGGCCTTGAGCGCGCGCAGCGAGGCCGCCTGGATCGCCGGGCCGTCGGCCATGGGGTCGGTGAACGGCATGCCAAGCTCGATCACGTCGGCGCCGGCCGCCGGCAGCCCGTCGAGAATGGCCTGGGAGGTCGCAGGGTCGGGATCGCCGGAGGTCACGAACGTGACCAGGCCGGCGCGGCCTTCGGTCTTGAGGGCGGCGAAGCGGGCGTCGAGACGGGCGACGGTCACAGGTCCCACCCCATGGTCTTGGCGATGGTGTGCACGTCCTTGTCGCCGCGGCCGCACATGTTCATGACGATGATCCGGTCCCTGTCCATCTCCGGCGCGATCTTCGACACATGGGCAAGCGCATGGGCCGGTTCCAGGGCCGGCAGGATGCCTTCCGTGCGCGCCGACAGCTGGAAGGCGTCGAGGGCCTCCCGGTCGCCGATGGGGACATAAGTGACGCGCCCGGTCTCCTTCAGCCAGGAGTGTTCCGGGCCGATGCCGGGATAGTCGAGGCCCGCGGAGATCGAATGGCCTTCCAGGATCTGGCCGTCGTCGTCCTGGAGCAGATAGGTGCGGTTGCCGTGCAGCACGCCCGGCCGGCCCGCCGTCAGCGAGGCGCAGTGCCGGTCGCCGTCGAGCCCGTCGCCGCCGGCCTCCACGCCGGTGATGGCCACCTCCGGATCGTCCAGGAAGGGATGGAACATGCCGATGGCGTTCGAGCCGCCGCCGACGCAGGCGACGATCTGGTCCGGCAGCCGGCCTTCGGCCTCCAGGATCTGGGCCCGGGCCTCGGTGCCGATCACCGACTGGAAGTCGCGCACCAGCTCGGGATAGGGGTGCGGCCCCGCAGCCGTGCCGATCAGGTAGTAGGTGTCGTCCACGTTGGCGACCCAGTCGCGCAGCGCCTCGTTCATGGCGTCCTTGAGGGTGCCGGCGCCGGAGGTGACCGGGATCACCTCGGCGCCGAGGAGCTTCATCCGAAAGACGTTGGGCTTCTGCCGCTCCACGTCGGTGGCGCCCATGTAGATCACGCAGGGCAGGCCGAAGCGGGCGCAGACGGTGGCGGTGGCCACGCCGTGCTGGCCGGCGCCCGTCTCCGCGATGATGCGGGTCTTGCCCATGCGCCGGGCCAGCAGGATCTGGCCGAGGCAGTTGTTGATCTTGTGGGAGCCGGTGTGGTTGAGCTCGTCGCGCTTGAAGTAGACCTTGGCGCCGCCGAGTTCCTCCGTCAGCCGTTCCGCGAAATAAAGCGGCGAGGGCCGGCCGGTGTAGGTGGCGTTCAGCCCGGCAAGCTCGGCGGCGAAGTCCGGATCGTGCTTGGCGGTGCGATAGGCTTCCTCCAGCTCCAGGATCAGCGGCATCAGCGTCTCGGCCACGAAGCGGCCGCCGAAAATGCCGAAGTGGCCGGTCCCGTCAGGACCGGAGCGGAGCGAGTTGGGATGATGCGTCACGGCGGTTCGGCTCTTGTTAGGTCATGACCCAGGTGATCGCCGGCCCTGGTCCTTGCAGCGCAGCGACCGGGCCCGATCGGCGGATTTTCAGACGGCGGCCAGGGTTTCGCTGGCCCGCCGGACGGATGCGACGAAGGCCGACATCCGGGACACATCCTTCTGCCCGGGCGCGCTCTCCACTCCGGAGGAGACGTCGACGGCCCAGGGGCGAACAACTGTCACGGCGTCCGATACATTCTCCGGAGTAAGCCCACCGGAAAGCATGAAGGGCAAGCCCCGGTCAAGCGCGGCGAGCAGCGACCAGTCGAACGCCGCTCCGTTCCCGCCCGGCCGCGTCGCGTCCCTGGGCGGTTTGGCATCCAGCAGGATATGGTCCGCGATATCGCGATAGGCTGCGACCGGTTCAAGGTCGTCGGCGGTCGCCACGCCGATCGCCTTCATGACCGGAAGACCGAGCCGCGTCCGCGTCGCCGCCACGGTCTCGGGGCTCTCCTTGCCATGAAACTGGAGGAGGGTTGGTCTGACAGTCTCGGCGATCCGGTCGAGCAGCGCCGGCTCGGCGTTCACCGTCAGCGCGACGATGCCGGCCCGGCCGCGTGCGCGCTCCGCCAGGACGGCGCCCGCGTCCAGCGACAGGTTGCGGGGGCTCGGGGGGAAGAAGACGAGGCCGATCATGTCGGCCCCGGCGGCGATGGCGGCGTCGACGGCAGCCGGATCGGTCAGCCCGCAGATCTTGATCCGCGGCGACGCTCGCTCCGCCAGCGGCGGACGCGGGGATCCGGCGCGCTCCGTCATCCGCTTGCCGAACGGGTCGGGTGGATCGACTGCCCCGCCGCCTCGAGCTCTTCCTCGACCATCTCGCGGCGCTCCTCCGCCTTCAGCTCGTCGAGCTGCGGCATGGAGATGATGTTGTAGCCGGAATCGACGAAGTGAACCTCGCCGGTCACGCCGGAGGAGAGGTCGGAAAGGAGATAGAGGCCGGTTCCGCCGATCTCGTCGATGGTCACCGTCCGCCGGAGCGGCGCGTGCTTGCGCTGATAGTTGAACATGAAGCGCGCGTCGGTGACGCCGGCGCCGGCGAGGGTGCGGACCGGTCCGGCCGAGATCGCATTCACGCGGACGTTCTGGGTGCCGAGATCGACCGCGAGATAGCGCACGGAGGATTCCAGCGCGGCCTTGGCCACACCCATCACATTGTAGTTCGGCATCACCCGGGTCGCGCCGCCATAGGTCAGCGTCACGATCGAACCGCCGTCGGTCATCAGGTCGGCGGCGCGCTTGGCGGCCTCGGTGAAGGAGAAGCACGAGATCACCATGGTGCGCACGAAATTCTCGCGGCTGGTGTCGCAGTAGCGGCCCTTCAGCTCGGTCCGGTCGGAGTGGGCGATGGCGTGGACCATGAAGTCGATCGAGCCCCAGGTCTCCCGGGCCTTGTCGAAGACCGCGTCGACGGAGGTGGTGTCCTCCACATCGCACGGCATCACGAAGGGCGCGTTGACGGAGTCGGCGAGCGGCTGGACCCGGCGGCCGAACTGGTCGCCCTGGTAGGTGAAGCCGATCTCCGCGCCTTCTTCGGCAAGACGCTTGGCAATGCCCCACGCGATCGAATGGTTGTTCGCGACGCCAAACACGAGGCCCCGCTTGCCCGCCATTACTCCCGCCATTCGACCAACCTCCTGGCTCCGACCGCGTCGATCGGGATCTGCGTCTCCGATGGAGCCCCGTTGCGGTCAGATGACTTCATCTGACCGGCGCGACCGAACTCCAGACTCAATCACTTCGGCAGCCCTGCCGGCGACCGGATCGCGACGATCCGACCGGCGGCTGCCATGGCGCCCGTTTTGTTCGTCACCCGTCGTAGCGCTTGAACACGACCGATGCGTTGGTTCCGCCGAACCCGAATGCGTTGGACATGACGCATTCCAGCGCGACGTCGTCCTGGCGCTCCCGGACGATCGGGACATCCTCGAAGGCCGGATCGAGCGTCTCGATGTTGGCCGATTCGCAGATGAAATTGTTCTTCATCATCAGCAGCGAATAGATCGCCTCGTGCACGCCGGCGGCACCCTGAGAGTGCCCGGTAAGGGACTTGGTCGCGGAAATCGGCGGAATCTTGTCGCCGAAGACGGACTTGATCGCCTCGATCTCCTTGATGTCGCCGATCGGCGTGGAGGTGGCATGCGGGTTGATGTAGTCGATCGGCATGCCCGCCTGTTCCACGGCCGCCTTCATGCAGCGGGCGCCGCCCTCGCCGGACGGCTGCACCATGTCGACGCCGTCCGAGGTGTGGGCATAGCCGACGATTTCCGCATGGATGGTGGCGCCGCGCGCCTTGGCGTGCTCGAGCTCTTCCAGCACGAGGACACCGGCGCCGCCGGAAATGACGAAACCGTCCCGGTCCGCGTCATAGGCGCGGGAAGCCCTTTGCGGAGTGTCGTTGTACTTGCTCGACATCGCGCCCATCGCGTCGAACAGGACCGACAGGGTCCAGTCGAGTTCCTCGCAGCCGCCCGCGAAGATGACGTCCTGCTTGCCCATCTGGATCTGTTCGCAAGCCGAGCCGATGCAGATGTTGGTGGTGGCGCAGGCCGCCGAGATCGAGTGGTTCAGCCCCTTGATCTTGAACCAGGTGGCCAGCGTCGCCGACGCGGTCGACGACATCGATTTGGGGACCGCGAAGGGCCCCACC
This sequence comes from Amorphus orientalis, assembly GCF_030814015.1. Lineage (NCBI taxonomy): Bacteria > Pseudomonadati > Pseudomonadota > Alphaproteobacteria > Hyphomicrobiales > Amorphaceae > Amorphus > Amorphus orientalis. The sequence continues at coordinate 715,576 of NZ_JAUSUL010000001.1, forward strand.
CGGCGCGGTCCCTTGTCCCGCGTGATGTCGGCTGCTTCGACGATGGCGTGGGTGGAGGGGCCGCCCGATCCCATGATGATGCCCGTGCGCTCGTTGGAGATGTCGCTCTCCTCGAGCCCCGAATCTTGGATCGCCTGCTCCATGGCCACATGGTTCCAGGCCGTGCCGCCGCCGTGGAAGCGCATGGCGCGCCGGTCGACGACCTCTTCGGCGTTCAGCGTGGGGGCGCCATGGACCTGACTGCGGAACCCGAGCCGCACGTAGTCCTCGGCCCGCACGATGCCCGGACGCGCTTCGCGCAGCGACGCGAGCACTTCTTGGGTCGAGTTGCCGATCGAGGACACGATCCCCATCCCGGTAACGACCACTCGTCTCATTCGGGCCTCCTTGGTCTTCCGCCGGCGCCTGATGACTTCCGGGATCGACCGTCCGCGGCGACTGCCGCTTCGGGGTCGATCATCTCCCGGTCCTTCCGGCGTGTCCATATCGGCCGGCGGGATCCTGATCCGGCGCGCCCGGCAGACCGGGGCGCCGCTTGATGATAGCTGGCTGTTTCGTGCGCGGACGCGCCGCCGTCAACCCATCGACACCTGAGCGTCGTCGACGAACAGGCCGACGCGCAGACCCTGGGCAGAGAAAATGGGTTCGCCGTCGGCCTTCACCCACCCGTCACCGATTCCGAGGGTCAGCTTGGAGCGCATCACGCGCTTGATGTCGACGCCGTATTCCACGGTCTTGACGGACGGCAGGACCATCCCGGAGAATTTCACCTCCCCGGCCGACAGGGCGCGGCCCCGGCCCGGCGCCCCGAGCCAGCCCAGGAAGAAGCCGAGCATCTGCCAGAGGGCGTCCAGCCCGAGACAGCCCGGCATCACCGGATCGTCCTTGAAGTGGCAGGCGAAGAACCAGAGGTCCGGGCGAATGGCCAGCTCCGCGGTTATCTGGCCCTTGCCGTGGGCGCCGCCTTCGTCGGAGATCGACGAGATCCGGTCGAACATCAGCATCGGGGGCAGCGGAAGCTGCGCGTTGCCCGGTCCGAACAGCTCGCCGCGACCACACGCCAGAAGATCCTCATACTCGAAACTGGAGCGGCGCTGATCAGTGCCCATGCCGGTTCAAATTCCTCATCCGTTCCTGGCCGATCCCGTCTGCCGGGGCCCGGCGGAGCCGGGTCTTCAACAGGCAGGCGCATCGGCCGAGCCGCAACTGCGCCACGCTCCCAGGCGGTCATGGTCCTGAAGACCCATCGAATAGGGGGAACGCAACGGCGGGTTTCCTAACATACGGTTTTATGACCGCAAAGCCACCGCTGAGCATTGCGCGCGAAATGGAAAACGCGACACAATGGCGCGTTGCGCCGCGACCTCGAAATGGCGCCATGATTGCACGCTGGCTGAGGCTCTGTTAATTTCGACTATTGAGATCTGCATTTACAACGGTTACATCTGCAACCATATTCCGACAATCGATCGGTACGGCGGTTCTGGCAGCGAGGTTGGCGGGACTAGGTCGAGCACGCGATGGCGGGAACGAAGGAGAACGAGATGCACGGAGCCCGCATCCACCACGAGATGCATCACGGTGCGAGCAAGGCGCGGGACATCAAGATGATGTTGCGGGACGCCGGTCTCCGCCCGACCCGGCAGCGCATTGCGCTGGCCGACCTGCTGTACAAGCACGGCAACCGGCACATCTCCGCGGAGCAACTGCACGAGGAGGCGATTTCCGCCCGCGTGCCGGTGTCGCTCGCGACGGTCTACAACACCCTGCACCAGTTCACCCAGGCCGGGTTCCTGCGTGAGGTCGCCGTCGACGGCACGAAGACCTATTTCGACACGAACACCAGTGACCATCACCACTTCTTCAACGAGGAAGACAATTCGGTGGTCGACATTCCGGGTGGCTCGCTGGCGATCGACGACATTCCCGAAGCGCCGGAAGGCATGGAGATCGTCCGGGTCGACGTGGTCGTGCGCATTCGCCCGATCGAGCGCGGCTGACCCGACCAGGCCTCCCGCCACGGAGATCGAAGGCCCGGCCGTTCGCGGACAGCGAACGGGCGGGTTTTTCTTTTTCGGGGCCGGAAAGACCGGTCCGGCGCACCGGTGGCGCGCCCGGCGTTCGGCTCAGTCGATCATTTCGTTGGGATAGACGCCGAACAGGGTCTTCTGGGCGACGAAGCCGCGCCAGTTGGATCCGAAGATCTCGCACCAGGTCTTGTCGCAATTGTCGACGTCGGCCATCACCATCGGCTGCAGCATGGCGGTGACATCGGCTTCGTCGTCAGGCCGTGCACGCAGGGGCACGGGGTCGGTCCGCCACGGGGCGACCAGAACGGTGCGCCGGCTCGCCAAGAGGCTGTGATAGACCCAGCCCTCCGCGCCGTCCGAATCGCGGATGCGTCGCCAGTTGTCGAATTCCTGCACCACCTCGACCGGCCAGCCCTCCCGCGTGAAGGTCCACTTGATTCCGTAGTCGGTGCCCGGTCCAACGCGCACGTTCACCTCGTTGGACTTCAGGCTGACGAACCGGGGCAGGGGAAGCCCGCTCGGCCCTTTCTGAACCTGGACCTGGGCCAGCGCGCCGCCGCCCGCACAGGCGAGGGCGAGAACGGTCACAAGCGTGGCGGCCCAAAGGCGGAAGGGTGGTCCGGGCAGGCGATACTCTACCAACTTGCTGTCTCCGCGTCTGTCGGCGGCACCCGGTCCGGCTCGGTGCAGTCCGGCCGGCAGGGCTCCGTAAAACAATGGTGGAGCCCGTGTCCGTCGGTCGGGTGTTTCCGTCCGATCCCGAAAGGCTCTAGGAGACCATCGCCCGTCGATCAAGCGCTTCGGGTGAGCGTCGGCTTGCGGGCGGCGGCGTTTGCGGTGTCGAGTTGTGTTTCGACTTCGGTCTGATAGACCTTCTCAGCATGCGGAGCGGGCCTTTCCCGCCGCCGCATGCGCACGATGCCGGCCGGAGCGGGGTGGGGAAAAGTCGGACGACGGCTTCTTCCCGGATCGCGCTCCGACCTGTTAGGAACGATCATGACCGCAGGAGCCCGGCCGCGCCGCCGGACCGGGTCGGGGTCTGGAGCGGGCCTGCCCTTCGCAGGAAAGGCGGACCGGCTCCAAGGATTTTTAGTGTCGTGTCTTTCGGGCGGCGAGCCGGTCTGCGCTATGCCCGGAAGGCCTCTGGGACGTCAACAACTCGGGCGAGTCGGTCGCGATGGCAAAGAAAAAGCCGCTGGTGGTGGTCACACGGAAGCTTCCGGATGCCGTGGAAACCCGGATGCGGGAGCTCTTCGATACACGGTTGAACGTCGACGACCGGCCGATGACCCAGGCGGAACTGGTCGAAGCCGCCAAGACGGCGGACGTGCTGGTTCCCACCATCACCGACAAGATCGACACGGCCGTGCTGTCCCAGGCCGGGGACAAGCTGCGGCTGATCGCCAACTTCGGCAACGGCGTCGACAACATCGACGTGCCGACAGCCAACAACCGCGGCATCACCGTCACCAACACGCCCGGCGTCCTGACCGAGGACACCGCCGACATGACGATGGCGCTGATGCTGGCGGTGCCGCGCCGGCTGGTGGACGGCATCCGCGCGATCGAACAGAACGAGTGGAATGGCTGGTCGCCGACCTGGATGCTCGGACGGCGGATCTCCGGAAAGCGGCTGGGGATCGTCGGCATGGGGCGCATCGGTACGGCGGTGGCACGCCGCGCGAAGGCGTTCGGCATGTCGATCCACTATCACAACCGGCGCCGGGTGGCCTCCGGGCTGGAGGAGGAGCTGGAGGCGACCTACTGGGACAGCCTCGACCAGATGCTCGCCCGGATGGACGTCATCTCGATCCATTGCCCGCGCACGCCCGCGACCTATCACCTCCTGTCGGCGCGCAGGCTGAAGCTGATGCGGCCGGAGGCCTACATCGTCAACACGGCGCGCGGCGAGGTGCTCGACGAGACCGCCCTGGTGCGCATGCTGGAGGCGGGCGATCTGGCCGGGGCCGGTCTGGACGTGTTCGAGCAGGAGCCCGCGGTCAATCCGAAGCTGATGGCGCTCACCCGGACGGGCCAGGTCGTGCTCCTGCCGCATATGGGCTCGGCCACGATCGAAGGCCGCGTCGACATGGGCGAGAAGGTCATCATCAACATCCGCACGTTCATGGACGGCCACCGGCCTCCGGACCGGATCCTGCCGTCCATGCTGTGACGACTGCGACTGCCGCGCGGTTCCCGACAGCCGGGCGTGCGTCAGCTGCTTTTCGGCCGCATGGGCCACGTCGCGTCCATCAGGGCGGTCGCGAAGTCGTAGCCCTCCTCGATGGCTTCCCGCGCATAGGTGAACGCCGTCGGGCGCGGAGTGGTCATCTGGCCCATCACCTCGTCGCCGATGATCTCCAGCTCGGCGGCGAAACCGGTCGCCAGCCGCCGCATGGTGCGGTTGGAGGCCTGACAGGTGACGATGACCCGGGAGATGCCGCGGGCACAGGCCGTGGAGAGAATGCGCTCCATCAGCATGCTGCCGATGCCGCGCCCCTGCCAGCCCGGTTCGACGGAGAAGGCGGCCTCGGCGGTGGCGACGTCCATGCTGCCCAAGGGGTGCAGCTCGGCGACGCCGCGCAGGAGCCCGTCTTCGAAATAGCCGTGCAGAGTCGCCTCGCTGGCGATGGTTCGCGCGGCGTAGTCGCTCAGAAAATCGTCCGATACGCCGTGGCCGAACCGGCCGCGTCGCGTCTGCTGGTCGAGGCGCAAGAGATGTGCGCGGTACGCAGCTTCATCGCTGCGTCTCATCCGGCGGCTGACGCCGGGAAAAGTGGCAAAAGTCGTGTTGCGTTGCGGCATAAATATCTCCAGCCGATCCGGAAATCTGCCGCCCCTCGGTGCTTCCCTATTCAATTTTTCATGGAATGCGCCGATTTTTTCGCGCCAAGATACGCATGCGCTACTCGCAAATCCGAACTCTATGTATTGTGCGGTGCACACAAAGACAAGGCCGGGCGGATCGGATCGAGGGGAAAAGACGTGGCCGCTGGTACGCGGGACTGACAGGAGCAGCGGCGGGCTGGCCGGTCGGGATGTCGCTGTCGGGAGCGATCCGGCCGACGGAAAACGGTCGGATTCGCGTTTGCCCAAAAACTTGCGTCAAGAATGGGTAAACCTTATCCCGCCAAAGACATTGTAGTGGGTGGACCCGGAACGCGGAAACAGGAAGTCGGAGACAATGGCCTGTAAGACATGGATCCTAGCGCTGGTAGCTGTCGGAGTGGCCGTTGGCGGCTGCTCGAGCACGTCGGGGCGCTACGCGCCGTCACTCCCAGCGACCCCGAGCCAGCCGGTCAGTTCCGGACAACTCCAGCCGATCGAGCCGGCTCCGCCGGAACAGCCTCCGGTCGAGGAGACGACGGAGCAGACGACCGAGGAAACCCAGGTCGCCTCGCTTCCCGATCAGTCGACCGCGCTCAATCTCGAGCGGTCCGATCTGCTCGGCGGCTGGGGCGTGACGTCGGCCGGCGAAACCTGCCAGCTGTTCATGACGCTGACCACCTGGACCGGCGGCTACCGCGCCTCGACCCGTGGCTGCGAGGGCGACGAACTGTCGACCGTCTCGGCCTGGGACCTGTCGGGCAAGCAGATCACGCTGAAGAACGGCGAGGGCGGCAACGTCGCGACGCTGCTGGCGACCGAGGAAAACCGCTTCAACGGTGCGACTGTCGCCGGGCGGGCGATCTCGGTCTATCGCTGATCGCCTGCCCGCCGAGGCCGGCCCGCTGCGCGCAGGCCTGGAATGCGCTGTCGGCCGCGGGCGTCAGCCCGTCCGGCACCGTGGCGGCGCAGAAATGGACCGCGTAGCGATCGGGATCCTCGAGAAGGGATGCCGTCCCCGGCTGAAACAGCCGGGGCCCCTGGTCTTCGAAGAACGCCGGCAGCGGCAGCGCGTGCCGGCGCAGTTCCAGCCGGTCGACCAGATGGGTGAGGGCCGGCGGGCCGGCGACGTGCCGACTCATGCGTGAGATCGGAAACCGGATGCCGAGAGCCCAGAGCGCATAGAAGCGCAGCCGCTGCTGCGGCAGCCGCTCGTAGCGGGCCGCGCGCACCGGGGTCTCGAACAGGCCGACCAGCCGCTTGAGAAGTTCGCTTCCGGCCGGTGCCGCCAGGATCGCGTTGCTGATCGAATCGTCGCGGAACCGGGTTCGTTCGACGCCGAAGACATAATCGGGCTCGAAGTCGAACGGGCGCAGGCAGTAGACGTCGGTGTCGACCCAGATCACACCGTCGTGCTTCTGCAGCATGCGATAACGGAAAAGGTCGGCGAACATCGACAGGCCGCCCGACCGTTCGTGCTGGAAGACCGCGTCTGCCGGCAGCACGTCGGCCGCGTCCACGACTTCCACGCCGGCCGGTCCTGTCAGAGGCTCGTAGGCATGCAGAACCACCCTGTGACCGGCGGCCACGAAGGACGCGAGGCACATCTGCGCGAGCGGCGGCAGCTCCGGCCCGATCCAGAACGAGTGGATGTCACGCAGGCGCGCCATCAGGTTTTCCGAGGTTCAAGCGACGGCCGCATCCTGCGATGCGGCCCGCCGAAGGACCTACAAGGCGCGCCGCCGGCTGTCCACCGGGACGGCGTGTGGTCGGCTACAGAATAAAGCGGCTCAGGTCCGCGTTCTTGGCGAGCTCGCCGAGATTGTCGTGCACGTAGGCCGCATCGATCGTCACGGTTTCGCCGCTGCGGTCCGACGCCGTGAACGAGATATCGTCCAGCACCCGCTCCATGACGGTCTGCAGCCGCCGCGCGCCGATATTCTCCACCGTGGCGTTGATCTCGACCGCCACTTCCGCGATCGCGTCGATGGCATCCTCGGTGAAAACGAGGTTCACGTCCTCGGTCTTCATCAGCGCGACCGACTGCCGGATCAGGCTGGCTTCGGTCTCCGTCAGGATCGCCCGGAAGTCCTCGCGGGTGAGCGGCTTGAGTTCGACGCGGATCGGCAGCCGGCCCTGCAGCTCCGGCAGGAGGTCGGACGGGCTGGAGACGTGGAAGGCACCCGAGGCCACGAACAGGATGTGGTCGGTCTTCACCGCGCCGTGCTTGGTCTGGACGGTGGTGCCTTCGACGAGCGGCAGCAGATCGCGCTGCACGCCTTCGCGGGAGACGTCCCCGGAGACCTTGCCGCCGCGCGCGGTGACCTTGTCGATCTCGTCGAGAAACACGATCCCGTTGCCCTGGACCTCGGCGATGGCTTCCTGGACCAGGCTTTCCTCGTCGAGCAGCCGGTCGGACTCCTCGTTGATGAGGTACTCGTAGGAATCCGCGACGCTGGTCTTGCGGGTTTTCTTGACGCCGCCGAACGCCTTGCCAAGCACGTCGGAGAGGTTCATCACGCCGACATTGCCGCCCATGCCCGGCACGTCGAAGCTTGGCATCGAGGGTGACTGGGTCACCTCGATCTCGATCTCCTTGTCGTCCAGCTCGCCGGCGCGCAGGCGCTTGCGGAAGCTGTCGCGGGTGGCGGGGCTGGCGTTCTTGCCGACGAGCGAATCCAGCACGCGCTCTTCCGCCGCCAGGTGGGCGGTCGCCCGCACGTCCTTGCGCCGGCGTTCGCGAACCTGGGAGATGCCGATCTCCAGAAGGTCGCGGATGATCGATTCCACGTCCCGGCCGACATAGCCGACCTCGGTGAACTTGGTCGCCTCGACCTTGATGAAGGGCGCGTTGGCGAGCTTGGCGAGACGGCGCGAGATCTCCGTCTTGCCGACGCCGGTCGGGCCGATCATCAGGATGTTCTTCGGCATCACCTCGTCGCGGATGTCGTCGGCGAGCTGCTGCCGCCGCCAGCGGTTCCGGAGCGCGATGGAAACCGCCCGCTTGGCGGCATGCTGGCCCACGATGAAGCGGTCGAGTTCGGACACGATCTCGCGCGGCGAGAAGGTCGCCATGGGGGTGTCCTTGCGGTCGGAGCCCCACTGCTGCGCGCCGGCGGCCGTCTCTGGGTCATCGTCCTTGGTGGATGCAAAAGCCATGATTGTCTTTCCGAAGATCTGGAGGATATCGGGCTGGCGCCGCCTGACGGCCGCAGCTACCGGTCAGGCGCCGGGCTTGAGGCGCTCCACGACGAGCTCGTTGTTGGTATAGACGCAGATGTCGCCGGCGATCCCCATCGCGCGCCGCGCAATGGTCTCGGCGTCCATGTCGGTGTCCATCAGCGCGCGCGCCGCGGCAAGGGCGTAGAGGCCGCCCGAGCCGATGCCGACGACGCCGTCCTCCGGCTCCAGCACGTCGCCGTTGCCGGTCAGCACCAGCGTCTGGTTGACGTCGGCGACGATCATCATCGCCTCGAGGCGGCGCAGATAGCGGTCGGTGCGCCAGTCCTTGGCCAGTTCGACGCAGGAGCGGAGGAGCTGGCCGCGATACTGCTCGAGCTTCTGCTCCAGCCGTTCCAGAAGCGTGAAGGCGTCGGCAGTGGCCCCGGCGAACCCGGAGATCACGTCGCCGTCGCCCAGCGGGCGGACCTTGCGGGCGTTGGACTTCATGACCGTCTGGCCGAAGGACACCTGGCCATCGCCGGCGATGACGACCTCGTCGCCCTTGCGCACGGCCAGGATGGTGGTGCCGTGCCAGCCGATCGGATCTGCGGAAGACGTCATGGAGACCTCAAACAAACACTGACTGTCTCGGCGGGGAGGGCCCGCCGGCTACGCACCCTGATGTATGGTGCCGACGCCGTATTGCAAACGCGGTCGGAAGCCGCGTGTCAGGCGGCCATGGTGGGGGTATCGGTCTGGGCCTCGACGGCGCGCCGATACAGCCACACCCGGGCCGGCGGAACGTTGCGCACGACCCAGGACGTCCGCGTCACGCCGTAGCGGCCGTGGACCTCGGGCACCGGCGGCACCAGCGCATAGGAGAACTGGATGAACGGAGCGCCGGGCCGGTTCAGCTCCAGCGCATCCTCGATCAGCTTCTGGCGGGCTTCCAGCGGCCGGGTGAACAGCGGCAGGCTGGAGACGACGCCGGCCAGCGAGCCGGGCGTCGGAGTCCCCAGCGACTCCGCCATCGCGTAGGCGTCGCCCTCGATGATCGTGGCGCGCGGGAAGCGTTCGGCCAGAAGCGCGCAGAAGTCGGGGCTGTACTCGATCAGGATCAGCCGCGACTCGTCGATGCCCCGCTTGACCAGCGCGTCGGTGACGACGCCGGTGCCCGGACCCAGCTCGACGATCGGGCTGCCGCAGTCGGCATCCACGAAGCTCGCCATCAGGCGCGAGAGGCTGGCGCCGGACGGGGCGACCGCGCCGGTGATCAAAGGTCGCTCGACCCAGGCCCGGAGAAACCGGACTTCGTCCACGAAGCGGTCGGAAAAGCGACGGGCATGAGTGCGGGCAATGGCAAGCATCGGAAGCCTTTTCGTCTCAATCGGCAGCGCCGCGCCCGCGCCGGGGTCCACGCGCGCTCCCGCCTCAGCTCCCGAGGCTGTCGAAGAAATCCTTCACCCGGGAGAAGAAGCCATGCGATTCGGGATGATTATCCTGTGACGTCTCTTCTTCAAAGGCCTCAAGAAGCTCGCGCTGTCTTTTCGTGAGATTGCGCGGCGTCTCGACAACAACCTGAATGTACATGTCGCCGAACTGCGGCCCGCGAATGACCGGCATGCCCTTCGACTTCAGCCGGAACTGGCGCCCGGTCTGGGTCCCCTCCGGCACTTTCACCCGGGTCTTGTCGCCGGCGACCGTGGGCACCTCGAACTCGCCGCCGAGCGCCGCCGTGGTCAGCGAGATCGGTACCCGGCAGAAGATGTCGGCGCCCTCGCGCTGGAAGAAGGCGTGCGGCTTGATCGACAGGAAGATGTAGAGATCCCCGGCCGGACCGCCCATCACGCCGGCCTCGCCCTCGCCGGCGAGCCGGATGCGGGTGCCGTCCTCGATGCCGGCGGGAATGTTCACGGAGAGCTTGCGCTCCTCGGCGATGCGGCCCTGGCCGGAACACGCATCGCAGGGATCGGTGACCACGCTGCCGCGGCCCTGGCAGGTCGGGCAGGTCCGCTCGAGGGTGAAGAAGCCCTGGGTCGCCCGAACGCGGCCGGCGCCCTTGCAGGTCTGGCAGGCGCTGGGCGAGGTGCCCGGCTTGGCGCCGCTGCCCGAGCAGGTCGAACAGGTCACGGAGGTCGGGACCTCGATCTCGACGGTCTTGCCTTTAAAGGCCTCTTCCAGGTCGATCTCGAGATTGTAGCGCAGGTCCGCCCCGCGCTCGCGGCCGCCGCCGGACCGGCGCCGCGGACCCATGCCGAAGAATTCGTCGAAGATGTCGGACATCGCGGAGGCGAAGTCGCCCCCGAATCCGGCGCCGCCGGGGCCTCCACCCGCGCCGTTCTCGAATGCCGCGTGGCCGAACCGGTCATAGGCCGCCCGGCGCTGCGGATCCTTCAGGATCTCGTAGGCCTCGCTGACTTCCTTGAACTTGACCTCGGCGTCGGCATTGCCCGGATTGCGGTCCGGGTGGAACTGCATGGCGAGCTTGCGGTAGGCGCTCTTCAACTCGGTTTCGGACGCCTGCGCGTGGACGCCCAGAACCTCGTAGTAGTCGCGCTTTGCCATGGTGTGCAGACTCTAGCTTGCGGATCCGGCCGCCGCTCGGACCATCGGCATTACGTGCCCTTCACCGTGGATGTGGCGAGGGGCGGAATGCGGAAGGGAGCAGGTCGGCACTTGGGATCCCGGGCTTCGGTTCAAACGTGCTCGAATGCGAAAGATGCGGCACACCGGGTGCGCCGCATCTTTTGTCGGTCCGCAGGCCGGATCAGGCGCTGCGCTTCTGGTCGTCGTCCTTGACCTCTTCGAAGTCGGCGTCGACGACGTCGTCGTTCTGGCTCGAAGCCTGCTCGTCCTGCTCGCCCGTCGGGGCCTCCTCGCCGCTCTGGCTGTAGAGGTGCTCGCCGAGCTTCATGGACGCCTGGGCCAGCGCCTGGCTCTTGGCCTCGATCTCCTGCGGATCTTCGCCGGCCAGCGCGGTCTTCAGGTCGTCGAGCGCGCCCTGGACCGTGGCCTTCTCGGCTTCCGGAACCTTGTCGCCGTTCTCCTCGAGCATCTTCTCGGTGGAGTGGACCAGCGCCTCGGCCTGGTTGCGGGCCTCGACGAGCTGACGCCGCTTTTTGTCTTCCTCGGCGTGGCTCTCCGCGTCCTTCACCATCTGCTCGATGTCGGCGTCGGACAGGCCGCCGGAGGCCTGGATGCGGATCTGCTGCTCCTTGCCAGTGCCCTTGTCCTTGGCGGACACGTTCACGATGCCGTTGGCGTCGATGTCGAAGGCGACCTCGATCTGGGGCACGCCGCGCGGTGCCGGCGGAATGCCGACCAGGTCGAACTGGCCGAGCATCTTGTTGTCCGCCGCCATCTCGCGCTCACCCTGGAAGACGCGGATCGTCACCGCCGTCTGTCCATCCTCGGCCGTGGAGAAGGTCTGCGACTTCTTGGTCGGGATGGTGGTGTTGCGGTCGATCAGGCGGGTGAACACGCCGCCGAGGGTCTCGATGCCGAGCGAGAGCGGGGTGACGTCCAGCAGCAGCACGTCCTTGACGTCGCCCTGGAGCACGCCGGCCTGAATCGCGGCGCCGATGGCCACGACCTCGTCCGGGTTCACGCCCTTGTGCGGCTCCTTGCCGAAGAACTGCTTCACCGTCTCCTGGATCTTCGGCATGCGGGTCATGCCGCCGACGAGAACCACTTCGTCGATCTGGCCGGCCTGCATCTCCGCGTCCTTGAGGGCGTTCTTGCAGGGGTCGATCGTGCGCTGCACCAGATCGTCCACCAGGCTCTCGAACTTGGAGCGCGAGAGCTTCAGCGCCATGTGCTTCGGACCGGACTGGTCGGCGGTGATGAAGGGCAGGTTGATCTCGGTCTGGCTGGCCGACGACAGCTCGATCTTCGCCTTCTCGGCCGCCTCCTTGAGGCGCTGAAGGGCGAGCTTGTCGCCGCGCAGGTCGATGCCCTGCTCCTTCTTGAACTCCCCGGCCAGGTAGTCGACGAGGCGCATGTCGAAGTCTTCGCCGCCGAGGAAGGTGTCGCCGTTGGTCGACTTCACCTCGAACACGCCGTCACCGATCTCCAGGATCGAGACGTCGAAGGTGCCGCCGCCGAGGTCGTACACGGCGATCGTCTTGCCTTCGGTCTTGTCCAGGCCGTAGGCGAGGGCGGCCGCGGTCGGCTCGTTGATGATGCGCAGCACTTCCAGGCCGGCGATCTTGCCGGCGTCCTTGGTGGCCTGACGCTGGGAATCGTTGAAGTAGGCGGGAACGGTGATCACCGCCTGGGTGACCTCGCTGCCGAGATAGGACTCGGCGGTCTCCTTCATCTTCTGGAGGATGAAGGCGGAAATCTGCGAGGGCGAATAATCGGTTTCCTCGACGCGGACCCAGGCGTCGCCATTGTCGGCGCGCACGATCTTGTACGGCACAAGATCCTTGTCCTTGGTCACGGTCGGGTCATCGTAGCGGCGGCCGATCAGGCGCTTCACGGCAAACAGGGTGTTCTCGGGGTTGGTGACCGCCTGGCGCTTGGCCGGCTGTCCAACCAGACGCTCGCCGTCATCGTTGAATGCGACCATCGACGGCGTGGTGCGCACGCCTTCCGCATTCTCGATCACCTTTGCCTGCTTGCCGTCCATCACCGCGACGCACGAGTTCGTCGTGCCGAGGTCGATGCCGATGACCTTGCTCATATCACTCTCTCCTTCTGGCAGACCGTTCGGACCCTGGCGGCGTCCGACAAAGCCGGCGAATGCCGGCCGGCCCCCTGATGTCATTACGAACGCAAACGGATGAGATCTGACCGACGATGGGTCAAATCGCTGCGAGCTATATAAGAAGGGCGCAAAAAGGCCGCAAGCCGGCCCCGGGCGGAACCGGGGTCTCTTCCGATGCGATTTTTTGCCAGAGTGACGCCGGGACGGTCGCAGGTGGCCGCCGCCGCGCAAACTGCGGGAAGAGGCGACGATGACGGTTCAGATCCTGCCGGAACGGTTCAAAACCGAGGATCAGCGGGCACTCGTGGCGGACCTCGGCGCGGTCCTGGAGCGGGCGCCCCTGTTCGTTCCGCGCATGCCGCGCAGCGGAAAGCCCTTTTCCGTCCGCATGACGAATTGCGGTCCGCTCGGCTGGGTGTCCGATATCGACGGCTATCGCTATCAGCCGCACCATCCGGAGACAGGCGCGCCGTGGCCGGAGATTCCGCAGCGTCTTCTGGATCTCTGGCACGAGGTGGCCGGCGTGCCGGTCGGGCCGGAGGCGTGTCTGGTCAATCTCTATGGGCCCGGAACGAAGCTCGGCCTGCATCAGGACCGGGACGAGCGGACCTTCGAGGCCCCGGTGGTCTCCGTCTCGCTGGGCGACACGGCGGTCTTCCGGATCGGCGGCACCACCCGCAAGGCAGCGACACGGTCGATGCGCCTGGCGTCGGGCGATGTCATCGTCTTCGGCGGCGACGATCGGCTGGCCTATCACGGCATCGACCGGATCCTGTCCGGCTCGTCGTCGCTGCTGCCGGAAGGTGGTCGTATCAATCTGACGCTGAGAAGGGTGACCCCGTTCTAGGCCTATTTCGGCTCTGCACCTTCCGGGCACTCGCGGGGACGTGAGTTGCCCGTGTGCACCCGGCAGGGGGACGACCGGTCTGCGGCAGACGCACGGAGGAAATGCCATGGCCCGAACCCGATCAAGATTTCTGATCACGCTGCTTGCGGCGTCGCTCTGGCCGCTCGCCGCGTATGCGGGAGAAGCCGATGTCGTGGATGTCGTGGTCCGGGCCGAAGGCGGCGGCACCTATCGCTTCGACGTGACGGTGCGCCATGCCGACGAAGGCTGGGACCACTACGCCAACGCGTTCCAGGTGCTGGGTCCGGACGGGGCGGTGCTGGGAACCCGCGAACTCCTGCATCCCCATGTGGACGAGCAGCCGTTCACCCGGAGCCTCTCCGGCGTCGCGATCCCCGCGGGCCTCCACGAGGTGACCGTGCGGGCCGTCGATTCGGTTCACGCGACGGGCGGTCGTGAGATGGTCGTCACGGTGCCGCGGTAAACCGGAGATGCGGCGGAAGGTGAGGG